>CAUJHQ010000124.1 GCA_963204815.1 Pseudomonadota bacterium | reverse complement strand
AGCCGGTGCGCCGAGACGCCGACGCCCATGCCGCCCTGCACGATGGGCAGCAACTCGCGCGCCATCAGGCGCAGCGGCCGCAGCCCGCCGAGTTCGAGCAGCGAGCGCAGGTGCTCGAAGGCGGTAGGGGTGTCGGTCGCGGTGTTCATGGCGGTCGCGCTGGGCAGTCTGGCGGAGACTGGATTGGAAGTCCCGCACCGCGGCGCCGCCTTGACCTTGGACAGGAAATCCGGCCGCCGGGCCCAGCCTCCCGGCCCGGCCCGGCATCACGCCACGGTCAGCCGACGACCGTGCCCGCCAGCGTGCCGAAGCCCAGCGGCGCGGCGCCCGGCGCCTCGCAACGGGCGCGCAGCACGACGGTGTCGCCGTCCTCCAGGAAGCTGCGGGTCTCGCCGTTGGGCAGCGTCAGCGGCTCGCGCCCGCCGGCGGTCAGCTCCAGCAGCGAACCGCCCTGCCCCGGCGCCGGCCCCGACAGCGTGCCCGTGCCCAGCAGGTCGCCGGGCTGCAGGTTGCAGCCGTTGCAGGTGTGGTGGGCGACGAGCTGCGCCAGCGTCCAGTAAGCGTCGAGGGCGTTCGAGTGCGACACGCGCACGGCGCTCTTCATCGCCGCCGTCTTCAGCCCGACCTCGAGCCGGATGTCGAGCGCGCCGGCGGCGCGGTTGAATTCCGAGTCCAGGTACGGCAGCGGCGCCGGGTCGCCGGCCACGCGCACGAAAGGGCGGCGGTACGGCGCCAGCGCGTCCATCGTGACGATCCACGGCGAGATGTGGGTCGCGAAGTTCTTCGCGAGGAACGGGCCGAGCGGTTGGTATTCCCAGGCCTGCAGGTCGCGCGCCGACCAGTCGTTCAGCAGCACCAGGCCGAACAGCTGGTCTTCGGCGGCCGCCATCGGGACCGGCTCGCCCGGCGCATTGCCCGGGCCGACGATGGCGCCGAGCTCGAGCTCGTAGTCGAGCCGCCGGCTCGGGCCGTAGACGGGGTCGGCGCCGGTCGCGGCGCGCACCTGGCCGCTGGGGCGCTTGACGGTGCCGCCCAGGCTGATGCTCGACGCCCGGCCGTGGTAGCCGATGGGCACCCACTTGTAGTTGGGCAGCAGCGGGTTGTCGGGCCGCATCAGCTTGCCGACCGCCATCGCGTGGTGGATGCCGGTGTAGAAGTCGGTGTAGTCGTGGATGAAGCACGGCATCGCGTACTCGACCAGGCGCTGCGGCACCAGGCAGAGTTCGAGGAACGGGCCCTGGTCGCTGCCTTCGGCGAGCGCCATCGACAGCGCCTGCCGCACCGTGCGCCAGGCCGGCCGGCCGAGCGCGATGAAGGCGTTGAGGTCGCCCTGCGCCAGCGGCTCCAATAGGTCGTGAACGCCGTCGCCCCAGGGGCACTGCACGGTGGCGAGCTTGAGGTCCAGCACCTGGTCGCCGATGGCGACGCCGACGCGCCACGGCGTGTCGCTGCCGCGGCGGCGGAAGCGTGCGAACGGCAGGTTCTGCACCGGGAAGTCGGTGCCGGGCTCGTTGGCCGACGGCACCCAGCTGCGCAGCGCCGGGTCGTGGGTGTCGTCGAGCCCGTTCATGCGGCGCCGGCCTTGACGGTGTTGGCGCGCGCGAGCCCGATCGCCTCGCTCAGCACGGCGCGGTCGCCGACGTGGTTGGCCAGGATCAGCACCAGCTTGGCCAGCAGCAGGTCGGCCTGCTCGTCGGGCAGGTCGCGCTGGCTCGCGATGAGTTCCTCGTAGAAGCCGTCGGGGTCGGGGATGTGGGGGTCGCGGATCAGCGGCATCGCGTCAGTCTCTCAGGCCTGAAGGCAGCGCGCCAGCGCGGCGTCGATCTTCGCGGCGTCGAAACGGCGCCAGCGTGCCGCCACGTGCTGGTCGGGGCGGATCAGGTACACCGTGCCGGGGCGGCCGTCGTAGCGCTCGGTCAGCGTGCCGGCTTCGTCGACGAGATCGCGGCCGACCTCGAGCACGCGGGCGGTCACCGCGCCGCTGCGCACCTCGGCCACCGGCGCCGGCCCGAAGCTGAGCAGCACGAAGCCGCCGCCCAGCTGGTTCAGCAGCCAGCCGGGCTTGCCGGCGACCTGCACCGGCGCATCGGCGGCGTTCGTGCCGGGCGCCATGCGGCCGGCGAAGGCGTCCTCGTCGGGCGTGTTGAGCGACGAGTCGACGTAGGGCGTGGGAGTCGACAGCCGGCCGCTGTTGACGAGCGGCCGCGCAAAGGGCTCGGTCTCGGCCAGCTCGAGCACGGCGTTGCGCAGGCGCAGGCTGGCGCGGCTCTTCGGCGTGATGAAGTCGGTGCTGCGCGTGCTGGCGCGCAGGTTGTCGTCGGCCGCGAAGGCGCGCTCGTCGTGGTAGCTGTCGACCAGGCGCTCGGGCGCCGCACCCTGCAGCACCAGCGCCAGCTTCCAGGCCAGGTTGTCGCAGTCCTGCACGCCGGTGTTGGCGCCGCGCGCGCCGAACGGCGAGACCTGGTGCGCGGCGTCGCCGGCGAAGAGCACGCGGCCGTAGCGGAACTTGTCGATGCGGCGGCACGCGAACTGGTAGACCGAGACCCATTCGAGCTCGAACTCGGCCTGCGGGCCGAGCATCGCCTGGATGCGCGGGATCACCTTCTCGGGCTTCTTCTCTTCCTCGGGGTCGGCGCCCCAGCCGAGCTGGAAGTCGATGCGCCAGACGTTGTCGCACTCCTTGTGCAGCAGCACGCTCTGGCCGCGGTGGAACGGCGGGTCGAACCAGAACCAGCGCTCGGTCGGGAACTGCGCCTTCATCACGACGTCGGCGATGAGGAAGCGGTCCTGGAAGAACTGGCCGGTGAACTGGGCGCCCACCATGCGCCGCACGTCGCTGTTGGCGCCGTCGCAGGCGACGACCCACTGCGCCTCGGTCTTGAAGATGCCGTCCGGCGTCTCGACCGTGAGCACGGCGTGGTCGGCCTGCTGTGCCAGCCCCAGCACGCGGTGCTTCCAACGCAGGTCGACGAGCGGGTGGCGCGTGCAGGCCTCGACCAGCGCTTCTTCCAGGTAGTACTGCTGCAGGTTGATCATCGCCGGCATGCGGTGCGCCGGCTCGGGCAGCAGGTCGAACTGGTAGACCAGGTCCTCGTCGAAGAAGACCTTGCCGACCTGCCAGCGCACGCCACGCTCGACGAGCGCCTCCGCGACGCCCAGGCGGTCCCAGATCTCGAGCGGCCGCTTCGCGTAGCAGACTGCGCGCGAGCCGATGCTGACGGTGTTGTTGTCGTCGACGATCACGCTGCGCACGCCGCGCGCGGCGAGGTCCAGTGCCATCGTCAGGCCGATCGGCCCGGCGCCGACGATCAGCACCGGGTGGCGCTCGGGCGCAGCGGACTTCTGCTCGGCGCTCTGGACGTAGTCGTAGCGCGGGTAGGTGTAGGTCTGCAGCATCGGGCGGCGCCTTCGGGCCGCACTCAGGCGGCGAATTCCTTCTCGTGCATCCAGGCCGCGTGCTTGGGCGCGCGGCGGGTGCGGCTCCACTCTTCCAGCATGTCCCACTTCACGGCGTCGAGCTTCTGGTTCATCTCGACAGTGGCGGTGTCGCAGGCGAGCTCGAGGCGGTGGCCGTTGGGGTCGAAGAAGTAGATCGACTTGAAGATCGTGTGGTCGGTGATGCCGACCACCGGGATGCCGGCCTTTTCGAGCCGCGCCTTCGTCTCTTCCAGGTCGGCGAGGCTGCCGACCTTGAAGGCGATGTGCTGCACCCAGTCGGGCGTGTTGCCGTCGCGGCCCATCTCGGGCGAGTTCGGCAGCTCGAAGAAGGCGAGCACGTTGCCGTTGCCGGCGTCCAGGAAGACGTGCATGTACGGGTCGGGCGCGTGCGTGGACGGCACCTGGTCTTCGGCGATCGCGAGCACGAAGTCCATGCCGAGGTGGTCGCGGTACCACTCGACGGTCTTCTTGGCGTCCTTGCAGCGGTAGGCAACGTGGTGGATGCGCTGGATGTTCATCGCGGCTCCTTGGGTGTTCGGGCGGTCAGGACTCGAGGGCCTTCCACATCTCGACGTCGCGCTCGGCGGTCCAGATGCGGGGGTCGCGGTGCGCGGTGGCCTCGTCGTAGGCGCGCGTCACGTCGAAGGGCATGCAGTGGTCGAAGATCACCCAGTGCCCGTACTTCGGCCGCACCGCGGCCATCGTCTCGCGGTAGACGGTCTTCAGGTCCTTGCCGGCGGCCGCGCCCGCCTTCACGGAGGCGAACACGTCGGCGATGAAGCTGCGCGTGCCGGCCAGGCCGGCGGCCACCTCGGCCTCGTTCTGCAGCGCGGCGCCGCGGCCGGGCACCAGCTTGGCGGGCTTCAGCGCGGCGACGTTGTCCAGCGTCTGCGGCCAGTCGGTGAAGTAGGCGTCGCCGGCGTACGGCGTGGCGTCGAACTCGACGAGGTCGCCGCTGAAGAGGATGCGCTCGGACGGCAGCCAGACCACGGTGTCGCCCTTCGTGTGGCCGCGGCCCAGCTGCAGCAGCTGCACTTCGAGCTTGCCGAGCCAGAGCGTCATCTTGCCGGTGAAGGTGAGCGTCGGCCAGGTCAGCCCCGGCGGCACGCTCTCGACGGCGCGGAACAGGCGCGGGAAGCGGCCGATCTCGCTCGCCTTGTCCTGCTCGCCACGCTCCTTGATGAGCGAGAGCGTGTCCTCGCTGGCGATCACGTGCTCGGGCTGGTAGGCCGAGGCGCCGAGCACGCGCACCGCGTGGTAGTGGCTCAGCACCACGTACTTGATGGGCTTGTCGGTCACCTCGCGGATGCGGCGAATGACGTCGGCCGCCATCACCGGCGTGGCCTGGGTGTCGATGACCATCACCGCGTCGTCGCCGATGACGATGCCGGTGTTGGGGTCGCCCTCGGCGGTGTACGCGTAGGCGTGCTCGGACAGCTTCGTGAAGCTGACCTTCTTTTCTTCGAGGTCGGCCTGGCTGGCGAATGCTTTGGTGCTCATGAGTCGATCTGGGTTGGACGCAGGACTTGATGATAGACAGAGAGTTTGCTAATGTCTAATCAGTTCGCTTTAGTGGAAAACCCGACCCGATGAGCCAGCGTGGCATCCAGAGTGTGGAAGTGGGCGGCCGGCTGCTGCTGGCGTTGGCCGCCGCCGGCCGGCCGATGGCGCTGAAAGACCTGGCGCAGGCCGCCGCGATGACGCCGCCGAAGGCGCACCCCTACCTGGTGAGCTTCGGCAAGCTGGGGCTGATCGTGCAGGACGCGGCCAGCGGCCACTACGGCCTGGGGCCGCTGGCGATGCAGCTGGGCCTCATCAGCCTGCAGCAGTTCGACCCCGTGCGCCTGGCCGCCGAGCGGCTGCCGGAGCTGGCCCGCACGCTCGGCCAGTCGGTCGCCATCACGGTCTGGGGCGACCGCGGGCCGACCATCGTGCGCACCGAGGAAGCGCCGTCGGCCGTGCACGTGGCCATGCGCCACGGCGCGGTGATGAGCGTGCGCGGCACGGCGTCGGGCCGCCTCTTCGCCGCCCACTTGCCGAGGTCGGTGGTCGAAGCCGCCGACGGCGGCACGCGCCTGGACGCCGCCTTCGAGCGCGAACTCGCACGCGTGCGCGCCGAAGGCGTCAGCCATGTCGTCGACACCGCGGTGCCGGGGCTGGCGGGCGTGGCCGCACCGGTGTTCGCAGGCGCCACGCTGGTGCTGGCGCTGACCTCCATCGGCCCCACCGCCAGCTTCGACGTCGGCCCGCAGGGCGCGGCGGCGCAGGCGCTGCGGCGCTGCGCCGCCGAACTGTCGGCACAACTCGGCGCGCGGCCGGCGACGGCCTCCGCCGTGTGAAGGAACGCGGCGCGCACGCGAGCAATTGCAACGGAACTCGCCTTCGCCGCCCAGGTCTCCTATCGTCAGACATGCGCATGCCGCGCGCTGCGTGCAGGGAGGCCGCCATGGACTACCGTTCCCGATGGGCCTGGGTCGTCGTCGTGACGATCGTGCTCGCGCTCACCGGTGCCTGGCTCGGTGCCGACGCCGAAAGCGACGCGCCCACGCCGCTGACGATCCCGCGCCAGTAGCGCGCGCCCTCAGTAGCGCACCGGCTCGCCGTAGCGCGGGTCGTCGTGCAGCGCCCAGTAGGCGGCCTGCAGCCGTTCGCTCACCGGGCCGAAGCTGCCGCGCGCGCGGCCGGCCACCGGCACGCCGTCCACGCTGTGGATCGGGATCACGCCGCCGCCGGTGCTGGACAGGAACACCTCGTCGGCGCCGCGCAGTTCGTCCACCGCCACCGCACGCACCTGCACCGGCAGGCCGGCGGCGCGCGCCAGTTCGATGACGGTGCGGCGCGACACGCCTTCGAGCACGCCCGCTGCCGGCGTGGCGACGACGCCGTCCTTGACGACGAAGACGTTGAAGCCCGGCCCTTCGGTCAGGTGGCCGGCGCCGTCGGTCAGCACCACCGTCTCGCCGCCGCGGCCGTAGGCCTCGAAGAGGCCGAGCACGAAGTCCAGCCAGTGGTAGTTCTTGACCCGCGGGTCCACGCTCGACGCGGGGATGCGCTGCGGCGTGCCGACAATCATGTCGATGCCGGCGCGCTGCTTGGCGGGGTCGGCGATCCAGACGAACGGGATCGCGAAGGCCATGAAGCGGTTCGTGCAGGTGCGCGGGTCACGCGAGCCCGGCGCCGGCCGGCCGCGCGTGCACAGCACCTCGACGTACGCGTCCTTCAGGCCGGCACGGCGCACGCACTCGTGCATCACCTCGCGCATGCCGGCGCGGTCCAGGCCGGGGTCCAGGTGCAGCGCGGCCAGGCTGGCCTCGAAGCGCGCCAGGTGGTCGTCGAGCCGGAAGAAGCGGCCCTGCCAGACGTGGGCGACGTCGTAGGTGGCGTCGCTGTGCAGGAAGCCCCAGTCGAAGATCGAGATCTTCGCGTCTTCCGGGGTGATGAAAGTGCCGTCGACGTAGGCGCAGCCTTGCATGATGGTGGAACCCTCCTGCCGCCAGCATAGCGGCCGATAATCCTGCCGCACCGCGCCGCCCGCCATGACCACCCTGCCCGACACCGCCGATACCCGGCTGCCGCTCGCCGGCCTGAAGGTCGTCGAGTTCACGCACATGGTGATGGGCCCGACCTGCGGGATGATCCTCGCCGACCTCGGCGCCGAGGTCATCAAAGTCGAGCCGCTGGCGGGCGACAACACGCGCCGCCTGCTCGGCTCCGGCGCCGGCTTCTTCGCGCTCTTCAACCGCAACAAGAAGAGCCTGGCGGTGAACGCGAAGGACCCGCGCGGGCGCGAGATCGTGCTGAAGCTCGTCGCCGGTGCCGACGTCTTCAGCGAGAACTTCAAGGCCGGCACGATGGAGGCGCTGGGCCTCTCGTACGCCACGCTGTCGAAGCTGAACCCGCGCCTCATCGGCGTCAGCCACAAGGGCTTCCTGCCCGGCCCCTACGAGCAGCGCACCGCCCTCGACGAGGTGGTGCAGATGATGGGCGGCCTGGCCTACATGACCGGCCGGCCGGGCGACCCACTGCGCGCCGGCACCAGCGTCAACGACATCATGGGCGGCATGTTCGGCGCCATCGGCGTGCTCGCCGCGCTGCAGCAGCGCCACGCCACCGGCCGCGGCCAGGCAGTGCAGAGCGCGCTGTTCGAGAACAACGTGCTGCTGGTGGCGCAGCACATGATGCAGTTCGCCGTCACCGGCCAGCCGGCGGCGCCGATGCCGGCGCGCATCTCGGCCTGGGGCATCTACGACGTCTTCACCGTCGCCGGCGGCGAGCAGATCTTCCTGGCCGTCGTGTCCGACACGCAGTGGGCAAGCTTCTGCGAAGCCTTCGGTTTCGACGACCTGAAGGCCGACGCGCGCCTGGCCACCAACAACGACCGCGTGCGCGCCCGCGACTGGCTGATGCCACTGCTGCGCGAGCGCCTGGCCGGCCACGCCGCTGCCGAACTGGCGGCGCGCTTCGAGGCGAACGCCCTGCCCTTCGCGCCGATCACGCGGCCGCAGGACCTGTTCGACGACCCGCACCTCGCCGCCACCGGCGGCCTGGCGCCGGTGACCGTGCCGGTCGACGCCAGCGGCGCCGGCCATGCCGTCGAGACGCGCGCCGCGCTGCTGCCGTTGACGCTGGGCGGCCGGCGCCCGCCGCTGCGCACGCCGCCACCGGCGCTGGGCGAGCACACGCACGCGCTGCTGCGCGGGCTGGGCTACGGCGAGGCCGAGATCGAATGGCTCGCGGCCGACGGCGTGGTCGGCGCGCCGGCAGCGGCCGCCGAAGGCGACTGAACCCGGCGCGTCAGGGCGCCGTCATCACTGCCAGCCAGCCCGCCACCGGCTGGCGCTGGTCCAGGCGCAGCGTGTCCCGGCGCAGCGCCTGCACGTGCAGGCCGTGCGCGGCCGCGAGCGCACGCAGGTAGCGCGCCGACTGCGCGTAGCGCGAGCTCGGCCGCAGTTCGAAGTCGACCGCATCGTCCGCGGCCTCGACGCTGAACGCGAACACGCCGCCCGGCCGCAGCACGCGCCGCACGCCGGCGAACACCGCCGCCAGGTCGCCGAGGTAGATGAACACGTCGGCCGCGAAGACGAGGTCGAAGCGCTCCGGCGTGGCCTCCAGGTGGGCAACGAGGTCGGCCTGGTGCAGCGTGTCGTAGACGCCATGTGCGCGCGCTTGCGCCAGCATGCCGGCCGACAGGTCGACGCCCGCCAGCGCCTGCACGCGCGGCCGCAGCAGCCGGCCGGCAACGCCGGTGCCGCAGCCGAGATCGAGCGCGGCGCCGAAGGCGGCACGCGGCAGCGCCTGCAGCAGGAGTTCGGGCGCGCGGTACTGCAGGCGCTCGACGAGGTGCTCGTCGAAGTCGCCGGCGTAGCTGTCGAACAGCGCCTGCACGTAGCCGGCCGGCGGGCGCGGCGGCACCGCCTCGCCGGTGAGGCTGGCGAGCAGGTAGCGATTCATCTCGACGTCGGCGCCGAGTTCGACGGCGCGCCGCAGCGCGGCCACGGCCTCGGCCGGACGGCCCAGGTCCTTCAGCAGGCCGCCGCGGCGCGACCAGGCCGCGCCGGCCTCGGCGGCGACCGCCAGGCAGCGCTCGATGCTGGCGAGCGCTTCGTCCAGGCGGTTCAGCTGCCCGAGCGCGCCGCAACGCTGGTACCAGGCGTCGGCGTTGCCGGGCTCGGCGGCGAGCGCCTCGTCCAGCAGCGGCAGCGCCTCGGCCGCACGCTGCCGCGCCAGCAGCGTGGCGGCCAGGTTCACCAGCGTCGACGGCCGCCCCGGCAGGTGCTGCAGGGAACGGCGGTAGTGCCGCTCGGCGTCGTCGAGGCGGCCGGCCTGCTGCGCCTGCAGGCCTTCCAGGAAGGCGGCCGTGGCGGCGTCGAAATCGGGTGCGGTCACGCACCGATTGTGGCCCGCGCCCCGCTAACGCGGCCGTAACGCCGGCCTCGATAAGGTGGCGCCGTCATCCACGAAAGCGAGTCCGCCATGACGTTCCGCCACCCCCTTGCCGCCGCGCTGCTCGCGCTGGCCGGCACCGCCCACGCCGACGCCGTCGTCTACGACTTCCAGGACTTCTGGGGCGACATCCTCGCCGCCGGCGCGACGCCGGCGCACCTGCAGGCCAGCCGGGCCGAACTCGTCAACCCCTGGGGCGGCATCTGCTGGAACACCGACCTCGGCGTCACGAACGACTTCGCCTGCGGCGGCTTTGGCAGCACCACGCTCAGCTTCAGCGTCACCGCCGAGGCCGGCTGGCGCTTCGACATCAACAGCTTCACGTTCCAGGGCCTGGGGACCGATCCGCAGTCCGGACCGACGAACTTCGCCGTCTACAGCAGCCTGGACGGCTTCACGAACGCGCTGATCGGCGGCAGCCTCGTCGGCCAGACCATGAACCAGCGCTACGACTACAACGCCGGGCTCAGCGCACAGGACCTCACCGGCCCCTTCGAGCTGCGCCTCGTGTCGACCGGCCGCGACGAACTGCCGGCATCGGCCTGGCTGCTCGACAACCTGCGCCTGGACGTGACGGTGGAACGCATCGGCACGGTGCCCGAACCCACCTCGCTGGCGCTGGTGGCGGCGGCGTTGTTCGCCGGCGGCGCCGCGCGGCGGCGCGTCAGCCCTCGCCCGGGAAATCGGGCTCGGGCCGTCGCCAGCCGTGCAACGCCTTCCGGCGTCGCACGCGCGGGCTCAATCGAAGCTGAGGATCACCTTCATCGCCTGCGTGCGGTCGGCCGCGAGCGCGAAGGCGCGGCCGGCGTCGCGGTAGGGCAGCGTGGCGCTGACCAGCGGCTTCAGGTCGACGAGGCGGCCGTTGAGCAACGCCACCGCGGTGGCGAACTCCTCGTGGAAGCGGAACGCACCGCGCAGGTCGAACTCCTTCGCGACGATGGTGTTCAGCGGCAGCGTCATCTCGCCGCCCAGCCCCACCTGCACCAGCACGCCGCGCGGGCGCAGCGCGTCGAGCGCACCGCGCAGGGCGCGTTCGTTGCCACTGGCTTCGAACAGCACGTCGAAGTGACCCTTGTCGGCCGTGAAGCGGGCCAGCGCGTCGGGCGCGGCGGCGACGTCCACCGCCTCGTCGGCACCCACTGCGAGCGCCTTGCGCAGCGTGAAGGCGCTGATGTCGGTGGCGACGATCTGCGTCGCGCCGGCACGCCGCGCCGCGATGACGAGCATGGCGCCGATCGGCCCGCAGCCGGTGACGAGCACGCGCTTGCCCAGCAGCGGCCCGGCGCGGTTCACGGCGTGCAGCGCCACCGACAGCGGTTCGGCCATCGCGCCTTCGGCGTCGCTCACGTGGTCGGCGAGCTTGTGGGCCTGGTGCGGCTCGATGACGATCTCCTGGCGGAACGCACCCTGCACGTGCGGCGTGCGCATCGCGCTGCCGTAGTAGCGCATGTCCAGGCAGTGGTTCTGCAGGCCCATCTGGCAGAAGCGGCAGGCGCCGCAGGGTCGGCTGGGGCTGATGGCGACGCGCTCGCCGGCGGCGAAGCCGGTGGTGCCGGCGCCCAAAGCGGTGATGACGCCGGCCACCTCGTGGCCGAGCACCATCGGCTCCTTCACGCGGATGGTGCCGAAGCCGCCGTGCTGGTAGTAGTGAAGGTCGGAACCGCAGATGCCGCCGCAGCGCACGCGCACGGCAATCTGGCCGGCGCCGAGTTCGGGCGTCGGCAGGTCTTCGACGCGCAGGTCGCCGGCGGCGTGGATGACAAGGGCTTCCATCGGGGGTCTCGCTGAGGGTCAGGAACGGTCGCGATCGTGCCACGGCCGTGCAGTAAGCTCGCGGCGCCGTTCGCGGCCCCGCACGTTCGACAACAGGAGAAGACCATGGGACTGTTCAACACGATCCTGCAGAAGCTCGGCTTCAAGGACGCGCCCGCCGCCGCCCCGGCACCCGCGCCGGCCGAGGCCGCCCCGAGCGCCGCGCCACCGGCGGTGGTGCCGATGTCCTCGGTCGACGTCGTCGCCAAGCTCGAGGGGCTGGCCAAGAGCGCCGGTCAGCCGCTGAACTGGAAGGTGTCGATCGTCGACCTGATGAAGCTGCTGGGCATGGACAGCAGCCTGGCCGCGCGCAAGGAGCTCGCCACCGAACTCGGCTGCCCGGCCGACAAGATGGGCGATTCGGCGCAGATGAACATGTGGCTGCACAAGACCGTGCTCGCCAAGATCGCCGAGAACGGCGGCAACGTGCCGCAGGAACTGCTCTGACGCGTCAGCGCGCGCGCGCCGAGACGCGCGCCGTGGCGAGCGACGGCGCGTCCACGGTCACCGTGCAGCCGGGCGTGCGGTAGCAGATCGTCGCCCGCGCGAGCCGTTCGACGAACTCGATCTCCGTCGGCGGGCTCCAGAGGTCGACCACCCAGTGCCGCCGCGGGTCGAGCGGAAAGGCGGTGCCGTTGACGGCCACCGTCGCCGCCTGCGGCGTGGCACCGTCGCCGGCGGCGCAATGCAGCCGCACCAGGTCGTCAGACAAGGCGCAGGCCCAGACCGTGCTGCCCTGCGCCTGCGCGGCAGGCAGCGTCAACGCGAAGGCCATGCCGATGGCCAGTTTCTCGAGTCCCATGGGGGCCATATCGGCCGGCTGGCCCCGGGCCGGAGCAGGCCCCTGTGACGGAACGCACGCGGCCGCGCCGGCCCGGGCGAAGACCCGGGGCGCTCAGGCCGGCCGCTGCAGGCGCGGTGTGAGGCGCGGCGTGGCGTCGAGCCGGCCGTGGCGGTCGACCACCAGCACCTGATCGACGCCCATGCGCTCGGCCACGCGGCGCCAGCGCGCCGGCCCGGCCACCAGCAGCGCGGTGGCCGCGGCATCGGCGAGTGCGGCCGACGGGTGCACGACGGTGACGCTGACGATGCCGCGCGCCGGCTCGCCGGTCTGCGGGTCGAGGATGTGCGTGCAGCGCTCGCCGTCCAGCAGGCGCCAGCGTTCGTAGCTGCCGGAGGTGACGACGGCCTCGCCGCGCGTCTCCAGCGTGGCGACGAGCCCGGGGCCGTGCGGGTCGCGGATGCCGATGCGCCACGGGCGACCGTCCACCTGCCCCATCGCGGCGAGATTGCCGCCCAGGTTCAAGAGCGCGTCGTGCACACCGCGCCGGCGCAGTTGCGCGAGGCAGCGGTCGATGGCCACGCCCTTCGCATACGCGCCGAGGTCGAGTTGCAGCGCCGGGTTGCGGCTGAACGCCTCGCCGCCACGCCACTCGACCTGCGCCAGGCTCGGCCGCGCGGCGAGCCGCCGCTCGACCACGCGCCGCGTCGGCTTCGTGCCGGCGGCGAGCACGTCGTCGTGAAACCCCCAGGCGCCAACGAGCCCGCCGATCGCCGGGTTGAAGAAGCCCAACGATGCCGATTCCAGCGCCGCGGCAGCGCGGACCACGCCCGCCAGCACCGGCTCGACGCGCGCGCTGCGGCCAGCCGCGAAGGCCGCGTTCAGCGCCGTCAGGTCACCGGGCTTCCACGCGTTCCAGCGCCGGTGGATGCCCTCCAGTTCGCGCCACGCGGCGGCACGTTCGGTCTGGGCCTGCGCCGGCATCCACAGCTCGACCGGCGACCCGAAGAGATGCGCGTCGGTTCGCTGCAGCCCGTGCGCCGCCACGGGCAGCATCAACACGCCGGCGGCCACGGCCAGGCTGTCGCGACGCGTGATGCGATGGGTCATGGCGATATCCGGTCGCGGCACGTTGCAGCCGTTCGTTTGTTCGCGCGTGCGTCGCGTTCAGCGTGGCCGGGGGTCCGGGGGTGCGCTCTCCGGGCCACGCTCGCGGGGCGCCGCTCGTTGTGCGCTCGCCGTGCCTCTTCAACACCTTCTTCGCTTGCCAGCGGCGTCGCGACCGCGAATGGACCCTGCGATCGCACCCCCGAACCCCCGACCCTGCCACCCGGGTGGCGTGCCACCTGGCGGCACGCCACCGTGGGGGTTGCAGGGCGGCAGTGGTGCCCGCGGGCGCAGGGACCATTCGCGGTCGAGCCGGAACGTGGCGCGGCACGGCGGGGTTGAAGAGGCGACGGTGCCGAACACAAGCCAGTGCCCCGCGAGCGTGGCCCGGAGAACGCGGGCACCGCTGGCGACCTGCCGCAGCGGCCTGGGCACGCGCGCACAGCGAACGTCCACAACGTGCCGCAAGCCACCATCCAATCAGACCCTCATCCGCACGACGGCCAGCGCGGCCAGTGCGCGACCGCGTTCGGCTTCGAGGCGCGCAATGGCGGGAGCCGCCTCATCCAGGCGGCCGCTGCGGGCCAGGTTCTCGACCTGCGCGCACAGGTCGGACAGGCGCGCCGCGCCGATGTTCTGCGTGGCCGAAAGGAATCGGTGCGCCAGCGTGCGCAGCTGGTCGGCGTCGCCGTGCGCGTGGGCTTCGGCGATGCGCCGCACGTGGCCGGCGGAGTCGGCGCTGAACATGTCGATCAGCTCGCGCACGAGGCTGGGCTGGGTGTCGTCCTGCAGGGCGCGCAGGTGCTCGAGGCGGCCGTGGTCGAGCACGGCCTCCTGTGCCGCCTCGATGCGCTGGCGCGCCAGCGTGGCGGCCTGCGTCAGCACCTGCGCCAGGCCGGCCAGTTCCACCGGCTTGGCTAGGTAGCCGTCCATGCCGGCGGCGAGGTAGAGCTCGCGGTCGCCAGGCATCGCGTTGGCGGTCATCGCGACGATGCGCGGCAGGCCTTCGGGCCCGCGCCGGCGCACGATGTGGCGCGCCGCCTCGACGCCGTCCATCTCGGGCATCTGGATGTCCATCAGCACGACGTCGAAGCTGCGCCGCGCCACCGCCTCCAGCGCCTCGCGGCCGTTCGCGACCACTTCGGATTCGTGGCCCAGGTGCTGCAGCAGCCGCCGCGTGACGTGCTGGTTGATCGCGTTGTCTTCCGCCACCAGCACGCGCAGCGCCTCGCCGCTGCCGCGCGGCGCCGGGCTCGCCGGCACCGGCGCGCCGTGGCCGGGCACGGCACCGCCGAGCACCGCCACCAGCGTGCTGAACAGCTGCGCCGCCTTGATCGGCTTGGCCAGGCAGGCGGCGAGATCGACGGTGCGCCCGTCCGCCAGCGCCTGGCGCTGGCCGAGCGAGGTGAGCAGCAGGATCGGCAGCTCCTGCGCGTTGCGGCGGCGGCGGATCTCCATCGCGAGGTCCAGGCCGTCCATCTCGGGCATGCTCATGTCGAGCACCGCCACGTCGTACGGCTCGCCGTGGCGGATGCGGTCCAGCGCCTCCAGCGCCGACGGCAGCGTGCTCGGCCGCATGCCCCAGCGCAGCGCGAGCTGCGTGACGATGCGACGGTTGGTGAGGTTGTCGTCGACGATCAGCACGCGCTTGCCCAGCAACGCCGGCGCGTCGCGCTGCAGGTACTCGGCCGTCTCCGACGCGGCCGACACGCGCATCGGCACGCTGATCTTGAACACCGAGCCGCGGCCGGGCTCGCTGTCGACCGAGACGCTGCCGCCCATCAGTTCGGCCAGGCGCTGGCTGATCGCCAGGCCCAGGCCGGTGCCGCCGTACTTGCGCGTCGTCGACGGGTCGACCTGCGTGAAGCTCTGGAACAGCAGCGGCATCTGGTCGGCGGCGATGCCGATGCCGGTGTCCTTGACAGCGAAGTGCAGGCGCTGCGTCTCGGCGTCGATCGTTTCGCTGTCGACGTTGACGAAGACCTCGCCCTGGTGCGTGAACTTGACGGCGTTGGAAAGCAGGTTCACAAGCACCTGGCGCACGCGCGTCGGGTCGCCGACCAGCGCCTCCGGCGTGCCTTCCTCGATCAGGTAGGCGAGGTTCAGGCCCTTCTCCAGCGCGCGCGGCGTGACGAGGTCGAGCGACTCCTCGATGCAGCGCCGCAGGTCGAAGGGGCGCTGCTCGATCTCGAGCTTGCCGACGTCGGCCTTCGAGAAGTCGAGGATGTCGTTGATGATCTCCAGCAGGTTCTCGCCGCTGGCGCGGATGGTGCGGGCGAAGTCGCGCTGGTCCTCGCTCATCGGCGTGTCCAGCAAGAGCGTGGTCATGCCGATCACCGCGTTCAGCGGCGTGCGGATCTCGTGGCTCATGTTGGCCAGGAACAGGCTCTTCGCGCGTGCCGCGGCCTCGGCCTCGGACTTCGCGCGTTCGAGCGCCTGGCTCTGGTGGTGGCTCTCGGTGACGTCGGTGACAGTGCCGATGTGGCCGTTGCGGCGGCCGTCGGCGCCCTGGCTGGCGACGGCGTTGCCGATGACCCAGGACTCGCTGCCGTCGGGGCGCAGGAAGCGGAAGCGCTGCATGAACGCGGCGCCGCCGCCCAGCGCGTCGGCCCAGGCCTGGCTGACGCGCGCGCGGTCGGCCGGGTGCACGGCGCGCAGCCAGCCCTGGCCGGCGGCCTCGGCCAGGCTCATGCCGGC
This sequence comes from Pseudomonadota bacterium, assembly GCA_963204815.1. Taxonomy (GTDB): domain Bacteria; phylum Pseudomonadota; class Gammaproteobacteria; order Burkholderiales; family Burkholderiaceae_C; genus Rubrivivax. Next base: position 4,360 of record CAUJHQ010000124.1, on the reverse strand, counting down.
GATCTGGCTCCAGCGTTCGTTGACGTAGCGGCAGCCGCCGTCGACGTCGGCCTGCCAGATGCCCACCGGCGCCGCCGCCGCCAGGCCGCGGAAGCGCGCCTCGCTGTCGACGAGCGCACGCTCGGCGCGCCGTTCCTCGGAGACGTCGCGCAGGATCGCGGTGAAGTAGGTGCGGCCGTCGATCTCGACGTGCGAGATCGACGCCTCGGCGTCGAACAGCGTGCCGTCGTGGCGCCGGCCGTTGAGGTCGCGCCGCTCGCCCATGCGGCGCGCCGCGCGCGGCGAGGCGGCGAACTCGCGCATGTGCGCGGCATGCCGCTCGGCGGTGCCGGGCGGCAGCAGCATGTCGACCGGCTGCCCCAGCACGTCGGCCTGGCGCCAGCCGAAGCAGCGTTCGGCGCCCTCGTTGAAGAGCACGATGCGCTGCCGGTCGTCGGCGACGATGACGGCGTCGTCGGCGATCGCGAGCAGGCGCGACAGCAGCGCGCCCGACGCCGAGGCGTCCAGCCCATGCAGCAGCGATCGTTCCATCGGCGGGTGTTTCGGCCAGTCCATTTGCGGGCCGTCACTGTCTCACGAAGGCTTGACCTTGGCGACACCGCCGAAGCTGCCGATCCACAGCGTGCCGTCGCGCGCCGTCGCCATCGAGAACACGGTGTTGTTGAAGAGGCCGTCGGCGGTCGTCATGACCTCGAAGCCGCCCTCGCCCTTGAAGCGCGCGAGGCCGTTGTTGGTGCCCACCCAGAGCTGCCCCTTGGCGTCGATGTTGAGCATGAAGACGTGGTTGCCGGGCAGCCCTTCGGTCACGGTGTAATGCTTCCAGGCCTTGCCGTCGTAGCGCGACAGGCCGCCGCCCCAGGTGCCGGTCCAGACCACGCCCTGCGCATCGACCGCGAGCGCGACGATGTAGTTCGGGTTGTACGCGACGTCCACCTTCTGCAGCCCCATCTCCTGCTTCTGCTTCGCGTGGTGCTCGGAGACCTTGGCGGGGTCGGTCTTGAAGTCGATGTGGTCCTTCACCCGCTCGTACGGCGCGCCCAGGCCCTTGGCATGGTTCCAGTTCGTCCAGCCGCCTTCCTTGTAGAGCGCCAGGCCGCCTTCGGTGCCGAGCCAGATGTCGCCGTTCTGGCCTTCGGCCAGGCCGTAGACCCAGTCGTTCGGCAGGCCGCCCTTGGTGCTTTCCACCGTGTGCAGTTCCCACTTCGAGCGGTCCTTCAGGTCGCCGCCCTTGATGCGGTTCACGCCCGACCAGGTGGCGATCCAGAGGTCGCCGTTCTTCGCCTTCAGCACGTCGTAGACGAAGGCGTCGCCCAGGCCCTCGGGCACGTTGTAGGTGTCCCACTTCTGCGTCGCGGCGTCGAGCAGCGCGAGGCCGCCGCCGTAGGTGCCGACGCCGATGCGCTCGCCGATGCGGCCGACGTAGAAGACGCCGTTGGACAGCAGGCCGCTCTTCGTGTCGTAGAGCTTGTACTCGTCGGTCTTCGTGTCGTAGCGCACCGCGCCGCCCGAGGTGCCGACCCACACCGTGTCGCCGTCGACGAAGATGCGCTTGACGTTCTTGTTGCCGACGCGGAAGTGGGTGAACTTCTGCGACGGATCGGCGCCGACCTTGCCCTGCGTCTGCGGGCCGCTGGCGGCCACCGCCGCCGGCGCCGCCGCGGCCACGGCGGCGGCGGGCGCGGCGCTGCGACCGAGCTGGTAGGAACCGGCGAGCGCGGCGCCGAGGCCGATCACGGCAAGGCCGGCGGCGGTGAGGTTGAGGCCCATGGGTGCTTCCTGTTGTCGTGCGTTGCGGGGTCAGCGCGTGATGCGCGCCACGCCCTTGCGCGTGCCGGCCCAGACGTCGCCGTTGGGGGCGACGGCCAGCGCGTAGACGTTCTTCTCCAGCAGGCCCTCGGCCATGCCGACGTTCTTGAAGGCCTTGCCGTCCCAGCGCGAGACGCCGTTGCTGGTACCGAACCAGATGGCGCCGGTCTTGTCCTGCACGACGCTGTAGACGATGTTGCCGGCCAGGCCGTCCTTCACGGTGTAGTTCTTCCAGGCCTTGCCGTCCCAGCGCGCGGCGCCACCGCCCCAGGTGCCGGCCCAGATGCTGCCGTCGGCGGCCGCCAGCATGGCGAACGTGTAGTTCGGGTTGTAGGTGGCCTGCCCTTCGGTGCCGACCGACAGGTCGTGGCGCGAGCGCGTGCCCAGGCCGGTGTTGGTGCTGAAGGGCAGGTTGTCTTCGTTCGCCGCGCCGAGGCCGTCCTTGTGCGTCCACGACACCCACTTGCGGCCGTCGTACATCGAGACGCCGCCTTCGGTGCCGAACCAGACGCGGTCCTGCGCGTCGACGGCGATGCCGTAGACCCATTCGTTGATCAGCTCCTTCACGTAGGTGCTGAACTTGCCGGTCTTCGCGTCGACCTTGTTGACGCCGGCCCAGGTGCCGATCCAGAAGTCGCCGTTCTTCTGCTGGCCGAACGAATAGATCCAGTAGTCGGCCAGGCCATGCATCGGGAAGAAGGTCTTCCAGTTGCCGTCCTTGTAGCGCGAGACGCCGCCGGCGTTGGTGCCGAACCACTTGTAGCCGTCGCGGTCGAGGCCGACCGCGAACACGTACTCGTTGGCGAGCCCTTCCTTGCGCGTGAAGGTGTTGCGCAGCTTGCCGCTGGCAAGCTCGACCTCGTGCACGCCGGCCGAGGTGCCGACCCACAGCGAGCCCTTCGCGGGCTCGACGGTGAGCGCGCGCACGTAGACCGTGGGGCCGACCTCGTAGACGTCCTTCACCCGCTGGGCCTGCGCGGCGGCAGTGCCCAGCGCGAGGGCGGCGAGCACGGGAATCAGGGGCTTCATCGCGGGGTTCTCATCGGAGGGTTCTCATCTCAGCGTTCTCAGGTAGCCGACGATGTCGAGGATGTCGCGGTCGCGCAGCTGGCCCTGGTAGGCCGGCATCGCGCCGCGGCCGTCGCGCACGGCGGCCAGCAGCGTGAGGTCGGGCTTGAGCAGGGCGGTCGGGCGCGACAGGTCGGGCGTGCCGGCCAGCACCGGGCGGCCGCCGGCGCCGTGGCAGGCCACGCAGTGGCGGCCGTAGAGGTCGGCGCCGCGCGACACATCGGCGGCGTGCGCCGCCGGCACGGCGAGCAACAGGCCGGCAATCGCCGCGGCGGGCTTCACCGTGCGGCCCTCGGCGTGGGTGCCGGCACCGCGCGCAGGCGCCGCAGTTCGGCGGCACGGGTGCGCCAGACCTCGGCCTGCGCCGCGTCGACGCGCGCGCCACGGCCGCCGCTGCGGTAGGCCTCGGCCAGGGCGTCGATCGACGGCAGGTGGTTGCGCAGCGCGGCGCGTTCCAGCGCGGCGAGCGCTGCGGCGTCGTCGGCCGGCGCCGCCGGTGCGAGCGCACCGCCGAGGTGGGCGTTGGCCACGACCTCGATCGACACCGCATGGCCCAGGTCTGCCGCTTTCGAGAAATGGCGGAAGGCCGCCTTCTCATCTTTGGCAACGGCGCGGCCGGTGAGATGGAAGTTGGCGAGGCCGGCATGGCCCTCGACGTCGTCCTTCTCGGCGGCGGCGCGGTACCAGCGCAGCGCGTCGGCGTCGAAGCCGGCACGGTCGAGGATGAAGGCCAGCAGCGACATCGACGGCGCGTGCCCGGCCTCCGCGGCCGGCCTCAGGGCGGACATGGCGCCGACCACGTCACCCCGCTGGTAGGAGAGCCGGCCGCGCTGGAAGTCGTCTTCCGGGGCGGCCGCGCAGGGCAGCAGGGCCAGCGCCAGCCACAACACGGCGGTCGGTCGCCAAACGCACAATCTGCCACCTCCACGAGGACCTCATCGGACCCCGTGAACAGCGAATTCCATGCCACGCAGGCGCGGCCGCAGCCTACGCGTCGGGCGAGGACTCCTCGAGCTTGCGGTACAGGCTGGACAGGCCGATGCCCAGCCGCTGCGCGGCGAGCCGGCGGTCGCCGCCGGCGTCGTCGATGGCGCGGCGGATGAGCGAGATCTCGAAGCGCCGCACGCGTTCGCGCAGGCTGCCTTCGCCACCGCCGGCGGCACCGGCGTCACCCGCCGGCGGTGGCGTGCCGGCGGCGACGCGGGCCACCTCCGGCGGCAGGTCGGCGACGCGGATCAGGCCGCCGTCGGCCAGGATCGCGGCGCGGTGCAGCACGTTCTCGAGCTGGCGCACATTGCCCGGCCAGTCGAAGGCGACGAGCAGGTCCTCGGCCTCGGGGTCGAGGGCCAGCGTCTCGTGCGAACCCGAGGGCAGCACGCGCTGCGCGATGACGTGGCGCAGCAGCGCCGGGATGTCGGCGCGGCGCTCGCGCAGCGGCGGCATCGTGATCTGGAACACCGAGAGACGGAAGAACAGGTCCTCGCGG
>CAUJHQ010000123.1 GCA_963204815.1 Pseudomonadota bacterium | reverse complement strand
ATCCCCCACTACTGGGCACGTTCCGATGCATTACTCACCCGTTCGCCACTCGTCGCCAGGTTGCCCCGCGTTACCGTTCGACTTGCATGTGTAAGGCATGCCGCCAGCGTTCAATCTGAGCCAGGATCAAACTCTTCAGTTCGATCTTGATAAATTACTCAAAGAATTGAAGTGAACTTCACTTCTATGAGCGTTTAAGGTCATGAGACCTGGAATCTTGCGATTCCTGGCACTCGCCTTCAAACGCCCACGCTTATCGGCTGTATGTTGTTAAAGAGCTTTGCTTTTCAGCACCGCTGACTTGTTATCAGCGAAGACCGCGATTCTGACATGTTTTTAAAACCACTGTCAACTACTCGGTCTTTCCGTTGTTTGCTTTGCTGTGGCGGCCAGATCGCTTTCGCTTTCTTGCCGCCGCCGAACTCAGCGATCAGCGGAGCCTGTGACTATAGCACCGCTTTTGCGGCGCGTGCAAGGGCTCGGCAAAAAATCTTCAGTGGGTCGGCGCCGACAGCAGGCGGCGCGCAGCGAGTGCGGCGTCGTCCGCGGCCAGAACGGCAGCCGCATGGTCGGCCAGGCGGCGCGTGTCCGCACGCAGTACGCGCTGCTTGATCGACGCGATGCGTGCCGGGTGCATCGAGAAGCTTCGCAAACCCAACGCGAGCAGCAGCTCGGTAAACGCAGGGTCGCCGGCCATCTCGCCGCAGACGCTGACGCCGCGGCCGTGCGCGCGCGCACGGGCGATGGTGTGGGCCACGAGTTGCAGCACCGCCGGGTGCCAGGGGTCGTAGAGGTGCGACACCGACTCGTCGGCACGGTCGATCGCGAGCGTGTACTGGATCAAGTCGTTGGTACCGAGCGAGACGAAGTCGAAGTGCTCGAGGAAACGGTCGATCATCAACGCCGCCGCCGGTATCTCGATCATTGCGCCCACTTCGACGCGCCCATAGGCTCGCCCAGCGTCGTCGAGCTGCTGGCGGGCGCGCGCCAGCGCATCCAGCGTCTGCCGGATCTCGCTCAGGTGCGCCACCATGGGCAGCAGGATGCGGACCTTGCCGAAGGCACTGGCGCGCAGGATGGCGCGCAGCTGCTGCCGGAACATGCCGGGCTCGGACAGGCTCCAGCGGATGGCACGAAGCCCGAGTGCCGGGTTCAGCGCGTGCTCGTGCCGAAGCTCCTGCGGGCTCATTCGATCCAGCGGCTTGTCGGCGCCGACGTCGACCGTGCGGATCGTCACCGGCAGCCCCTGCATCGCGAGGACTGCGGCGCGGTAGGCCTCGAACTGCTCCTCCTCGTCGGGCAGTTCGCCGTCGCGGTTCATGAAGAGGAACTCGCTGCGGAAGAGGCCCACGCCGACCGCCCCTGCGGCCACCGCGGCGGGCGCGTCGCCCGGCAATTCGATGTTGGCGAGCAGCTCGACTGCCTCGCCGTCCAGCGTGACGGCAGGCGTGTGGCGCAGCCGGTCGAGGCGCGCGCGCTCCAGTTCGCTCTGGCGTTGCCGGAAGCGGTACTCCTCGAGCACGATGCGCGACGGATTGACGATGACGACACCGGCGTCGCCGTCGATCACCAGCCAGTCGTCCTGGCGGATCAGGCGGCTCGCCTCGCGCGCGCCGACCACCGCCGGGATGTCCATACTGCGCGCCACGATCGCCGTGTGCGAATTGCGCCCACCGACGTCAGTGACGAATCCGGTGAAAACGCTGCGCTTGAACTGGATCATGTCGGCCGGGGCGACGTCGTTGGCCACCAGCACAAGCGGGTCCTCGCCGGCAAAGTCGCGCGCGCCGGCCATGCCGGCGATGCCAGCGGCGGGGTCGTCGGTGGCCAGCAGGCGCAACAAGCGCTCGACGACCTGCTCGATGTCGGCCTTGCGTTCGCGGAGGTAGTCGTCCTCCATTTCGTCGAACTGGCGCGCCATCACCTCCAGCTGCGCCGACAGCGCCCACTCGGCGTTGTAGTGGCGCTCGCGGATCCAGGTCTTCGTGGCGCCGGTGAGGGCCTCGTCGTGCAGCAGCATCAGGTGCACGTCGAGCAGCGCCGACAGCTCGGCCGGCGCCTCGGCGGGCAGGTCGCGCTGCAGCGTCGTGAGTTCGGCGGCGACGGCGTCCCGCGCCTGGCGCAGGCGGTCGATCTCGTGGTCGACGCGCTCGGCCGCGACGAAGTAGTGGGCCACGTCGACGCGGCTCGACGCCACCAGCACGGCGCGGCCGATCGCCACCCCGCGGGAGACCGGCAGACCGAAGACCTGGATGCTCATCGTCGGTGCCCCGGTTGCCGCTGCGCTATTCGCCTTCGCCGAACTTGCCGTCGATCAGCGCGCGCAGCGCGTCCATCGCGGCCTGCTCGTCTTCGCCGGCGGTCTCGATCTCGATCTCGCTGCCCAGCCCCGCCGCCAGCATCATGACGCCCATGATGCTCTTGGCGTTCACGCGCCGGCTGTTGCGGCTGAGATGGACGTCGCTCTTGAAGCTGCCCGCAAGCTTGGTCAGCTTGGCCGATGCGCGGGCGTGGAGGCCGAGCTTATTGCTGATGGTGATGGCCGTCTTGATCATGCCGGGTCAACGGGGTCGACTGGTTCTGGATCGGGCGTTCGGGCGGCACGTGGATCGCGCCCTTCACCGCGCCGGCAATGGCCAGCTGGACAAGGTCGTCGAGGCCGCCGTCGCGGTAGCAGAGCGTGCGCCAGAGCATCGGCACGCTGACGCCGGCCACGACGCGCACGCGCACGCCGTCGGCCACGCGCGCGGCGGCGTTGCAGGGCGTGGCGCCGAAGACGTCGACCAGGATCAGCGCCTCGCGCGTGCCGATGGTGTCGCGCAGCCGGCTTTCAACCTCGGCCGGGTCAGCCTGCGGCGGCACGTCGATAGCGACCATGTCGCCGCTGCATTCGGCATACGTGTGCGCGGCCACGCCCTTCAGCGCGGAGGCCAGCGGGGCGTGGGCGACGATGACGAAGAGGGGTGTCATGGCGGCGGCGATTCAGCGGCCATTATCGGCACGAACGTCGCCGCCGCGCCGACCGCTCAGCACGAACGCCAGGTAAGAGACGGCACAGGCGGTCCAGAAGGCGCCGAAGGCGATGCGGAAGGCGTCGCTCTCGCCCCAGCCCGCACGGCCGAGCGCATCGATCGCCAGGCCGATGCCCCACTGCAGGCAGAACACGCCGCCGAAGATGACGAGGTTGAAGGCCGACAGCGCGCGCCCCGCCAGCGCCGCCGGAAACGCCTGGCCCACGGCCGGCTGGCTGAGCGACACCACGGTCGTGCTCACGCACCACAGTGCCCAGTGCACCGCGCCGGCGCCGCCGCCGAGGCCGATGTTCAGCGCCAGCAGCGCCAGGCTCAGCGGCACGCCCCAGGTCATGATGGGCACCGCGCCCAGGCCGCGCCGCGCCAGCCGGGGCATCACGGCACCCCAGGCCATGAAGGTGAACAGCATCGACAGGTTGACGAGGAACAGGCCCTCGGCCGCCGCCGCCGGCGTCCAGCCGGCGACGCGCGTCAGCCACGGCCCGGCCCACAGCGCCTGCACGGCGATCATGCCGCCGTAGAGGAAGAAGCCGAGCGGCGCCATGCGGCGGAACAGCGGGTGGGCGACGATCTCGCGGTAGCCGCCGTCGGACGCGGCCTCGGCGCGCGCCACCGGCGCGTCGCGCGGCACCAGCGCCATCAACAGCGCCATCGACAGCGCCAGCGCCACCGCCACGGCCCAGAACAGGCCGCGCCAGCCGATGGACGGCAGCAGCAGCTGCACCGGCAGCGTCGACGCCAGCATGCCGAGCGAGCCCGTCATCAGCATCCAGGAGTTGGCGCGCAACTGCGCCGCCGCCGTGTAGTGGTGGCGGAAGCAGGTCAGCGGCGCCATGAGCGCGGCGGCGACGCCGACGCCGATCAGCGTGCGCGCCGCGATCAGCGCCGGCAGCCCGCGCGCGAGCGCGAAGCCGGCGCAGCCCAGCACCGCCAGCGCCAGCAGCGCGACGAGCACGCGGCGCGGCCCGAAACGGTCGAGCGCGCGGCCCAGCGGCAGCTGCATCGCGGCGAAGCCCAGGAAGTAGGCGCCGGCGAGCAGGCCGAGGTCGGCCGCGCGCAAGCCCAGTTCGCTGCTGAAGGCCGGCGCAAGCGTCGCGGTCACCGCGCGCAGCAGGGCCGAGAAGAAGTAGGTGAACGCGAAGGCGAGGAAGATCCGCACCGCCTGCGGCGCCAGCATCGTGCCGGCGCTCACGACGGGAAACGCAGGCTGCCGAAGAAGGTGTCGACCGCGTCGGCGCCGAGCTTCGCGCCCACCGCGGTGGCCTGGAAGACGAGCGTGCCGCGCGCGAACACCGCCGCCTGCTCGCGCACCGCGCTGCCGTCGGGCAGGCGGCCGTCGAACGCGATGCGCCCGCTGCCGGCGTTCGGTGTCGCGCCGGGCACCGCCAGCGGCGACAGCGCCGGCGGCTCGGCGCCGAGGTTGCGCGCCGCCGACTGCCGCAGTTCGTCGAGCGCGGTGGCCACCGTCGCCGGGTCGCCGACGTCGGCGTAGGCGATCGCCCAGGTCTGGTCGCCGGCGCTGCACGCAGCCAGCGTCAGCTTCACGCTGCGGCCGGCCAGCGACACCGTGCGCGCCTGCGTGTTCGGCCGGCACGGCAGCATCGCCTGCAGGCCGCTGCCCTCGAGGCGCACCTCGCGCCAGTCGAGCGCCGGAGCGCAGGCCGCGAGCGCCGCGACGGCGAGGGGGACGAACGACAGGCGGGCCATCAGCATGCGCCGATTATCGGAGCGCGCCGCCGCCACAATGCCGGCATGAACCACCCGACCCCCGGCGCACTGGATGGCGTGCGCGTGCTCGATCTCTCCCGCGTGCTCGCCGGCCCATGGTGCACGCAGACGCTGGCCGACCTTGGCGCCGATGTCATCAAGGTCGAACGCCCCGGCAGCGGCGACGACACCCGCGGCTGGGGCCCGCCCTTCCTGAAGGACCGCGCCGGCCACGACACCGCCGAGGCCGCCTACTACCTGGGCACCAACCGCAACAAGCGCTCGGTCACGATCGACATCGCCACGCCCGAAGGCCAGGACCTCGTGCGCCGGCTCGCCGACACGGCCGACGTCGTGATCGAGAACTTCAAGGTCGGCGACATGGCGCGCTACGGCCTCGACGCCGCCACGCTGCGGGCGACGCGGCCGCGCCTGGTGTACTGCTCGATCACCGGCTTCGGCCAGACCGGCCCCTACCGCGACCGCGCCGGCTACGACTACGCCATCCAGGGCCTGGGCGGCCTGATGAGCGTGACCGGCGAACGCGACGACCGCGCCGGCGGCGGCCCGCAGAAGGTGGGCGTGGCGGTGGCCGACCTCTTCACGGGCATGTACGCCACGGTGGCGATCCTGGCCGCGCTGCGCCACCGCGATGCCACGGGCGTTGGCCAGGTCGTCGACATGGCGCTGCTCGACACGCAGGTGGCGATGCTCGCCAACCTGGGCGCCAACTACCTCGTCACGCGCAAGGCGCCCGGGCGCGCCGGCAACGCGCACCAGAACATCGTGCCGTACCAGGTGTTCGAGGTCGCCGACGGCCACCTGATCCTGGCGGTGGGCAACGACGGCCAGTTCGAGCGCTTCTGCGCCGTCGCCGGCTGCCCGGAGCTGGCCGCCGACGCGCGCTTCGCGAAGAACGCCGATCGCGTGCGCCACCGTGAAACCCTGGTGCCGCTGCTGGCGCCGGTGCTGAAGCGCCGCGCCCGCGCCGACTGGCTGGCCGCGCTGGAGGCCGCCAAGGTGCCCTGCGGCCCGATCAACGACCTCGACGACGTGTTCGCCGACCCGCAGGTGCGCGAACGCGCGATGACCAGCACCGTCGAGCACCCGCTGGCCGGCGCGCTGGAACTGGTGTCCAGCCCGATGAAGCTTTCGGGCACGCCGGTGAGCGTGCGCCGCGCACCGCCGCTGCTGGGCGAGCACACGGCCGAGGTGCTGGCCGAAGTGGGCGTCGACGCCGCCGCTCTGCGGGGCCTGCGCGAACGCGGAATCGTCTGAATCGATGCGGCCACCCGGCCGCACCCCCTGTAACCGGTGGTATCCAGCCGGGGTCGCTCGCCGCAGAATGCGCAGCCCGTATGTGCGCGCTCACGCGCCAGAACCTGCTGTACATGCCCCCGACCGACACTGCCGCCCGCCGCGCGCTCGCGGCCGCGACCGAATCCACCGTCCCGACCGACCTCGTCGCCCAGGTCGGCAGCGAGGTCGCGGTTGCGATGTCGAAGGCGCTGGAGCGGCTGAACGGGCTGGCGACCACCGGCCGCATCAGCCGCGCCGGCCTGCGCGCGCTGCGCGACGACCTCGAACTGGCGCGCCGCGTCGGCATGATGGCGCAACAGGCGAGCCGCTTTGCGTCGGGCCGCGTCACGCAGGCCAGCGAGCCGCTGGACCTGACCGCGATGCTGCGCGAAGCGCTGCTGCAGCGCGGCCGCGAGATCGAGGCGCGCGAGATCGTCGTGCGCCCGCGCCTGCGCGCCGCCGGCGTGATCGGCGACGCCACCCTCACCTACGCGCTGCTGCAGGCGCTGCTGGACTGGGCCTTCGAGCACGCGCGCGGCCCCATCGACATCGAGCTCGGCCACGGCGCCTGGCCGGCGCATGCACGGCTGGAGTGCCGCTTCGACTTCCGCGCCGAAGACGACTCCGGCTACGGCGCCGGCGCCGCGGCACCGGCGCTGGACACGATGGCCTGGCGCCTGCTGCGCCTGACCGCCGACGCGCTGGGCCTGCGCTGCACGCAGCAGGACGACGGCTGGCGCGTGGCCGCGGCCCTCGAATTCCCGCGCACGCTGGCCGACGCGCCGGCGGCGCTGCCGCAGCTGGACCTGGGCCCGGGCGGCGCGCCGGTCGGCAACACGCGGCCGTTGGCCGGCAGCCACCTGCTCGTCGTCGCGGCGCGGCGCGAGGTGCGCAAGCTGGTGCGCGAGGCCCTGCGAGCGCACGGCACCATGATCGACTTCGTCACCTCGATCGAGGAGGCGCGCGTGTTCTGCCGCGGTGGCATGCCGCACGCGATGGTGATCGAATCGGCGCTGGCCGGCGAAGCCTTCGAGCGCCTGCGCGCCGAACTGCTGACCGAACTGCCGACGCTCGCCTTCGTTCAGATCACCGAGGACGGCAAGGGCTTCGAGGTGCGACGCAACGGCACCCGCGAGGCGGTGTGCGTGGCGCGCGCCGCGATCGCCGAATCGCTGCCGTCGGCGCTGGTGTTCGAGCTCGCGCGCTGCTCCTGACGGCGCTGCGCGCGCAGCGCTACAGCCCGAACACCTTGCGCAGGATCGCGCTGCCGGTCTTCACCGGGTCGGCGCGGATCTTCTTCTCTTCCTCGCCGATCATCAGGAACAGGCCGTTCAGCGCCTTGCCGGTCACGTACTGCTGCAGGTTCGCGTCCTCGGCCTTCACGAGCCCCAGGCCGGCGGCGCGACCGGCCACCGCGTTGTAGCGATCCGCGAGCTTCACCTTCTCGGTCGCGCGCGTCACGATGGGCAGGAACTTCTCGCCGAGCGGGTCGCGCGTCTTGCCGACGAAGTAGTCGGTGACGGAGGTGTCGCCGCCCTTCACGATCTTCAGAGCGTCGTCGACCGAGATCGCCTTCGCGGCGCTCACGAGCAGCGTGCGCGCTTCCGGCACCGCGGCCTCGGCGGCGCGGTTCATCGCCGTCACCAGTTCGTCGACTTTCTTCTGCTGGCCCAGGCGCTTGAGCCACTTGGCGGCTTCCTCCATGCCCTCGGGCAGCGGGATGCGCACCCTCGGGTTGCCGAGAAAGCCGTCGGTGCGGCCCAGCAGGTTCACCGCCGCCACCGCGCCGCGCTCCAGCGCCACGCGGATGCCGCTGGCGGCGTCGGTCTCGCTCAGCGCCCAGGCGGGCAGCGCATTCAACCCCAGGCCGATGGCGCAACCGGCACCGACCGTAAACTCTCGCCGCTTCATGTCCGACTCCTTCGATTCACCGCCCCGCGACATTGCCCGCCGCAGCGCCCTGGCGGCGATTGTGGCGCTGCCCTGGCTGGGCGGCTGCGGCACGCGCGAGAAGGCGCCGGACTTCGGCTACACGCTGCTCGACGGCAGCACCGGCCGCACCGAGGCCCTGCGCGGCAAGGTGCTGCTGGTGAACTTCTGGGCCACGACCTGCGCCGTCTGCGTGGCCGAGATGCCGCGCATCGTCGCCACGCACGAGAAGTTCCGCGCCCGCGGCTTCGAGACGCTGGCGGTGGCGATGCAGCACGACCCGCCGGCCAGCGTGTCGATGTACGCCGAGTCGCGCCGCCTGCCCTTCGGTGTCGTCATCGACAACACCGGCGAGATCGCCCGGCGCTACGGCCCCGTGAAGGCCACGCCGACCACGTTCCTCATCGACAAGCAGGGCGCGATCGCCGCCAGCTGGCTCGGCGAGCCGAACTTCGGCGTGCTGCACGCCAGCATCGAGAAGCTGCTGGCCGAAGCCTGAACCTCAGGCCACCGCGCCGGCCACGCCGGCGGCATGCGCCTGCTGGTCGGCGTGGTAGCTGCTGCGCACCATCGCGCCGACGGCGGCGTGCGTGAAGCCCATCTCGGCCGCCTTCGCCTCGAACATCTTGAAGACGTCGGGGTGCACGTAGCGGCGCACCGGCAGGTGGTGGCCGCTGGGCGCGAGGTACTGGCCGATGGTCAGCATCTCGATGCCGTGCGCGCGCATGTCGCGCATGACCTCGAGGATCTCGTCGTCGGTCTCGCCCAGGCCGACCATCAGGCCGCTCTTGGTCGGCACGCCCGGCACCGCTTCCTTGAAGCGCTTCAGCAGGTTCAGGCTGAACTGGTAGTCCGAGCCCGGCCGCGCTTCCTTGTACAGGCGCGGGATGGTCTCGAGGTTGTGGTTCATCACGTCGGGCGGCGCCGCCTTCAGGATGTCCAGCGCGCGGTCCAGGCGGCCGCGGAAGTCGGGCGTCAGGACCTCGATCTTCGTCGCCGGCGACAGCTCGCGGGTCTTGCGGATGCATTCGACGAAGTGCGCTGCGCCGCCGTCGCGCAGGTCGTCGCGGTCGACGCTGGTGATGACCACGTAGCTCAGCTTGAGCGCCGCGATGGTCTGCGCCAGCTTGACCGGCTCGTCGGCGTCCAGCGGGTCCGGGCGGCCGTGGCCGACGTCGCAGAACGGGCAGCGCCGCGTGCACTTGTCGCCCATGATCATGAACGTGGCCGTGCCCTTGCCGAAGCACTCGCCGATGTTCGGGCACGAGGCTTCCTCGCAAACGGTGTGCAGCTTCTGCTCGCGCAGGATGTTCTTGATCTCGTAGAAGCGCGTCGACGGCGAGCCGGCCTTCACGCGGATCCACTCCGGCTTCTTCAGCACCTCGGCCGGCACCACCTTGATGGGGATGCGCGAGGTCTTGGCCTGCGACTTCTGCTTCGCGGTGGGGTCGTAGGCGGGCGGGGTGGGGTCGGTCATGGGTCGGGCCTTCGGGAGAACCCGGATGGTACCGGGTCGCATCCGATCGGCGGGTGCCCGCGTATCGGGTGGGGCCGGCGATTGCGCCGCCCACCCAGGAGACCCCCACCATGCGATTCACCCCGTTCCGCGCCGCGCCGCTGCTCGGCGCCGCCCTGCTGGCCGCCTGCGGCCTGGCCACCGCCTCCAGCCACCGCGAGGCGCCCTTCATCGCCACCGTGCCCAAGGTCGACGCGACCGACTTCTACATGTTCCGCAGCTACGAGCCGGGCCGCGACGGCTACGTGACGCTGATCGCGAACTACCAGCCGCTGCAGGACGCGTACGGCGGCCCGAACTACTTCTCGATGGACCCGAACGCGCTCTACGAAATCCACGTCGACCACAACGGCGACGCGAAGGAGGACATCACCTTCCAGTTTCGCTTCAGGAACAAGCTCGCCAACGTGGCGCTGCCGATCGGCAACCAGCAGGTCGCGATCCCGCTGATCCAGGCCGGCGCCGTGGCCAACGCGAAGGACGCGGCGCTCAACCTGGGCGAGAGCTACACCGTGAGCGTGGTGCGCAACGGCCGCCGCAGCGCCGGCGCCGCGCTCGTCAGCAACGCCAGCGGCGGCGCCACCACCTTCGACAAGCCGGTCGACCACATCGGCACGAAGACGATCCCCGACTACGCGGGCTACGCCGCAAAGCACACCTACAGCGTCAACGTGCCGGGCTGCAGCATGCCGGCGAAGCTGTTCGTCGGCCAGCGCCAGGATCCGTTCGCGGTGAACCTGGGCACCATCTTCGACCTCGTCAACGCGCCGCTGGACGTGATCACGAACCCGGCGCTGATCGGCGCCGCGCCCAACACCATCGGCGACAAGAACGTCACCACGCTGGCGCTGGAGGTGCACAAGAGCTGCCTGGCCACCGGCGACGACCCCGTCATCGGCGCCTGGACCACCGCCAGCCTGCGCCAGGCGCGCCTGCTCGACGGCACGCCCACCGCCGGCCACCAGACGGCCGAGAAGGTGGGCGGCCCGTGGGTGCAGGTCTCGCGCCTGGGCATGCCGCTCGTCAACGAGGTGGTCATCGGCCTGAAGGACAAGGACCGCTTCAATGCCAGCAAGCCCGCCGCCGACGGCCAGTTCGCCACCTACGTGACGAACCCGACGCTGCCGGCGCTGATCGAGCTGGCCTACGGCCAGGCGCCGGGCGCGCTGGCGCCGTCGAACCTGCCGCGCACCGACCTCGTGACCACCTTCCTCACCGGCATCCAGGGCGTGAACCGGCCGAAGAACGTGGTCGCCTCGGAGATGCTGCGCCTGAACACGGCCATCGAGCCGGTGCCCTTCGAGCAGCAGAACCGGCTGGGCATCGTCGGCAACATCCTCGCCGGCGGCAACGACAACGCCGGCTTCCCGAACGGCCGGCGGCCGAAGGACGACGTCGTCGACATCGCGCTCGTCGCCGTGATGGGCGGCCTGTGCATGGCCAACGGCACGACCGACGCGCTCGGCTTCGGCGCCGCCTGCAACCCCGCCGCGGTGCCGCTGAAGGAGACCGCCTTCAAGCTGCACGACGCCGTCGACCAGGCGGTGGTGCCGCTGCTGCCGGCCTTCCCGTACCTGAACACGCCGATCCCCGGCGCCAAGTGAAGGAGCGGAGCATGAAGCGACTTCCCTTCCTGCTCGCCGCCGGGGCGCTGCTTGCCGCCTGCGGCGACAACCCCGGCCAGCCGAACGCCGAGCCGCCGGCGGCCAACGAGGTGCCGGCCGAGGCCACCGCATCGCCCGCCGCCTTCGTGGCGTGGATGGACCGCCAGCCCGAGAGCGACACGCGCGAGCCGCTCGGCGTCGAAGGCGCGATGCCGCCGACGAGCGAGACCGACGAGCCGGTGCCGCTGCGTTAGGCCGACAGCTTGCGCTGCAGCGCGGCCGCCAGCTGCCCGGCCACGTCGGGCCAGCCGGCGGCCACGCCCAGCGAATGCAGGTCCACCGTCTTCAGCCCGGCGTAGCCGCAGGGGTCGATGCGCGTGAAGGGCGCGAGGTCCATCGCCACGTTCAGCGCCACGCCGTGGTACGTGCAGTGGTTGCTGACCTTGATGCCCAGCGCGGCGATCTTGCCCAGGCCCTCGAAGCCCGCCAGTTCCTTCGGCAGCGCGGCGTGGCCGAAGGGGTCGTCCAGGCGCACGTAGATGCCGGGCGCACCGCGCACGCGGTGGCCGGTCACGCCGTGCAGCGCCAGCACGTCGAGCACCGCCTGCTCGATGCGGAAGACGTACTCCTTGACGTAGATGCCCAGCCGCTTCAGGTCGACCAGCGGGTAGGCCACCACCTGGCCCGGCCCGTGGTACGTGACCTGGCCGCCGCGGTTGGTGCGCACGACGGCAATGCCGCCGGCATCGAGCACGTGCTCGTCGCGCCCCGCCACGCCCTGCGTGTAGACGGGGTCGTGCTCGACGAGCCAGAGCTCGTCTTCGGTGTCCGCGCTGCGCGCCGCCGTGAAGGCGCGCATCGCGGCTTCGGTCTCGGCGTGCGGTTGCCGGCCCAGGGAGATCACGCGCATGGAAGGCGAGTTTACGGACCCGGCCCGGCACGCGCCGCCACGCTGGGCTATCGTGCCCGCCATGCGCACGCTGCCCCGCCTTGTCGCCGCCCTGCTGCTCGCCGCCGGCCTGGCCGCAGCGGCCGCGCCGCCGCTCGCCGAAGCCGACCAGGCCACGCTCGACCGCGCCGTCATCGACTACGAAGCCGGCCGCGTCGTGCCCGCGCGCAGCGCCTTCGAGGCGCTGGCCGAGCGCGGCGTGCCGGCGGCGCAGTTCAACCTGGCGGTGATGCACCTGCGCGGCGAACTGCCCGACGCCAGCGCGGCGACGGCGCGGCGCTGGCTGCAGCGCGCCGCCGAGGGCGGCTTCGTCACCGCGCAGTTCCTGCTCGCGCAGGCGCTGGAGAACGGCGACCTCGGCGCGCGCGACCTGCCGCTGGCGCTGCGCTGGTACGAGGTGGCGGCCGTGTCGGGCAGCGTCGACGCGAAGGTGGCGATGGGCACCGCGTACTACCTCGGCCGCGGCGTCGCGAAGTCGCCGGCCGACGCGGCGCGCTGGTTCCGCGAAGCCGCGGCGGCCGACGACGTCGGCGCGCAGTACCTGCTGGCGTCGATGTACGAGCAGGGCGACGGGGTCGCGCGCGACCTTCGCCTGGCGCGCTACTGGTACGCCATCGCGGCGCAGAACGGCGACCTGGCGGCGCCGGGCAAGGTGAAGGAACTCGACGCCCGGCTGGCGCCCGCGTCCTAGAGGACGACCTTCACCATCGGGTGCGTCGACAGCGTGCGGTAGAGCTCGTCGAGCTGCTCGCGGCTGGTTGCCGTCACGGTGATCGTGAGGCCGAGGTAGTTGCCGGCCTTGCTGGGCCGGCGCTCGACGGTGGCGGCGTCGAAGCCGGGGTCGAACTGCCGCGCCACCGCGACGACGGCGGCTTCGAAGCCTTCGACCGCCGCACCCATCACCTTGATCGGGAAGGCGCTCGGGTACTCGATCAGGCTCTGCTCGGGCGGGATGTCGGCCATGGTGCGCCGCGCCTCAGATCGACATCGTCTGCTTGGCGCGCTGGTAGGCCTCGTAGAGGCGGCCGTACACCGGCCCGGGCTTGCCGCGCAGCGCGCCGTGGCCGACCGCTTCGCCGTCGATCTTGGTCACCGGCAGCACTTCCTTCGTCGCCGACGTGATCAGCACCTCGTCGGCAGAGCGCACGTCGGCTTCGGGGATCGGGCGCAGGTTGTAGGCGATGCCGCAGTCCTCGCACAGCTCGCGCAGCAGGTCGACGCGGATGCCCTCGAGCACGTGCTCGCTCTTCGGCGGCCCGAGCAGCGCGCCTTCGTGCACCACCCAGACGTTGCTGCCCGAGGCTTCGGTGAGGAAGCCGTCGCGGAACATGATGGTCTCGAGCGCGCCGTGGTCGGCCGAGACCTGGCGCGCCAGCACGTTGCCCAGCAGGCTCGTGCTCTTGATGTCGCCGCGCTCCCAGCGGAAGTCGCGCGCGGTGACGCAGGCCACGCCGTGGTGGCGCTGCTCGGCCGTCGGCGGCTTCATCGGGTTGGTCATCATGAAGACGGTGGGCACGATGCTCTCCGGCATCACGTGGTCGCGCGGCGCCGGGCCGCGCGTGACCTGGATGTAGACCACCTGGTCGGGCGTGCCCTTCTGGGCCATCAGCGTGGCCACCAGCCTGCGGCAGCGCTCCAGCCACTGCTCGCGCGTGTGCGGGTTCGGGATGCGGATCTTCGCCAGCCCGCGGTCCAGCCGCGCCATGTGCTCGTCGAAGCGGAACAGGCGCCCGCCATACACCGGCGCGACGTCGTAGATGCCGTCGCCGAAGATGAAGCCGCGGTCCAGCGCCGACACCTTGGCCTCGGAGACGGGCAGGTACTCGCCGTTCAGGTAGCAGGGCGTGTCGGGCAGGGTGGGGGCCATGGGCGGGTCCTTCGCGGCGGGAAGGGAAAGGTTACTTGATCCAGAGCCGGATCGCGTCCCAGGCGCGGCCGAACAGGCCCGCCAGCTCGACCGGTTCCTGCACGACCAGCGGCACGTCGGCCACCTTGGCGCCGGTGGCCGTGGTCACCTTCAGCGTGCCGACGCGCTGGCCCTGCGTGAGCGGCGCGACCAGCGGGTCGGTGCGCTCGATGACGGTCTTCAGCTTCTCGCCTTCGCCCTTGGGCACGGTGACGAAGACGGCACCGGCGGCACCCAGCTTCGCCTCCGCCTTGGCGCCCTTCCACACCGGCACCGTCGTCACCGCCTTGCCGGCCTCGAAGAGGCGGATCGCGTCCCAGGCCGACCAGCCCCAGTTCAGCAGCTTCTGGCTTTCGGAGGCGCGCGCCTCGCGCGACGCGGTGCCCAGCACCACGCTGACGAGCCGCCGCTTGCCGTTGGGCAGCTCGCGCGCGGCGCTCGCCACCAGGCAGTAGCCGGCCGCGTCGGTGTAGCCGGTCTTCATGCCGTCGACACTGGGGTCGCGGCCGAGCAGCAGGTTGCGGTTGTCCTGCTTGATGTTGTTGTACGTGTACTGGCGCAGCGAGTACAGCGGATAGAAGCCCGGGTGCTCCTGGATGATCTTCGCGGCGATCACCGCGACGTCGCGCGCCGTGCTCTGGTGGCCGGGCTCGGTGAGGCCGGTCACGTTGCGGAACTTGGTGTTCTTCAGGCCCCAGGCCGCGGCCTGGCGGTTCATCTGCTCGACGAAGGTCTCGACGCTGCCGGCCACGCCCTCGGCGAGCGCCACCGAGGCGTCGTTGCCGCTCTGCACGATCATGCCGCGCAGCAGCTCGTCGACCTTCGGGCTCATCGTCGTGTCGATGAACATCAGCGAGCCGCCGCCCTTGCGCTCTTCCCAGGCGCGCTTGCTCACCGGCAGCGTCTGCTCGAGCGTGAGCTTCTTGTCGCGCAGGGCGTTGAACACGAGGTAGGCCGTCATCAGCTTGGTCAGCGACGCCGGGTCGGCGGGCGCGTCGGCCTCGCGTTCGGCGAGCACCTGGCCGCTGGCCAGGTCGAGCAGGATGTACTGGCGCGCCGCGATCTCCGGCGGTTGCGGCAGCTGGGCGGAAGCGGACGTGGCCACGAAGGCGGCCAGCAGGAAGGCGAACAGGGAACGCATCGGGAAGGAGGATCTTTCAGCGGTGCCAGGCACCGACGATCAGGTTCTTGAGCAGCGGCAGCTGCCCGTGGAAGAAATGGCCGGCCCCGGGAATCACCGTGACCGGCTGCGAGTGCGGGCGCGCCCAGTCCAGCAGCGCGGCCAGCGGCACCACGTCGTCGGCCTCGCCGTGCAGCAGCACCGTGTCCTGGGACACCGGCGGCACCGGGAAGTTCACGACCGCCGGTGCCACCAGCGCCAGCCGCTCGGCGCGCGCGCCTTCGGGCAGGCGCGCCGCGGCGGCGGCAGCGACGTAGCCGCCGAACGAGAAGCCGCCCAGCGCCAGCGGCAACGCCGGCGCGCGGAAGGCCTGGATCACGGCGAGCGCATCGTCGACCTCGCCCTGCCCCGCATCCCACGCGCCGCCGGACGCGCCGATGCCGCGGAAGTTGAAGCGCACGGCGCGGTAGCCCAGCTGCACGAAGGCGCGCGCCAGCGTCTGCACGACCTTGTTGTCCATCGTGCCGCCGTGCAGCGGGTGCGGGTGGCACAGCACGGCGACGCCGCGCGGCTCGCCGGCGGGGCCGTCGATCGCGCATTCGAGAGGGCCGGCCGGGCCGGCGATGGACTGCCGCTGCGTGCCGGCGTTCATCGGCCCACGGTCGGCGGCAGCACGAGGCGCTCGACGACGCGGCCGTTCTTCAAATGCGACTCGACGATCTCGTCGATGTCGGCGCGATCGACGAAGGTGTACCAGGTCTCGTCGGGGTAGACCACGGCCACCGGGCCGCCGGCGCAGCGGTCCAGGCAGCCGGCCTTGTTGACGCGCACCCCGCCCGGCCCCGCCAGGCCTTCGGCCTTGACGCGCGACTTGCAGTGGTCGAACGCGCCCTGCGCGTCGTGCTGCGAGCACGACGCCTCGCCGTTCTTGCGCTCGTTGAGGCAGAAGAAGATGTGGTGCTGGTAGTAGCTCATCGGCGCGATTGTAGGCAGCGCTCACTCACGCCCGTGCCGCCAGGCGGGCGATCAGCCAGCCCATCGCCGCGTAGGGCCACAGCCAGCCGATCCATTGCGCCAGGCCGTGGAAGTGGGCGAAGCGGCCCTGCTCCCAGGCCTGCAGGCTCTCGGCGAAGTACGGGTCCGAAGGCGCCTGCGCGACGATCATCACCAGCCCGGTGAGCGCGACGAGGCCGAACGCCGCCGCCAGCCGCGGCCCCACCGGCGCCAGCAGCACGGCCAGCACGGTGGCCGCGCCGAGCGCCGGCAGCGTCACCGGCATCAGCCAGGTGAGGGCGTGCTGGGGGCCGAAGTTCAGCACCGTCGACAAGGTCATCGCGCCGAGCGCGAGGGCAAGCGCGCCGCCGGCCAGCGCCACGCGCCGCCAGCCCGGCGCGACCACGGTGTACGCCAGCAGGCAGGGCGCGAGCAGGCCGAGCGCACTGGCCAGGCCCTCGAGGGGCGGCCACAGGTGGCGGCTGACCGGGACGTCGAGCAGCATCGTGCGCGCGCCGTCGGCCCAGGGCACGCCTTCGAGGCCGTCGACGAGGGCCTCGCGCAGTCGCTCGCCCACCTGCCCCAGGCCCAGCGGCAGCGGCGCCGGGAACAGCAGGCCCACCGGCCACAGCGCCAGCAGGGCCAGCGCGCCGGCGCTGCGGCGCACGAACCAGCGTTCGCGCAGCGCGTGCCAGCGGTCGATCAGGCCCAGCGCGTGCAGCGCGGCGCCGAGCAGCGCGCCGGCGAGCGCACCGGCGCTGTTGCTGGCCCAGTCCTTGGCCGACGGGTGGCGGCTCGGCAGGAAGGCCTGGGTCACCTCGGCGCCGTACGACAGCGCGGCCGGCGACAGCACCGCGAGCACGAGCGCGCCGAGCGGCGCGACGCCGCTGCGCCGCAGCGCGATGAGCAGCAGCGCGCCGAGCGGCAGGTAGCCGAGGAAGTTGGCCCAGAGGTCGAAGACGTCCAGCCAGGGCGGCCAGGGCAACAGCAGCAGCGGCAGCACGCCGTGCCCCGGCGGCCAGCGCCAGCCGCTGAACGGGAACAGGCTCGCGTAGACGACGAGCGCCGCCCACGCCAGCGCCAGCGGGCTGGCCAGGCTGCGATGGCGCACGCTGGCCACGGCCACCTACCGCATCAGAACGGCTTCACCGTCGCCAGCACCACGATTGCCATGAACAGCAGCACCGTCACTTCGTTGAAGACGCGGTACCACTTGTGGCTGCGCTGGTTGGCCGACTGCTCGAAGCGCCGCAGGATGCCGCGGCACACGTGCTGGTAGCCGATGACGCCGACGACGAGCGCCAGCTTGGCGTGCAGCCAGCCGCCGCCCACGCCCCAGCCCAGCCAGAGCCACAGGCCCAAGCCCAGCGCCGGAATCATCAGCACGTTGGAGAAGCGGTAGAGCTTGCGCGCCATCAGCAGCAGGCGCTCGCGCTCGGCGTGGCTGTCGGCCGGCACCATCGCGAGGTTGACGAAGATGCGCGGCAGGTAGAAGAGGCCTGCGAACCAGCTCGCGACGAAGACGATGTGGAAGGCCTTGACCCAGAGATACGCGGAGCTCATCGGGTCATTATCGCGGCGCCAGAAAAGAGGCCCCGGCGCGAGGCCGGGGCCGGCAAGCCTTATCGCTGTCATCACGGTAAGGCACCTGCTCAGGGAGGAAAAGCAGGGAATGACAGCCTTGCGACTATCATTCAAAAACGACTTTAGCAGACCGTCTGTGGGTACGCCACCCGGTTTCCACCGGGGACCGTTCCGGCCCAATTCCAGACCACGAAAAGACCGAGGAGCGCCCCCTTGCAGACCCCGCCCGCCTACCCCGCCAGCCGCCCGCGCCGCCTGCGCCGCGATGCCTTCACGCGGGCCCTCGTGCGCGAGAACCGGCTGGCGCCGGAAGACCTGATCCTGCCGGTGTTCCTGCTCGACGGCGAGCGCCAGCTGCAGGACGTGGCCAGCATGCCCGGCGTGCAGCGCCGCAGCCTCGACGGCCTGTTCGCGGTGGCCGAAGACTGCGTGCGCCTGGGCGTGCCGGTGATGGCGCTGTTCCCGGTGATCGATGCGTCGCTGAAGACACCCGACGGCCGCGAGGCCACCAACCCCGAGGGCCTGGTGCCGCGCGCCGTGCGCGAACTGAAGAAGCGCTTCCCGGAGCTGGGTCTGCTGACGGACGTCGCGCTCGACCCCTTCACCAGCCACGGCCAGGACGGCCTGCTCGACGACACCGGCTACATCCTCAACGACGAGACCGTGGCCGTGCTGCGCCAGCAGGCGCTGGTGCAGGCCGAAGCCGGCGTGGACATCGTGGCGCCGAGCGACATGATGGACGGCCGCATCGGCGCCATCCGCAGCACGCTCGAAGAGGCGGGCCGCATCCACACGCGCATCATGGCCTACAGCGCCAAGTACGCGAGCGCCTTCTACGGCCCCTTCCGCGACGCCGTGGGCTCGGCCAAGAACCTCGGCAAGAGCGACAAGAAGGTCTACCAGATGGACCCCGGCAACAGCGACGAGGCGCTGCGCGAAGTGGCGCTGGACATCGCCGAGGGCGCCGACATGGTGATGGTCAAGCCCGGCATGCCGTACCTGGACATCGTGCGCCGCGTGAAGGACGAATTCCGCGTGCCGACCTTCGCCTACCAGGTGAGCGGCGAGTACGCGATGCTGAAAGCCGCGGCGCAGAACGGCTGGCTCGACCACGACCTCGTGATGATGGAGTCGCTGCTCGCCTTCAAGCGCGCCGGGGCCGACGGCGTGCTGACCTACTTCGCACTCGACGCCGCCCGCAAGCTGAAGGAAGCATGACGCGGGAGCGGCGCTGATGCGCATCTTCCACGTCGCGCCGGACCGCTTCGTCGAACTCGAGGACTGGCCCGACGCGCTGCCCGAGCAGGGCTTCATCTGGGTCGGCAGCGCGCGCCGCGTCTTCGAGGTGCGCGTGCCGGAGGTGCAGGCCGCGCTGCTGCACTGGGGCCTGGCGCCAATCGTCGACCTGCATCTCTCCGACCTGCTGAACCACCAGCTGCCGAGCCACTTCGACTACACGAGCTGGTACGACCTGATGGTGTTCCGGCGCCTCGCCGCCGCCCCCGGCAGCAGCGAGCTCTTCGTCGACGACGCGCACGGCACGCTGGCCTCGGCGATGAAGGCCATGCAGTCGATCGACACCAGCCCGGTCGGCTTCGCCGTCTTCGACCGCGTGCTCGTCACCGTGCACCCGACCGACTGTGCGGTGCGCGAGTACTTCGCGCAGCGGCTCGCCGGCGCCGGCACACGGCTGCCGGCCAACCCGGCCGACCTGATGCTGCGCATGGTCAACCACATGGTCGACAGCTACCTCGACCTGCGCCGCCTGCTGACGCGCCACCTCGGCACGCTGCAGAAGGAACTGCTGGACCCGAAGAGCCGCTTCGACGACTGGCAGGTGCTGCTGGAGTCGCGCAACGCGCTGCACCTGCTGGAAGACACCTGCGAGGACCAGCGCAGCGCCGTGCAGGAGTGGATCGACGCGCTCGACGAATGGCCGCCCGCGGCCGACGCCGCGGCGCAGCGCGAACGCGAGCTGCTGCGCATCCGCAGCCGCGACGTGCAGGAGCACGTCGAGCGCGTGCTGTCGCACGTGCGCCGGCTCGAGCAGTCGGCCGAGACGGCGGTGCAGATGCACTTCTCGGCGCTCGGCCACCGCACCAACGACATCATGCGCACGCTGACCGTGCTGACCGCCGTCTTCCTGCCGCTGAACCTGATCACCGGCTTCTTCGGCATGAACTTCGACTTCCTGCCGCTCATCCACAGCAGCACCGGCTTCTGGATCGCCTTCGTGCTGATGATCGCCGTCGGCGGCGGGCTCATCCTGCTGTTCTGGCGCAAGCGCTACCTGGGCACGCCGAGGCGATGACGACGACGAGACGCCAGTTGTGGGTGCTGGCGCTGCTGACGCTGGTGTGGGGCCTGAACTGGCCGGTGCTGAAGCTGGGCGTGAGCGGGCTGCCCACCGACCCGCGGCCCTACCCGCCGCTGTTCTTCCGCGCGCTGTCGATGCTGGGCGGCCTGCCGCTGCTGGCGCTGGCGCTGGCGGCGCTGAAGGTGCCGCTCGCGCTGCCGCGTGCGCAGTGGGGCCCCGCGGTGCGGCTGGCGTTGCCGAACATGATGTTCTGGCACGCCGTGATCATCCTCGCGGTGCAGCACCTCAGCTCGGGGCGCGCCGCGATCCTGGGCTACTCGATGCCGATCTTCGTCGCGCTGCTGGGCTGGGCGATGTTCGGCGACCGCCTCGGCGCGCGCCAGCTGCTGGGCGTGGTGGCGGCCGGCCTGGGCATCGGGCTGCTGCTGGCCAACGAGTTCGGCAAGCTCGCCGGCGCACCGCTGGCCGCCGCCGCGATGCTGCTGGCCGCGGCCGTGTGGGCCTACGGCACGCACCGGCTGCGCCGCGCCGAGCTCGGCGTGCCGCTGTTGACGCTGGTGTTCTGGATGACGGCGATGACGACCGTGCTGATGGTCGTGCTGACCGTGCTGTTCGAGCGCCCGCAGTGGCGCACGCCGCCGCCGGCCACCGCCTGGGCCATCGCCTACAACGCCGTCGCCGTCTTCGCCTTCGCGCAGGCGGCCTGGTTCTACCTGGCGCGCGGCATGCCGCCGGTGGCCAGCTCGATCAGCGTCATGCTGATCCCGGTGCTGGGCACGTTCTCGGGCGCGTTCTTCCTCGGCGAGCCGCTGCACTGGCAGGACTTCGCGGCGATCGGGCTGATGGTGGTGGCGCTGGCCGCCGTGCTGCTACCGGCGCGCGCGCCGGTACGGGTCGCGGAACCCTAGCGCCAGCAGGATCTCGGTCTCGCGCGCTTCCATCGCCTCGGCGTCGGCATCGCCGGTCTCGTGGTCCCAGCCCTGCGCGTGCAGCGTGCCGTGCACCAGCAGGTGCGCGTAGTGGTCGGCGAGCGGACGGCGCACCTGCCTGGCCTCGCGCTCGACGACGGGCGCGCACAGCACCAGGTCGGCGACGACCAGCGGCTCGCGCTCGTAGTCGAAGGTGAGCACGTTGGTCGCGTAGTCCTTGCCGCGGTAGTCGCGGTTGATCGCCCGCCCCTCGTCCTCGCCGACCAGGCGCACCGCGATCTGCGCCGGCGCCTCGAGCGCCGCGCGCACGCAGCGCGCGACGCGGTGGCGCGGCAGCTCGGCGCGGTGGCGCGGGTCGGCGAACTGCAGCGACAGCTGCAAGGCCGGCTTCATGCGGCGGTCGGGCGCGCGGCCTCGTAGGCCTCGACGATGCGCGCCACCAGCGGGTGGCGCACGACGTCGGCGGCGGTGAAGTCGGTGAAGGCGA
>CAUJHQ010000122.1 GCA_963204815.1 Pseudomonadota bacterium | reverse complement strand
GGGGCGCGCGAACGCGGCGGGGGTGGGCTTCTGCTTCGTCATCGGGCTCGGCTTCAGGGGTGGGCGATCACCACCAGCGTGGGCGCGCGGCGCAGCACGCAGTCCAGGCACTGCTGCAGGGTCATGGGGTCGAGGGCGGCGAAGCTCTCGTCGAGCACCGTCACCGGTGCCCGCTGCAGGATCGCGCGCGCCAGGAAGAGGCGGCTCTTCTCGCCGTGCGACAGCTGCCAGCCGGTGCCACCGACCTGCTGCGCCAACCCGGCGGGCATGCGCGCCAGCAGTTCGCCCAGGCCGAGCTCTTCGCAGAGCTGGCGCGCTTCGGCGAGGTCGCGCTCGCCGATCGGCCCTTCGCGGCCCAGCAGCAGGTTGAAGGCCAGCGTGCCGGAGAGCACGTGGTTCTCGTGGAACTGCGGCGCCGCGGTCGCCAGCCGGTGCCAGCCTTCGCCGAGCGTGGGCCGGTCCATGCCGGCCAGCAGCAGCGAGCCCGAGGCCGGCGTGCGCAGGCCGGCCAGCAGCTCCGCCAGCGTGGACTTGCCGCCGCCGGAGCTGCCTTCGAGCAGCACGCGGTCGCCGCTGCGCAGCGTGAGGTCGGCGCCGCGCAGCACCGCTTCGCCCTCGGGGCGGTAGCGGTAGGTCAGGCGTTCGGCGTCGAGCACCGCGGTGCCGCGGCCGTGCGTCAGGCGGGCGGCCTGCGGCGTGCCGAGGAAGGGGCCCTGCGCGGCGCGGCCGAAGCCGGCGCGGAAGAGGTCGATCACCTGCCCCCAGGCGACGCCGGCATTGGCCAGCAGCGTCATGCCCGCGGACAGGCCGGTGAGCGCGCGGTGGCCGAAGAGGATGCCGCCCAGGCTGATGGCGAGCCCGGCCGCGCTGGCGCCGCCGCCGACGAAAGCCGGCGCCAGCGCGGCGAAGGACACCAGCACCCAGCCGTTGGGCACCAGCGCCGTCACCGGCACCAGCGCCGCGTCCATCGCGCGGCCGGCCTCGACATAGGCCGTGGTCTCGCCGTCTTCCTGGGCGTCGCGGCGCGCCGGCCGTTCCTGTGCCAGGCGTGTGCGGTGGCCCACCATGCGTTCGACGAGGCCGTGCGTCATCAGCAGCCGCTGCAGCGTCCAGGCCGCCAGGCGGCGGTGCAGCCGCAGCGCGAGCGCGGCCGTCAGCAGCAGCCAGCCGGCGAGCAGCGCCAGGTGCAGCAGCGGCGCGGCGCCGAAGGCCAGGATCCAGGCCGCGCAGGCGAACTCGAGCAGCGAGACGATCACCGACAGCCCACCCGACAGCGCCTGCGCTTCCAGCGCCTGCGTCTCGATCACGCGCGACAGCCACTGGCCGGCGCCGTGGCGGCGCACCTCGTCCAGGTCGAGCCGCAGCGCGCCGGCGAACAGGCGCTGCTTGAGCAGGCGGCCGACGTCGAGCGCGAAGCCGGCGCGCACCCAGCCGGCCAGCAGCCCCAGCGGCACCAGCGTCAGCAGCAGCAGCACCCAGGCGGCGAGCCAGCCCATGTCGAGCCGGCCGTCGAGCGCGGCGCCGCCGATCAGGCGCCAGCCCTGCAGTTCGAGCGCGTAGCCGGCGAGCATCACCCCGGCCAGCACCAGCAGCCGCTGCGTCAGCCGGTGCGACGCCCAGGCCGCGCCGAAACCGCGCGTGGTGGGCGCGCGCAGCAGCCAGATGTCTTCGAGGCCGTGCGCCGACAGGCGCTCGGCCAGCATCGCGCGGCGGGCGCGGGCGCGCCGCGCGGCCGGCACCGCGGCCGCTTCGAGCAGGCGGTCGACCTCGGGCGCGTGCGGCGCCTCGTCGTGCGC
The DNA here is from genome assembly GCA_963204815.1 of Pseudomonadota bacterium. Taxonomy (GTDB): domain Bacteria; phylum Pseudomonadota; class Gammaproteobacteria; order Burkholderiales; family Burkholderiaceae_C; genus Rubrivivax. Next base: position 30,916 of record CAUJHQ010000122.1, on the reverse strand, counting down.
GACGAGGGCATTGCGCAGCGCGGCCACCGGGCAGGCATGGACGCGGCCGTCGGGGCCGAGCACGCGCAGCGCGTGGCCGCGGCGGCCGAGCAGCAGCACCCACATCGTCTCGCGCGGGCCGCGCAGGCGCACGAGCGCGGGGCCGGCCTGGCGCAGCACCGACTCGGCCTCGGCCACCGCCACCTGCACCGGCTCGGCTTCGAGGCCGAGTTCGGTGCCCGCCCATTCGAGCCAGCGCGCGACCTCGGGCGTGTCGCCGCGCGTCAACTCCGGCGGCAGCGTCAGCGCCACGCTCGACGGCGCCAGCTTCGCGTGGCGCGCGAGCGCCTCGATCGCTTCGCCCAGGCGTGCTGTCGGCCAGGAGAGCAGGGTCTCGGCGCTCATCGTGTTCCCCCGTCGACCACCCGGCCGCCTTCGACGCGCACGCGCCGCCACTGCGTGCCGCGCCACAGGCGCTGCTGCACGTCGGCGTCGGCGGCCAGCAGGGCGGCGTAGCAGGAGCCGGCCTGCGCGGCCAGCTTGAGCGGCGCGCCGTCCTCGACGACGCGGCCGCCGTCGACGACGAGCACGCGGTCGAAGCCCAGCGTCTCGCCGACGTCGTGCGTCACGCACAGCAGCGTCGCGCCCTGCCACCAGCGGCGCGCGCGGCCGAGCAGGCGGCTGCGCTGCGCGCGGTCGAGGCCGCGGAAGGGTTCGTCCAGCAGCACCAGGCGCACGCCGCTCTGCAGCATCGCGCGGCCGAAGCGCACGCGCTGGCCTTCGCCGCCGGACAGCAGCGCGCCGCCTTCGCCGAGTGGCGTCTGCAGGCCCTGCGGCAGGCGGTTCAGCACGCCGCGCAGGTCGGCGGCGTCGAGCACGGTGCCCAGGCGCGCCACGCTCGCCGGTTCGGCGGCGTAGCCCAGGTTGTCGGCGAGCGACTTGTTCCACAGCTGCACGCCGGGGTCGACCCATGCCGTCAGCGGGCGCAGCCCGGCGACTTCGCTGGCGCCGGCCTCGACGCCGTCGATGCGCAGCCGGCCGCCGGCGAGCCGGTGCCAGCCGAGGAAGAGACCGACGAGCGAGGACTTGCCCGCGCCCGAGGTGCCGACGATGGCGACCTGCTCGCCGGCGGCTACCGAGAGGTTCAGGTGGCGCAGGATCTCGTGGCCGGCGGCGACCACGCGGCCCTGTTCGATCTGCAGCGCGACGCCGCGCACCGGGCCCCTGGCCGCAGGGGCCGGCACCGGCGGCGGGTCTTCCGGCGCGGTCAGCGGCTCCAGCATGCGCAGCAGCACGTTGCGCTGGCCGGGCCACATGGCCACCAGGCCGCCGAGGCGGCCGCCCAGCGCCGGCAGCTTCAGGGCCCAGTAGACGAGCAGCAGGTCGCTGCCGCCCACCGCGCCGGTCCCCTGGAAGTGGCGCACGAGCATCGCGCCGGCGAGCCCCAGGCAGAGCAGCGACTGCAGCCCGCCGGTGGCGAGCGAGGCGACGATGAGGCTGCGCGTGGCCTGCGTCCACGCGACGACCAGGCCTTCGTGCTGGCGCCTCATGGCGGTCTCGGCACGGTGCGCGCGCACCGGCACCAGCGCCAGCAGCGCGTCCAGCATGAAGGCGTGCAGCGCGCTCTGGTGGCTGCGCGCGCGCAGGTCGCGCTCGGCCAGCCAGGGCTGCGCGGCGAACGGCAGTGCCAGCGCGACGCCGGCGATCGCCGCCGCCCAGCCCAGGCTGTCGGGCGCGATCAGCGCCACGCCCACCAGCGTGAGCGAGAGCTCGGCCACCGACTGCACGAGCCCGAGGCCGAGCGACGGCACCTGGCGCAGCAGCTGCAGGCTGTGGCTGCGCTCGGCCATGTCCGACACCGAGCGGCTCTGGAAGTAGCGGTCCGACAGGCGCGGCAGCTTCGTCAGCAGCGCCATGCGCAGGCGGGCCTCGAGCTTGCGGCCCAGGCGCAGCGACTCGGCGATGATGGGCAGCTCCAGCACCATCAGCAGGACGACGAAGGCGAGCAGCGCGGCCAGCGCCAGCGCGCGTTGCGAGCCCAGCGCCAGCTGGCCGGCGATGTCGAACAGGCCGCGGAACAGCAGCGCCTCCACCACCAGCGCGCCGGCCGCCAGCACGGTGGCGCCGACCAGCGCGGCGGGCGCGAAGACGCCGTCGCGCCGCAGCAGCCGCGCCAGCGTCAGCAGCGGGTGCGGCTGCGATTCGCGCAGCGCGGCGCGCAGCTCGCGCGAGGCGGGGCGCTGCGCGCGCACCTCGGCGGTCGCCAGCCGCGCCGTCACGCGCAGCAGCACGGCGCCGCTCAGCCGCAGCTGCAGCCGGCCGTCGTCGTCGAGGCCGATCGGCGCCACGCTCCAGTAGCTCGCGGGCACGCTGCGGTGGATGTCCTCCGGGTGCGACAGCGTGCGCTCGAAGGCGCTGTGCAGCAGGCGCGCGGCGTCGCGGCCGGCGGCCAGCCCGCCGGCCGCGACGACCGACTGCACCAGGCGCGCGCAGGCGTCGAGCGCGCCGAAGCCGAACCAGCCGGCATCGGCCGCGGCGCGTGCCACCAGCGTCGCGGCGTCGGCCTTCGCCAGCCCGAGTGCGGCCAGGCGCAGCGCGAGCGGCCGCGTGAACTCGGCCGACCCCGCCCAGGCGCGCCAGTCGGCCGCGCCGACCGGCATCGCGTGCTGGAACACGTCGTCGCGGAAGCGCTCGGCGCGCTGCCAGCGGCGGCCGTGCGCCGGGTCCATCACCTGCAGCCAGGGGCCGACGCGGCGCCAGGCGACGACGAAGTGCGTCGCGCCGTCGGGCTGGCGCACGACGACGATGGCCGGCAACGTGCCGGCGTCGGGCAGCAGCACGTGGTCGAGCGGGATCATCACCTGCTCGGTCGCCAGGCCGAGCTGCGGCGTCACCGCTTCGAGGGCGTCGATCGAGGTGCCGTCGACGTCGGTCTGGCAGGCTTCGCGCAGGCGGCCGTAGCTCACCGGGATGCCGTGGCCTTCGAGCACGCACTTCAGCGCCGCCGGGCCGCAGTCCATCGCCGAGGTCTGCACGACTTCGGGCGCGCGCCAGGCGCGCCGCGCGGCGCGGGGGGCCGTCACGGCCGCGCCACGCGGCCGTCGCCGGCGAGGCCGGCGGAGCGCAGCAGCAGCACCGCCGGCGCCACCTGTTCGAGCGTGACCTCGATGGCGCCGGGCAGGCCGTGCTGCAGCACGATGTCCTTCGGCACCGGCGCCTGCGGGCGGAACTCGACGCGCACCAGGTTGTCGCGGATCTCGCCGCCGACGCGCGTGACGGTGGCGCCCAGGGTGCCGTACTGCGCCCACGGGAAGCCGTCGAGCCGCATCTGCGCGCGCTGGCCCGGGCGCACGCGGCCGAGCGCGGCGGCGGGCTCGAAGTCGGCGACGACGACGAACTCGCCGTCCGGCACCACGGTGGCGAAGCGCTGGCCGGCGGTGACCCAGGTGCCCGGGCGCAGCGGCGCGACGTCGCCGATGCGGCCGGCGATCGGCGCGCGCAGCAGGCGCTGTTCGATGTCCAGCGTGAGGCGCTCGACGGTGGCGGCGGCGGTCGCGAGTTCGCCTTCCAGCGCCGCCAGCTGGCGCCGCAGCGCATCGATGGCGGCGCGCTGCTGGGCACCGCGCACGCGGCCGTCGGCCTGCAGGCGGTCGGCCTCGGCGGCCAGCGCGCCGCGCGCGGCGGCGAGCTTCTGCGCTTCGGTCTGCGCCGCCAGGGCCTCGACGCGGGCCACGCCGCCGGCCTCGCTGTCGGCGCGCAGCCGGCGTTCGTTGGCGGTGGCGAACGAGGCGGCGGCGTCGGCCTCCTGTGTGCGCAGGCGCGCGCCCTGCTCGGCGGCGCTGGCGGCCACGCGGTCCTGCTGCACCGCCTGCTCGCGCGAGGCGATCTCCTGCCGCAGCGCCGCCGCCTGCGCGGCCAGCGCCGCGCGGCGCGCGCCCTCCTCGCGCAGGCGCAGGCGGGCGTCGCCGGCGTCGAGCTCGGCGATGACATCGCCTTCGCGCACCACGCTGCCGAGCGCCAGCGCATTCGCCGTCACGCGGCCGGGCACCTGTGCGGTGACGGCATGCGCGGCCTGCGTGACCTCCAGCCGCGCCTTGCCCGACACCTCGTACACGGTGACGCGGCCGAGCACGAACCACGCCACCCACGCCGCCAGCCCCAGGCCGGCCAGCCCCCAGGCCAGCAGCGCCGGCGTGGCGCGCTGTTGCGCCAGGGCGCGGGTGGTGCGGGAGAAGGGCGATGACACGGGGCGGCTTTCCGGAGCTGAGCCCGACAGAGCCGCCAGCCGGCCGCCACGTACACCCCGAGGTCGCGGGGTGCGCTCCAGTGCGCCGACGCGGTGCTCTACCGCACCCGGTGCGCCGGCCGCAACGCGGGGGTGGCGGTCGAAGCCGCGAACGGCGGCGCCACGCCGTCGAGCGACGGCAGGTCGGCCACCACGCCGGGCAGCGCCGCGCCGCCGGTGTAGCGGCTGCGCACCAGCCACACCGGCACGCCGGCGGCACGGGCGGCAGCGACGCCGGGTGCCGAGTCCTCCACCGCCAGGCAGTCGGCGGCGGCCAGGCCCAGGCGGTCGAGCACCCAGCGGTAGATGTCGGGCGCCGGCTTCTTCGCCGCCACCACGTCGCCGGCGCCGACCACCTCGAAGAAGCGGTGTCCCTCGTCGCCCAGCGTCACGTCGAGCAGGCGCGTCACGTTGTCGGGCGTGGTCGTCGTGGCGATGGCCTGGCGCAGGCCCTGGGCGTGCGCGGCGCGGATCCAGGCTTCCACGCCGGGCCGCAGGCGCACCGCGCCGCCGTCGAGCAGCGCCAGGTAGTGCGCGGTCTTGCGCTCGTGCAGCCGGCGGATCAGCGCGGCGGCGTCGGGCGCGGCGGCGGCTTCGGGGTCGACGCGCCGCCAGTACGCCAGCATTCTTTCCTTGCCGCCGGTGACGGCGAGCAGCTCACCGTAGAGCGGCGAGTCCCAGCGCCACGGCAGGCCGGCTTCCTCGAACGCGAGGTTGAAGGCCGGGCGGTGGCCTTCGTCCTCGGTCTCGGCCAAGGTGCCGTCGACGTCCCAGATGAGCGCCCGGATCGGCACCGTTCAGGCCGCTTTCGCCAGCGGCCGCACGCCGATGCGCGAACCCTGGCCGGCGCAGCCGAAGGCCTCGAAGCGCGCCTTGCAGATGTCGCGCGCGGCGGCGGTGGCGGCCTTCAGGAAGGCGCGCGGGTCGAACTCGTCGGGCTTCTCGGCCATCGCCTTGCGCATGGCGCCGGTCATCGCGAGGCGGATGTCGGTGTCGATGTTGATCTTGCGCACGCCGCTCTTGATGCCGCGCACGATCTCTTCCACCGGCACGCCGTAGGTCTCGCGGATGTCGCCGCCGTACTGGCGGATCACGGCCAGCCATTCCTGCGGCACGCTGGAGCTGCCGTGCATCACGAGGTGGGTGTTCGGGATCTTCGCGTGGATGGCGGCGATGCGGTCGATGGCGAGGATGTCGCCGGTGGGCTGGCGGGTGAACTTGTAGGCGCCGTGGCTGGTGCCGATGGCGATCGCCAGCGCGTCGACGCCGGTGCGCTGCACGAAGTCGGCGGCCTGCTCGGGGTCGGTGAGCAGCTGCGAATGGTCGAGTGTGCCTTCGGCGCCGACGCCGTCTTCCTCGCCCGCGGTGCCGGTCTCCAGGCTGCCCAGGCAGCCGAGCTCGCCTTCGACGCTGACGCCCACCGCGTGCGCCATCTCGACCACGCGGCGCGTGACGGCCACGTTGTAGTCGTAGGAGGCCGGCGTCTTCTGGTCTTCCATCAGCGAGCCGTCCATCATCACGCTCGTGAAGCCCGAACGGATGGCCTGCATGCACACCGCGGGCGACGCGCCGTGGTCCTGGTGCAGGCAGATCGGCACCTGCGGGTACTGCTCGACCGCCGCTTCCACCAGCTTGCGCAGGAAGGGCTCGCCGGCGTACTTGCGGGCGCCGGCGCTGGCCTGCAGGATGACCGGCGCATCGCAGGCGGCGGCCGCCTGCAGGATGGCCTGCATCTGCTCCATGTTGTTGACGTTGAAGGCGGGCACGCCATAGCCGTGTTCGGCAGCGTGGTCGAGCATGGGGCGCAGCGCGATGAGGGCCATGGCGGGGGTTCCAGTCAGTGAATGGCGGTGAGCGGCGGCGCCGGTGCGTGGTCGCCGCCGAGGGGGTCGAAGTCGGCGAAGCGGCCGACGAAGGCATCGGGCGTGTCGCCGTCGGTGAAGCTGCCGTTCGGGTAGCCGTGGCTGACGATCCAGGCGCGCACGCCGGCGGCACGCGCGGTGCGCACGTCGGTGATGGAGTCGCCCACGAAGGCGGTCTCGTCGGCCTGCACGTCCAGCGCGGCGAGCGCGTGGCTGACGACGCCCGGGTGCGGCTTCTTCACCGCCAGCGAGTCGCCGGCCACCAGCAGGTCGAAGTGGGCGGTGATGTCGTGCAGTGCCAGCAGCTTGTGCGCGAAGCGCGCTTCCTTGTTGGTCAGCACGGCGAGCTTCAGGCCCTGCGCGTGCAGGCGCTCGAGCATGGCGCGCACGCCGGGGTACAGCGTGCTGGCCTCGCCGCAGGCGGCGTTGTATTCGTAGGAGAAGTGCTCCCACACGGCGTCGGTCGAGGGTTCGCCGAGCGCCTTGTCGAGCAGCGCGCGGGCGCCGTCGCCGATCCAGCCGCGCACGGTGTCGGGGTCGGCTTCGGCGCGGCCCAGCCAGGCCAGCGTGCGGTTCAGCGCGAGGGCGATCTCGGGCGCGGTGTCGATGAGCGTGCCATCGAGGTCGAAGAGCAGGGCGCGCAGCATGCGTCGGGCCTTCAGTGGAGCACCAGGCGCACGGCCGAGGCCACGCGCTCGGCGGTGATGCCGAAATGGGCGTACAGCGCGCCGGCCGGGGCCGATTCGCCGAAGGTCGAGATGCCGACGACGGCACCGGTGCGGCCGACGTACTTGCGCCAGAAGTCCGGCTGCGCCGCTTCCACCGCCACCGCGGGAAGGTGCAGCGGCAGCACGTGCAGCTGGTAGGCGTCGTCCTGGCGGTCGAAGAGCGACGTGCACGGCATCGACACCACGCGCACGGGGATGCCTTGCGCGGCCAGCAGCTTCTGCGCTTCCAGCGCCAGTTGCAGCTCGGAACCGGTGCCGACGATGACGGCGCGCGCGCCCTCGGCGTCGGCCAGGATGTAGCCGCCGCGCGCCACCTGCACCGCGCGCGCCGTGTCCTTCAGCGCCACCGGCATCGCCTGGCGCGACAGTGCGAGTGCGCTCGGGCCGTCGTCGCGCTGCAGGCTGTGGCGCCAGGCCACCGCGGTTTCCAGCGTGTCGGCCGGGCGCCAGACGTCCAGGTTCGGAATGAGGCGCAGGCTGGGCACGTGCTCCACGCTCTGGTGCGTGGGGCCGTCTTCGCCGAGGCCGATGCTGTCGTGCGTGAAGACGTGGATCACGCGCTGCTTCATCAGCGCCGCCATGCGGATGGCGTTGCGGCTGTAGTCGCTGAAGGTGAGGAAGGTGCCGCCGTAGGGGATGAAGCCGCCGTGCAGCGCCATGCCGTTCAGCGCCGCGGCCATGCCGAACTCGCGCACGCCCCAGCTCATGTGGTTGCCGGGCTGGTCGCGGCGCGCGAGCTTGCAGCCTTTCCAGTCGGTGAGGTTGCTGCCGGTGAGGTCGGCCGAGCCGCCGAAGATCTCGGGCAGCAGCGGCGCCAGCGCGTCCAGCGCCAGCTGCGAGGCCTTGCGCGTGGCCACCGCGGTGGCGTTCGTCGCCAGGCGCTCGATCGCCACCTGCGCGTCGTGCTCGAAGTCGTCGGGCAGGTCGCCCGCCATGCGGCGCGCGAACTCGGCGGCGGGTTCGGGGAAGGCGGCACGGTAGGCCGCCATGCGCGAAGACCACTCGGCGTGCAGCGCCGCGCCGCGCTCGCGCTGGCCCCACTGCGCGCGCAGCGTGTCGGGCACCTCGAACGGCGCCCAGGTCCAGCCGATCGACTGGCGCAGCGCCGCGATCTCGGCGGCGCCGAGCGGCGCGCCGTGCACGTCGTGGCCGCCGGCCTTGGTGGGCGCGCCCTTGCCGATGGTGGTGCGGCAGACGACGAGCGTCGGCTTGCCATCGGCGGCCTCGCCCTGCGCGCGTGCCTTCACGAGCGCGCGCTCGATCGCGGCCGGGTCGTGGCCGTCGAGCGGGCCGATGACGTTCCAGCCGTAGGCGCGGAAGCGCGCCGGCGTGTCGTCGGTGAACCAGCCTTCGACGTCGCCGTCGATGCTGATGCCGTTGTCGTCGTAGAGCGCGATCAGCTTGGACAGGCGCAGCGTGCCGGCGAGCGAGCAGGCCTCGTGGCTGATGCCTTCCATCAGGCAGCCGTCGCCGAGGAAGACGTACGTGTGGTGGTCCACCACCGTGTGGCCCGGCCGGTTGAACTCGGCGGCGAGCTGCTTCTCCGCCATCGCCATGCCGACCGCGTTGGCCAGGCCCTGGCCGAGCGGGCCGGTGGTGGTCTCGACGCCGGGCGTGATGCCGACCTCGGGGTGGCCCGGCGTCTTGCTGTGCAGCTGGCGGAAGCGCTTCAACTCGTCGGCCGGCAGGTCGTAGCCGGTCAGGTGCAGCAATGCGTAGAGCAGCATCGACGCGTGGCCGTTGCTCAGCACGAAGCGGTCGCGGTCGGGCCAGTGCGGGTCGGCCGGGTCGTGGCGCAGGTGGCGCGTCCACAGCACGGTGGCCATCTCGGCCATGCCCATCGGCGCGCCGGGGTGGCCGCTCTTGGCCTGCTCGACGGCATCGGCGGCCAGCACGCGCAGCGCGTCGGCGGCGGTGGCCTTGGTGGCGCTGGGGGTGCCGGTGCTGCCGCTCATCACAGCGCCCCCAGGGCGCGCTTGCGCCGTTCCATCATGCGCCAGATGAAGGGCGTGAAGATCAGCTGCATCGCCAGTTCCATCTTGCCGCCGGGCACGACGATGGTGTTGGCGCGCGACATGAACGAGTCGTCGATCATCGACAGCAGGTACGGGAAGTCGATGCCCTTCGGGTTCGCGAAGCGGATCACGCAGATGCTCTCGTCCGGGCTCGGGATGTCGCGCGAGATGAAGGGGTTGCTGGTGTCCACCACCGGCACGCGCTGGAAGTTCACGTGCGTGTGCGCGAACTGCGGGCAGATGTAGTGCACGTAGTCGGGCATGCGGCGCAGGATGGTGTCCGTCACCGCCTCGGCCGAGTAGCCGCGCACGTGCTTGTCGCGCCACAGCTTCTGGATCCATTCGAGGTTGATGACCGGCACCACGCCGATCAGCAGGTCGGGGTAGCGGGCGACGTCGACCTCGGGCGTCTTCACGGCGCCGTGCAGGCCTTCGTAGAACAGCAGGTCGGTGTTCTCGGGCAGGTCTTCCCAGTCGGTGAAGGTGCCGGGCTCCTGCTTGTACGGCGCCGCCTCGACGGGGTCGTGCAGGTACTTGCGGCGCTTGCCGTTGCCGACCTCGCTGTAGCTGCGGAACAGCTGCTCCAGTTCCGGGAACAGGTTGTTCTCGGGGCCGAAGTGGCTGAAGTGCTTGTTGCCTTCGTTCTCGGCCGCGGCCTGGCGGGCGCGCATTTCCTTGCGGTCGTAGCGGTGGAAGCTGTCGCCTTCGATGACGGCGGCGCGCACGTTCTCGCGCCGGAAGATGTTCTCGAAAGTGCGCGTGACGCTGCTGGTGCCGGCGCCGGACGAGCCCGTGATCGCGATGATGGGGTGGCGTTCTGACATGGTCGTTCTCTTCTAGTCGCGGAACAGGCTGCGCTCGGCGAACAGCGGCGAGCCGTTGTCGCGCGTGGCGGGTTCGTGGTGGTAGCGCTCGATGCGCTCGACCTCGTTGCGGGAGCCGAAGACGAGGCCGATGCGCTGGTGCAGCGAACTCGGCTTGACGCCCAGCATCGGCTGGCGGCCGGTGCTGGCGCGGCCGCCGGCCTGCTCCATCACGAAGCCGATCGGGTTGGCCTCGTACAGCAGGCGCAGACGGCCCGGCTTGGCGGGGTCCTTCGTGTCGCGCGGGTACATGAAGACGCCGCCGCGCATCAGGATGCGGTGCGCCTCGGCCACCATGCTGGCGATCCAGCGCATGTTGAAGTCCTTGCCGCGCGGGCCGGTCTTGCCGGCCAGGCATTCGTCGACGTAGCGCTTCACGGGCGGCTCCCAGAAGCGGCTGTTGCTGGTGTTGATGGCGAACTCGTGCGTGTCTTCCGGCACCTTCAGGTTCGGGTGTGTCAGCACGAACTCGCCCAGGTTCGGGTTCAGCGTGAAGCCGGCGACGCCGTTGCCCACGCTCAGCACCAACATCGTCACCGGGCCGTAGATCGCGTAGCCGGCAGCGACCTGCGTGGCGCCGGGCTGCAGGAAGTCGGCCTCGGTGACGTCGCGGCCGCTGTCGACGACGTCGGCCGGCGCGCGCAGGATGCTGAACACGCTGCCGACGCTGACGTTGACGTCGATGTTGCTGCTGCCGTCCAGCGGGTCGAACACCAGCAGGTACTTGCCGCGCGGGAAGGCGGACGGCACCTGCTTGGGCTCGTCCATCTCTTCGGACGCCAGGCCGGCGAGGTGGCCGCTCCACTCGTTCATGCGGATGAAGATCTCGTTGGACATCACGTCCAGCGGCTTCTGCACCTCGCCCTGCACGTTGGTCGCGCCGCCGGCCGGCTCGGCCACGCCGGTGGTGCCCAGCGAATCGCCCAGGCTGCCGAAGGCGACGATGCGCGCGATGGCCTTGCAGGCGAGCGAGATGTCCAGGATGAGCGCGTTCAGGTCACCGCTGGCGCCGGGGAAGCGGCGGCGCTCCTCGATGAGATAGCGGGTGAGCGTCCAGCGGTGTGAGAGCGGCATGGGGGCCTTCCGGAAGGGGTCAGTGGCTGGCGCCGTTGAAGTGCCGGCTGGCGCGGATGTCGGCCGGCGTGAGCGTGGTGAGGTCGGCTTCGGTGAGCTCGCGGTCGCGGTCGGCGAACAGGCGCGAGGCCTGGCGCAGGCGCGCGCGGTCGAGCGCGTTGCGCACGCTGCGCGCGTTGGCGAAGTGCGGCTGCGCCAGGCGCAGCGCCAGGTATTCGGCGAAGGCGGCCTCGGCGCCCTTGCCGAAGCGGTAGTTCATCTGCGCCAGCATCTTGCCGGCGATGGTCTGCAGTTCGCCTTCGCTGTAGTCGGGGAAGTCGAGGTGGTGCGCGATTCGGCTGGACATGCCGGGGTTGCTCTGGAAGAACGTGTCCATGCGGTCCTTGTAGCCGGCGAGGATGACGACGAGGTCGTCGCGCTGGTTCTCCATCACCTGCAGCAGGATCTCGATCGCTTCCTGGCCGTAGTCGCGTTCGTTGTCGGGCTTGTAGAGGTAGTAGGCCTCGTCGATGAAGAGCACGCCGCCCATCGCCTTCTTCAGCACTTCCTTCGTCTTCGGCGCGGTGTGGCCGATGTACTGGCCCACCAGGTCGTCGCGCGTCACGGCCACGAGGTGGCCCTTGCGCACGTAGCCCAGGCGGTGAAGGATCTCGGCCATGCGCAGGGCCACCGTGGTCTTGCCGGTGCCGGGGTTGCCGGTGAAGCACATGTGCAGGCTCGGGCTCTGCGCCTGCAGGCCGCGCGCGATGCGCAGCTTGTCGATGACGAGCAGCGCCGCGATGTCGCGGATGCGCTGCTTGACGGGCACGAGGCCGACGAGGTCGCGGTCGAGCTCGTCCATCACCGCCTCGACCTGGCTCTGCGACAGCACCTCGGCGACGGTGCGCGCGTTGCTCGCCGGCGCGGCGGCAGCGGGCGTGGCCGCCGCCACGCTGCCGGGGATGGTGTACATCGGCGCAGCCATCAGGCGGCCTGCTTCAGTTCGGTGGCCAGTGCCACGCGCATCGCGGCGATGACCTTGGCGTAGTCGGGCTGGCCGAAGATCGCGCTGCCGGCGACGAAGGTGTCGGCGCCGGCGTCCGCCACGCGGCGGATGTTGTCGACCTTGATGCCGCCGTCGACCTCGAGCCGGATGTCGCGCCCGCTGGCGTCGATGATCCTGCGGGCCTTCTCGACCTTGCGCAGCGCGCTGTCGATGAAGCTCTGGCCGCCGAAGCCCGGGTTCACGCTCATGATGAGCACGAGGTCGACCTTGTCGATCACCCACTCCAGCACGTCCAGCGGCGTCGCCGGGTTGAACGCCAGCCCGGCCTGCTTGCCTTCACCCTTGATGAGCTGCAGCGTACGGTCGACGTGGGCCGACGCGTCCGGATGAAAGCTCACCAGGTCCGCCCCCGCCTTGCAGAAGGCCAACGCCAGCGCGTCCACCGGCTGCACCATCAGGTGCACGTCGATCGGCGCCGTGCTGTGCTTGCGCAGCGCCTGGCAGACCATCGGCCCGAAGGTCAGGTTGGGCACGTAGTGGTTGTCCATCACGTCGAAGTGGATCCAGTCGGCGCCGGCGGCGACGACGTCGCGCACTTCCTCGCCCAGGCGGGCGAAGTCGGCCGAGAGGATGCTGGGGGCGATGCGGAACATGGCCGGTGCCCCGATCAATACCGCTGCGCTTCGGGCTTGTCGGTCGCGTAGCTGTGCACCGTGTAGCGCATCGTGCGGCCGTTCGTTTCCTGGCGCACGACACCGAAGCCGGGCTCGTTCGCGGGGCGGTTGACGATGAAGCTCATCGCGATGGTCTCGACGTTGCGCGTGCTGTCGAAGGCCATCATGCGGATGTAGTGGTTCGGGAAGGTCTTGCGGCAGGCCTGCAGTTCCATCATCACGCCGGCCGCGTCCTTCAGGTCGAACATCGGCATGCCGAACATTTCCCAGTACGTGTTGCGCGGGTGCGGGTCGTCGGTGTATTCGACGCTCCAGGCGTAGCCCTTCTTCAGGCCGTACTCGATCTGCAGCGCGATCTCGGCGTCCGTCAGGTCGGGCAGGAAGCTGAACTGGCCCTGCGTCAGGCGGCCGGTGGGGTTGGTCATCATGGTGCGGGTCTCCTTCAGGCCACGGCCGGGGTGACGGCGTAGTCCGACGTGTCGGTCGAGGTGTAGTTGAAGCTGATGTCGCCCCAGGTGTCGAGCGCCTGCTTCAGCGGCGTGCACGACTGGGCCGCCTTGCGCAGGATCTCCGGCCCTTCGTTGACGATGTCCTTGCCCTCGTTGCGGGCCTTCACCATGCATTCCAGCGCCACGCGGTTGGCGACCGCGCCGGCCTGGATGCCGGCCGGGTGGCCGATCGTGCCGCCGCCGAACTGCAGCACCACGTCGTCGCCGAAGAGGTTGATCAGCTGGTGCATCTGGCCGGCGTGGATGCCGCCGGAGGCCACCGGCATCACCTTCTTCAGGTCGGCCCAGTCCTGGTCGAAGTACAGGCCGCGCGGGTAGTCGGTCTTCGTCACGCTGTCGCGGCAGACGTTGTAGTAGCCCTGCACGGTCATCGGGTCGCCCTCGAGCTTGCCGACCGCGGTGCCGGTGTGCAGGTGGTCGCAGCCCGCCAGGCGCAGCCACTTGGCGATGACGCGGAAGCTGACGCCGTGGTTCTTCTGCCGCGTGTAGGTGCCGTGGCCGGCGCGGTGCATGTGCATGATCATGTCGTTGGCGCGGCACCATTCGGCCATGCTCTGGATCGCGGTCCAGCCGATCACCAGGTCGACCATCACGATGACGCTGCCCAGCTCCTTCGCGAACTCGGCGCGGCGGTACATCTCCTCCATCGTCGCCGCGGTGACGTTGAGGTAGCTGCCCTTGACCTCGCCGGTGGCGGCACTCGCCTTGTTCACCGCGTCCATCACGTACAGGAAGCGGTCGCGCCAGTGCATGAAGGGCTGCGAGTTGATGTTCTCGTCGTCCTTCATGAAGTCCAGGCCGCCCTTCAGACCTTCGTAGACCACGCGGCCGTAGTTGCGGCCCGAGAGGCCCAGCTTCGGCTTCGTGGTGGCGCCCAGCAGCGGGCGGCCGAACTTGTCCAGGCGCTCGCGTTCGACGATCAGGCCGGTCGGCGGGCCCTTGAAGGTCTTCACGTAGGCCACCGGCACGCGGATGTCTTCCAGGCGCGCGGCCTTCAGCGGCTTGAAGCTGAAGACGTTGCCGATCAGGCTGGCCGTCATGTTGGCGATCGAACCCTCTTCGAAGAGGATCAGGTCGTAGGCCACCCAGGCGAAGTACTGGCCCGGGTTGTTCGGCACCGGCTCGACCTTGTAGGCCTTGGCGCGGTAGCTGTCGCAGGCGGTCAGGCGGTCGGTCCACACCACCGTCCAGGTGGCGGTGCTGGACTCGCCGGCCACGGCGGCGGCGGCCTCGACGGGGTCCACGCCTTCCTGCGGCGTGATGCGGAACAGGCAGAGGACGTCGGTGTCCTTGGGCACGTAGTCGGCGTCCCAATAGCCCATCTGGCGATACTTCAGCACGCCGGCGCTGTAGCGCTGCTTCTTGTCGCGGATCTCGGTGGCGCCGGCTTCGTTGGGCTTGTTCATGTAGGGTCTCCGGTGGTGTGCTAGGGACTCTAGGGACCGCGCCAGTTAAAGGAAAGTTAGTTCTTCGGAACGTTAGGGTAAGCTTTGGCTTAACCATGAACGTCACCTTCCGCCAGCTGCGCGTCTTCGTCGAGGTCGCCCGCCAGAACAGCGTGCTGCGTGCCGCCGAGACGCTGCACCTCACGCCGCCCGCCGTGTCGCAGCAGATCAAGGAGGTCGAGTCGCAGGTCGGCCAGCAGCTGTTCGACCGCGCGAACCGCCGCATGACGCTGTCGACCGCCGGCGAGTACTTCGTGGTCTACGCGCGCCGCCTGCTCGCCACGCTGAAGGAGGCGGAGGACGCGATGGCGCGCTTCCAGCGCCTGGAGTCGGGGCGGCTGATCCTGGGCATGGTCAGCAGCGCGAAGTACTTCCTGCCGCAGATGCTGGCGCGCTTTCACGCCGAGCACCCGTCGGTGGACGTGCGGCTCAAGCTCGGCAGCCGCGAGCAGCTGGTGGCCCTGATGGTCGCCAACGAGGTGGACCTGTGTGTGATGGGCCGCCCGCCGGTGGACTTCCCGAGCCGCGCCGAGCCGTTCGCGATGCACCCGCACGTGCTGGTCACGGCGCCGCAGCACCGCTTCGCGCAGGCCGAGAGCGTGCCGGCCGCCGCCCTCGCGCACGAGCCCTTCATCGTGCGCGAACCGAGCTCGGGCACGCGCACGGCGCTGCAGGAGTACCTGGACGAGCACCGCATCCAGCCCAACTTCGTGATGGAGATGGCCAGCAACGAAGCGATCAAGCAGGCCGTGATGGCCGGCATGGGCGTGAGCCTGCTGTCGCTGCACACGATCGGCCTCGAATGGACGAGCGGCCTGATCGCCGCGCCGGCGGTGGAGGGCCTGCCGCTGATGCGGCGCTGGAACATCGTCGCCAAGGCGGGCCGGCAGCTGTCGCCGGCCGCGGAGGCGTTCCGCTACTTCATACTGGAGCGAGGCGAGGCCCACCTGGCCGAGATGTTCAACCGCGTCAATGCCTGAAGAGCGTCATCCCCCGCTGGTCGACCCGAGCGCGCCGCGTCCCGAGGGCGTGGATGAATCGGCCTGGCTGGACGTCATCCACAAGATGGACGAGGTCTACTCGCAGCTGATCGCCGACGAGGTGGCGCTCGAGGAGAAGAACGCCGCGCTGGAACAAAGCCAGCGCTTCATCTTCGGCCTGCTGGCGTCGATGAGCGACGTGCTCGTGGCCTGCAACCGTGCCGGCGAGATCGAGGAGACCAACGCCGCGCTGTGCGCGCTGGTCGGCCAGCCCGAAGCGGCGCTGCGCGGCCGCCCGGTGCAGGCGCTGCTGGCCGACGCCGCGGCGCAGGCGCGGCTGGACGCGCTGGTGGCGCAGGTGAGCGCCGAGCGCCGCGCTGCCAGTGCCGAGATCGAGCTGCACGACGCCGCCGGCCAGCGCGTGCCGGTGGACTTCAACTGCTCGCTGCGGCGCGACGCCGCGGGGCGCGCGCTCGGCCACGTCTTCGTCGGCCGGCCGATGGGCGAGATCAAGCGCGCCTACCACCAGCTGCGCGAGACGCACGAAGCCTTGAAGCGCACCCAGCAGCAGCTGCTGCACAGCGAGAAGATGGCCTCGCTGGGGCGGCTGGTGGCCGGCGTGGCGCACGAGCTGAACAACCCGATCAGCTTCGTGCTCGGCAACGTGGAGGCGCTGCGCCGCTACAACGACCGCCTGCAGCAGTACCTGGCGGCGGTGCAGGCCGCGCCGCTGCCGGCCGGCGTGCAGGCGCAGCGCGAGCGGCTGCGCATCGACGCCCTGCTGGCCGACCTGCCGAGCCTGATCGAAGGCATGAGCGAAGGCGCGCGCCGCACCGCCGAGATCGTCAACGGCCTGCGCCGCTTCTCGGTCGTCGACCGCGAGGAGCGCGTGCGCGTGGCGCTGGCCGACGTGATCGAGCGCGCCATCCACTGGGTGCGCAAGGGCACCGCGCCGGCCTTCGAGATCGACTGGGCGCCACCGGCCGCGCCGGTGGAGGTGATGGGCAGCGCCGGCCAGCTGCTGCAGGTGGTGATGAACCTGATCCAGAACGCCGCCGACGCCTGCGCCGACCGGCCTTCGCCGCGGCTGGCGATCACGCTCACGGCCCAGGGCGGCGAGGCGCACATCGCGTTCGCCGACAACGGCGGCGGCATCGCGCCCGAGCACCTGTCGCGCGTGTTCGACCCCTTCTTCACCACCAAGCCGGTGGGCAAGGGCACGGGGCTGGGGCTGTCGATCAGCTACGGCATCGTCGAGCAGCACGGCGGCACGCTGGCGGTGGAGAGCACGCCGGGGCAGGGCACCTGCTTCACCGTGACGCTGCCGCTGGCGGCCCGCTGAGCCGCTGCCCGGGTGGCAGCAAACTTCTGATCCAGGTCAAGTTGCGTCGCAGCTTGAGCAGCATACTGCTCATGAAGCGGCGCACATAGAGCATTATATTGCTCATTTCGGGCCGCTCCAGACCCCCACACCTTCCGAGGAGACCCCATGAGCGAGACCCCCGACACCCTGGTCGAAGACGCCGCCGCCGTCCGCAGCGAGCGCTTCGTCGAAGTGAAGCTCGACGAATCGATCCCGAACAACGTCGACCTGTCGTCCGACAAGCAGCTGCTGCGCGCGCTCGAGACCTGGCATCCGCAGTACCTCGAATGGTGGAAGGACATGGGCCCCGAAGGCTTCCAGAACGCCGAGGTCTACCTGCGCACGGCGGTCGGCGTCGACCCCAGCGGCTGGGCCAAGTTCGGCCACGTGAAGATGCCCGACTACCGCTGGGGCATCCTGCTGGCGCCCAAGGTCGAGGGCCGCACCATCCCCTGCGGCCGCCACAAGGGCGAGCCGGCGTGGCAGGAAGTCCCGGGCGAATACCGCAGCCTGCTGCGCCGCCTGATCGTCGTGCAGGGCGACACCGAGCCGGCCTCGGTGGAACAGCAGCGCCACCTGGGTGCCACCGCGCCCAGCCTGTACGACATGCGCAACCTCTTCCAGGTCAACGTGGAGGAAGGCCGCCACCTGTGGGCGATGGTCTACCTGCTCGTCAAGTACTTCGGCAAGGACGGCCGCGAGGAAGCGCAGGCCCTGCTCGAACGCCGCAGCGGCCAGCAGGACAACCCGCGCATCCTGGGCGCCTTCAACGAGCGCACGCCGGACTGGCTGTCGTTCTTCATGTTCACCTACTTCACCGACCGCGACGGCAAGATGCAGCTCGCCGCGCTGGCCGAAAGCGGCTTCGACCCGCTGTCGCGCTCCTGCCGCTTCATGCTGACGGAGGAAGCGCACCACCTCTTCGTCGGCGAGACCGGCGTCGGTCGCACGGTCGAAGCCACCTGCGCGGCGATGAACAAGGCCGGCATCAAGGACCCGTTCGCCACCGAACGCATCCGCGCGCTCGGCGTCGTCGACCTGCCGCTGCTGCAGCGCAAGGCCAACTTCCACATGAGCGTGACGCGCGACCTCTTCGGCAGCGAGATCAGCAGCAACGGCGCCGAGGCCTTCAGCTCCGGCCTGAAGGGCCGCTTCAACGAAGCCAACCTGAAGGGCGACGACCACCAGCTCGCCGATGCGTTCTACACCGTCACGCGCGTCGTCGACGGCCGCTTCGTCGACGAACAGGTGCCGGCGCTGCGCTCCATCAACAGCCGCCTGCTCGACGACTACATCGCCGACTGCCAGGGCGGCATCGACCGCTGGAACAAGGCCATCGAGAAGGCCGGCATCGACTTCAAGATCACGCAGCCGCACAAGGGCTTCAACCGCAAGATCGGCGAGTTCAAGGGCCACCGCATCAGCCCCGACGGCCGCCTGCTGAGCGAAGCCGAATGGGCGGCCGGGGCCGGCCAGTGGCTGCCGAACGACGCCGACATGGACTTCATCGGATCGTTGATGAAGCCCTGCCACGACAAGGGCCGGTACGCGAGCTGGATCGCGCCGCCGCGGATGGGCATCAACAACCAGCCGGGCGACTTCGAGTACGTGAAGATCGACTGATCGTCCCGCCGGGGGTGGGTTTGCCGGCACACTCGTGCCGATGAGCCCACCTCGCCCCCTGGACGCCGAGCGGCTGTGGAAGCTGGACCGCATCGGCGCGCTAGCGCTGTCGCCCGACGGTGCGCACGCGGTCTGCGCGGTCACGCGGCCCGATCTCGACGCCAACACCACCGCCACCGCGCTCTGGCGCCTGCCCACGCGCGGCGGTGCGCCGCAACGCCTGACCACCGGCGGCGCGAAGGACGGCCAGCCGGCCTGGTCGCCCACCGGCGAGCGCATCGCCTTCGTCGCCCGCCGCGAGCAGGAAGGCGAGAAGGACGCGACCCCGCAGCTCTACCTGCTGCCTGCCGCCGGCGGCGAGGCGCAGCGCGCCAGCCGCTTCGCGCCCGGCATCGAATGCTTCAAGTGGCTGCCCGACGGCCGGCGCGTCGTCTTCGCCGCCTGGGTGTGGCCCGACACGAAGGGCGCGGCCGCGCAGGCGAAGCGCCACCAGGCCTTCGGCGCGCGCAAGGAAAGCGGCTACGCAACGGCAGAGAACTTCCACCGCCACTGGGACCATGCCGTGCCGATGGGCCGCGTGCTGCACCTGCACCTGCTCGACCTGGCGAGCGGCCGCATCACCGACCTCTTCGAAGGCACGCGCCTCGAACTGCCGCGCCACGGCGCCGGCGCGGAAGATTTCGACGTCCGGCCGGACGGCCGTCGCATCGCCTTCGTGCACGACCCGGCGGCCGAGCAGCGCAGCGGCAACCGCCGCGTGCTGGCCGAGATCGACCTGCGCACGAAGCGCGTGACGACGCTGGCCGACGATCCCGCATGGGACTTCGCCGGGCCCGCCTACCGCCCGGGCGGCGGGCCGCTCGCCGTGACGGCGGCGAACGTGGGGCGCTGCCACACGGCCTTCGCGCAGCTCGCCGTCGTCGACGGCCCCGGCCGCTGGCGCCGGCTCGGCGCGGGCTGGGACGGCGACGTCAACACGCCGCTGCGCTGGGCCGCCGACGGCCAGGCCGTGCTCTTCGCTGCCGAAGCGCGCGGCCGCCGCCACCTGTGGCGCCAGGCGCTCGGCGCCGAGGCGCCCACCGTGCTGCACGAAGGCGGCTGGGTGGGCGACTTCGGCGTCGCCGGCGACACGCTGGCGCTGGTCGCCGACAGCGCCCTGCACCCGCCGCGCGTCTTCCTGCGTCACGGCAGCGCGGCGCCGCGGCGCATCGAGACCTTCAACGACCAGGCTCTCGCAGGCGTGCGCCTGGGCGCGGTGCGCGAGGTCAGCGTGAAGGGCGCCCTGGGCGACGACGTGCAGATGTGGCTCTACCACCCGCCGGGCTTCGACGCGAAGAAGAAGCACCCGGTGATGCAGGTGGTGCACGGCGGGCCTTTCACGGCCAGCGGCGACAGCTGGAGCTGGCGCTGGAACGTGCACGTGCTGGCCTCGCGCGGGCATGTCGTCGCCGAGGTCAACTTCCACGGCTCCAGCGGCTTCGGCGCCGCCTTCCGCGACGCCATCACCGGCCGCCAGGGGCAGCTGGAACTGCAAGACGTCGAGGCCGGCACCGACTGGCTGCTGGCGCAGCGCTGGGTCGACCGCAAGCGCCTGGTGGCCGCCGGCGCCAGCTACGGCGGCTTCCTCGTCGCCTGGATGAACGGCCATGTGCCCAAGGGCCGCTACCAGGCCTACGTGTGCCACGCGGGCGTGTTCGACCGTGTGGCCACCTTCAGCGCGGACTCGTTCAACGAACGACCGAAGGACCTGGGCGCCACCTACTGGGACGACCTGCCGCGCGTGCTGGCGCAGAGCCCGATGGCCTTCGCGGCGAACATGAACACGCCCACGCTCGTGGTGCACGGCGCGCAGGACTACCGCGTGCCCGACACCAACGGGCTGGCCTACTACAACACGCTGAAGGCGCGCGGCGTGCCGGCGCGGCTGCTCTGGTACCCCGACGAGGGCCACTGGGTGCTGAAGCCGCGCAACTCGGCGCAGTGGTACGGGGAGGTGCTGGCATGGCTGGATCGATGAGCACGGCCTTCGACGTCGACGCCGTCATCGTCGACCTCGACGGCACGATGGTCGACACGATCGGCGACTTCGAGGTCGCGCTCGGCCGCACGCTCGCCGAACTGGGCCACGCGCCCGTCGGCCGCGCCTTCATCGAGCGCACGGTCGGCAAGGGCAGCGAGCACCTGATCCGCCGCACGCTGGCGGAGGCCGGCGCACCGGCCGCGCTGTACGACGCCGCGTGGGCCGCCTACCAGCGCCACTACCTGGCCATCAACGGCCGCCACTCGGCCGTCTACCCCGGCGTCGCCGAAGGCCTGGCGGCGCTGCGCGCCCTGGGCCTGCCGCTGGCCTGCCTGACCAACAAGCCGGGCTCGTTCGCGCGCCCGCTGCTGGTGGCCAAGGGGCTCGACGCCTTCTTCGCCCACGCCTTCGGCGGCGACGCCTTCGAGCGCAAGAAGCCCGACCCGCTGCCGCTGCAGCGCACCTGCGAGGCGCTGGGCACCGCGCCGGCGCGCACGCTGATGGTGGGCGATTCGGCGAACGACGCCGCCGCGGCGCGCGCCGCCGGCTGCCCGGTGGTGCTGGTGCGCTACGGCTACAACCACGGCGAGCCCGTGGAAGCGGTCGACGCCGACGCGCTCGTCGACCGCATCGACGAACTGCCCGCGCTGCTGCGCGCGCGCTGAACCTACTGCTGGCCGGGGTTCGTCACCGGCTTCGCCTCGCGGCCGAGCAGCGCTTCCTTCAGCGCGTCGTCGACCGGCGCCTTGCCGAGCCAGATGCGCAGCATCGAGTTGAAGAACTCGGGTTCCTTCACCGGCTCGCCCCAGGGCTTGCCGTTGATCATGATCTGCGTGCCCTGGCCGGGCAGCCAGTCGACGCCGATCGACTCCCCGACGGCCAGCCGCTTCTTCGCCGCGAAGGCCTCGCCCATCCGGATGGTGCCGTTGATCGAGCGGCTGAAGTCTTCCTTCGACGCGTTGTCCTGCATGGCGCGCGTGAACAGGCGGCCGAAGTCGTTGGCGTCCAGTTCGCGCAGCGCCACGATGTGCACGCGCTTGGGGCCGGCCATCGCGAATGCCTGCTCCGGCGTGGCGGCCTTGCCGCCGAGGTACAGGCCGGCGGCGTAGACCTTGACGACGAAGCGGTAGCGCACGCCCGAGCCGTTGAGCGCGAGCGTGCTGCCAGCCAACTGCGCGCTCGTCGGCAGGCGGACGCCGCCGACGTCGACCGTCTGGGCGCTGGCGAGGCCGGCAAGGGTGGTTAGGACGACGGCGGCGAAGGTGCGCCGGGCGAGCGGACGTTTCATCGGGCGGGTGCGGTCGGTGCTGAGGCGCAGCAGTCTGCCACCGCGATGCCGCCGCGTGTGAGGGCCGCTGCTACACTCCGCGCCCATGTTCACGGCCCTCCTTCAGACTGCAGGTTCCCGCGACCGGGGAGCCTGGCCCTGGCGTCGCTCGACCCGTCGGGCCTGACCGACCGCGTCAGGCCTTCGCCGCCGGGTGGCCCCGCCGCCCGCACCGCTGAACCGACACGCACGCGCCTGGACTCCGGCGCCGTTGCGACGAGGGCCCCGAAGTGATCACCGAACTCGAATTCAAGAGCCTTGCCGCGCAGGGCTTCAACCGCATCCCGCTCATCGCCGAGGCCTTCGCCGACCTCGAGACGCCGCTGTCGCTGTACCTCAAGCTGGCCGGCGGCCAGCGCTACAGCTTCCTGCTCGAATCCGTCGTCGGCGGCGAGCGTTTCGGCCGTTACAGCTTCATCGGCCTGCCGGCGAAGACGCTGCTGCGCGCCACCGGCAACGTCAGCGAGGTGCTGACCGACGGCGTCGTCGTCGAGCGCTTCGAAGGCAACGCGCTGGAGTTCGTCGAACGCTGGCAGGAGCGGCTCAATCCGGCCATCGCCGCCGGCCTGCCGCGCTTCTGCGGCGGCCTGGCCGGCTATTTCGGCTACGACACCGTGCGCCACATCGAACCGAAACTGGCGCGGGTGCGCAAGGAAGGCGGCATCGGCACGCCCGACCTGCAACTGCTGCTGACCGAGGAGGTGGCGGTCATCGACAACCTGTCCGGCCGCCTGTACCTCATCGTCTGGGCCGACCCCGCGCAGCCGGAGGCCTTCCACCGCGCCAAGCGCCGCCTGGGCGAGCTGGCCGACCGCCTGCGCTACAGCGTCACGGCGCCGCCGGTCAAGCGCGGGCCGTCGTACCCGGTCGAACGCGAGACGACCAAGGCCGACCTGATGGCGGCGGTGGAGCGCGCCAAGGCGTACATCGCCGCCGGCGACTGCATGCAGGTCGTCATCGGCCAGCGGCTGAAGAAGCGCTACACCGAGAGCCCGCTGTCGCTGTACCGCGCGCTGCGCTCGCTGAACCCGTCGCCGTACATGTACTACTACGACATGGGCGACTTCCACATCATCGGCGCCAGCCCCGAGATCCTGGTGCGCGAGGAGCGCGTGCCCCACTCCGATGACACGCCCGGCGGCGGTCGCCGGGTGACGATCCGCCCGCTCGCCGGCACGCGCCCGCGCGGCGCCACGCCCGAGGAAGACGCGCGCCTGGAAGCCGAGCTGCGCGCCGACGAGAAGGAGCGCGCCGAGCACCTGATGCTGATCGACCTGGCGCGCAACGACATCGGCCGCATTGCGCAGACCGGCAGCGTGAAGGTGACCGAGGCCTTCGACATCGAGCGCTACTCGCACGTGATGCACATCGTGAGCAACGTCGAAGGCATCCTGCGCCCCGGCGTCGGCCAGCTCGACGTTCTGCGCGCCACCTTCCCGGCCGGCACGCTGTCCGGCGCGCCCAAGGTGCGCGCGATGGAGATCATCGACGAGCTGGAAACCGTGCAGCGCGGCATCTACGGCGGCGCCTGCGGCTACGTCAGCTTCGCCGGCGACATGGACCTCGCCATCGCCATCCGCACCGGCATCGTCAAGGACAACACCCTGTACGTGCAGGCGGCGGCCGGCGTGGTGGCCGATTCGGTGCCCGAGCTCGAGTGGAAGGAGACCGAGCAGAAGGCGCGCGCGCTCATCCGGGCGGCAGAACTCGTGGAAGAGGGGTTCTGACCATGCTGCTGATGATCGACAACTACGACAGCTTCACCTTCAACCTGGTGCAGTACTTCGGCGAGCTCGGTGCCGACGTGCGCGTGTTCCGCAACGACGAGATCGACGTCGCCGGCATCGCCGCGCTGAAGCCCGATCGCCTGGTGCTGTCGCCCGGGCCCTGCAGCCCGGCAGAGGCCGGCATCTGCGTCGAGGCCATCCGCCACTTCACCGGCAAGGTGCCGCTGCTGGGCGTGTGCCTGGGCCACCAGGCCATCGGCGCGGCGCTCGGCGGCAAGGTGGTGCGCGCGAAGGTGCAGATGCACGGCAAGGCCAGTGTCATCACGAACGATGGCCGCGGCGTCTACCAGGGGCTGCCGGATCGCTTCTCCGTCATCCGCTACCACTCGCTGGCGATCGAGCGCGCTTCGCTGCCGGCGGTGCTGGAAGTGACCAGCACGGTCGAAGACGGCGAGATCATGGGCGTGCGCCACCGCGAGCTGGCCGCCAGCGCGACGCCGCTGGAAGGCGTGCAGTTCCACCCGGAATCGATCCTCTCCGAACACGGCCATGCGCTGCTGCGCAACTTCCTGCGCGCCGGCCGCTGAGGCCGCGTCAGCGCCAGCGGCGCAGGCTCTCGGCCATCGCGCGCTCGAGCTCGTGTTCGGTGTAGGGCTTGGACACGCGCGGCAGGCCGCGCAGCGCTTCGGGCAACTCGTCGGTGTCGGAGTAGCCGGTGGTCACGACGGCCGGCACGCCCAGCGCCGCGAGTTCGCGCGCCACGCCACCGCTGTCGTGGTCGCCGAGATCGACGTCGAGCAGCGCGAAGTCGAAGCGCTGCGTACGCAGGGCCTCCAGCGCGCCGACCTGCGAGCCGGCGACGACGACGCTGCGGCACCCCAGGTGCTGCAGCATGGTCTCGGCCATGATCGCGATCACCAGGTCGTCTTCGACGACGAGCACCTGCCGCGGCTGCACCGGGGGCCGCCGGTGGCGCCTCGGGGGCGCGGCCGCCGGGGCGAGGGCCTGGCCGCGCACGAAGCCGCGCGGCGTGTGGATGTGCGCGTGCACGCCGGTGGGCCGGAAGTCGAGCGTGGCACGGCCGCGCAGCTGGTGCGACAGGGCCTGGCCGATGACGCGCGTGCCGAAGCCGCGGTGGCGCGGCGGCGCCACCGTCGGCCCGCCCGACTCCTGCCAGTGCAACTCGAGCGCGCCTTCCGGCGACACCTGCCAGGTCACGCGCAGCCGGCCGTCGGGCGTCGACAGCGCGCCGTACTTGCGCGCGTTCGTCGCCAGCTCGTGCAGCACGAGGGCGAACGCGAGGTAGGTGCCCGGTTCCAGGTCGATCGGCTCGCCTTCCAGGTGCACCTGGCCGGGTTCGGCGAAGGCGCGCGTCTCCTCCGTCAGCAAGGTGGTCAGCGGCGACGGCTGCCAGTCGGCCTTCTCGACCTGCGTGTAGGCGCGCGACATCGCATGGACGCGGTCGTGCAGGCGCCGCGCCATGTCGTCGACCGAGTGGGCGCCGCGCGCCGTCTGCTGCACCAGGCCCTTGATCAGGCCCAGCATGTTGCGCACGCGGTGGTTCAGTTCGCGCACCAGCAGCGCCTGCTGGCGCGATGCGTGCCGCGTGCGGTCGAGCTCGCGCTGCTCGCGGTGCGCCACCAGCACTTCGAGCAGGCGCGTGCGCACCACCTCGGCCAGTTCCAGGTCGGCCAGCGTCCAGGGCTCGCAGTGCCCGCGCACCGACTCGCGCCAGGCGGCGAAGCTGGCGCGCGGCGTCAGGCGGCCGCTGACGCGGTCGACGGCCTTCGCCGGATCGCCCGCCCAGGTGACGTGGCGGCGCAGTTCGTCGCGCAGCAGCAGCACCCAGTCGCCGGTGCGGGCGCCGAGCGGCAGCGCCAGCACGCCGGCGGCCTGCGGTGCGAGCCGGGCCAGGCCCGGTTGCAGCTGCTCGAGCGACTCGACGGCGATCACGCGGCTGCCGTCGCCGGGCGGCAGCGCGGCCATCACGGCGCGGGCGCCTTCAACCGAGGCACCGCCCCACGGGGTGGTCTGGCCGCCGATGTGCGTCACCACCCCGGTCACGCCGAGCAGGCGGGCGATCGCGTTGCAGGCCGCGCCGCGCTGCGCCGGCGGTGCGCTCGGCTCGACGAGCCCTTCGACGCCCGGCGCGGACAGCAGCAGCTGCTTGATGTCGTGGTCGAGATCCTGGCGTTCGACGCGCGAGATCGCCAGGCTGTACAGGCGCCCCAGCAGTTCGGACATGCTGCGCACGGCCAGCGGTGGCCGCAGCGGCCGGCGGTGGTGGCAGGCGATCAGGCCCCACAGGCTGCCGTTGACGATCAGCGAGATCGACATCGACGCCGCCGTGCCCATGTTGCGCATGTACTCCAGGTGCACCGGCGACACGCTGCGCAGCGTGGCCAGCGACAGGTCGATGGGCGCGGGTTCGAGCGACACGATCGGCAGACCTTCGTGCCGCGCGTCGGCGATCAGGCGCGTCGGGTTGCGCAGGTAGAGCTCGCGTGCCTGCGCCGGGATGTCGCTGGCCGGATAGCGCAGGCCGAGGTACGGGACCTGGCGGCCCGACAGCGCCTCGGCGATCACGCTGCCGCTGCCGTCGGCGGCGAAGCGGTAGACCATGACGCGGTCGTAGCCGGTGAGGCGGGCAACCGCGCGCGCGGCCGAGTCGGCCAGTTCGGCCAGCCCGCCGCCGACCGCCAGCTCGCGCGAGCTGTCCTCCAGCACCTGCGCCGGTTCCAGCGGCCCGTGGCCGTCGGGTTCGGCTTCGATCACCACGAGCTCGCCGCTGGCATGCACGGTGACGTCGACGGCGCTCTCGCGCCCCGGCCAGGCCACGCCGAAGAGGTGCTGCGCGGCCTGCCGGTCGTCGGCCACGCGCGCGTGCGCGATGGCTGCGTCGACCGAGCGCACGGGCAACAGCGTGTCGACGGCGCGGCCCAGCAGGTCGTCCATCGGGCGTGCGCACCACGCGGTCGCGTTCGCCGAGGCCGTCACCACCCTGCGCCGGCGGTCGAACGCGAGCAGCACGCCGAAGCCCTGTGTGCGGCCCAGGCGATGGATGGGCTCGCTTGCGCACTGCGCCAGGTGTTCGTCGCTGACGCGCAACCTCGACATCGCTCCTCCGTGGGTGCGGCAAGATAGTGCCCGCCCGGCTGATCACACTTGACGCAACACAACCGGACCTGACACGCGAATGAGCTCGAACCCGATCGATCTGCGCAGCGACACCGTCACGCGCCCAACCGCCGCGATGCGGGCCACCATGTTGGCCGCCGACCTGGGCGACGATGTCTTCGGCGACGACCCCAGCGTCAACGCGCTGCAGGCCAAGGTGGCCGCGCTGCTGGGCAAGGAAGCCGCGCTCTTCATGCCCACGGGCACGCAGAGCAACCTGGCGGCGCTGATGAGCCACTGCGAGCGCGGCGACGAGTACCTCGTCGGCCAGATGGCGCACACCTACCGCTGGGAAGGCGGCGGCGCTGCGGTGCTGGGCAGCATCCAGCCGCAGCCGCTGGCGCAGGGGCCCGACGGCACGATCGCGCTCGCCGACATCGAGGCCAACATCAAGCCCGACGACGCCCACTTCGCGAAGACGCGGCTGCTGGCGCTGGAGAACACCTGGGGCGGCAAGGTGCTGCCGGCGGCCTACGTGGAGCAGGCCACCGCGCTGGCGCGCCGCAAGGGCCTGGCGACGCACCTGGACGGCGCGCGGCTGTTCAATGCGGCGGTGGCCTCCGGCGTGGCGCCGGTGGAGATCGCGCGCCACTTCGACAGCGTCTCGGTCTGCTTCAGCAAGGGGCTGGGCACGCCGGCGGGGTCGGCGCTGGTGGGGCCGAAGGCGCTGATCTCGAAGGCGCACCGCTGGCGCAAGATGCTCGGCGGCGGCATGCGCCAGGCCGGCGTGCTGGCGGCGGCGGCGACCCATGCGCTGGACCACCACGTCGAGCGGCTGGCCGACGACCACGCGAACGCGCGCCGCCTGGCCGAAGGGCTGCAGGGGCTGCCCGGCGTGACGGTCGAGATGCCGCAGACCAACATCGTCTTCGTCGACCTCGCGCCGGAGAAGGCCACCGGCGCCGTCGAGCGCCTGCGCGCCGCCGGCGTGCTCTGCACCGGCCTGTACCGGCTGCGCCTGGCCACCCACCTGGACGTCAGCGCCGACGACATCGAGCGCGCCATCCGCGTGCTGCGCGAACACCTCTGAAGGAGAACACCATGCCCATCGGCAACACCGAGGCGCTGACGCGCATCATCGAGCACCGCGAGATCTTCCACGACGAGATGCTGACGCTGATGCGCCGCATCATGAGCGGCGAGATGAGCCCGGTGATGATCGCGGCCTTCGCGATCGGCCTGCGCGTCAAGAAGGAAACCATCGGCGAGATCGCCGCCGCGGCGCAGGTGATGCGCGAGTTCGCGACGCCGGTGCACGTGGCCGACAAGCGCCACCTCGTCGACATCGTCGGCACCGGTGGCGATGCGTCGCACACGTTCAACATCTCGACCGCCGCTGTCTTCGTCGCCGCGGCGGCGGGGGCGCGGGTGGCCAAGCATGCGGGCCGCGCGGTGTCGTCGAGCTCGGGCTCGGCCGACGTGATGGAGGCGCTGGGCGCCTACATCGGCCTGAAGCCCGACCAGGTCGCGGCCTGCCTCGAAGAGACCCAGGTGGCCTACATGTTCGCGCCCAACCACCACGCGGCGATGAAGCACGCCGCGCCGGTGCGCAAGGAACTCGGCGTGCGCACCATCTTCAACATCCTGGGGCCGCTCACCAACCCCGCCGGCGCGCCGAACCAGGTGATGGGCGTGTTCCACCCCGACCTCGTCGGCATCCAGGTGCGCGTGCTGCAGCGGCTGGGCAGCCAGCACGTGATGGTGGTCTACGGCATGAACGGCATGGACGAGATCTCGCTGTCGGGCGAGACGATGGTGGGCGAGCTGAAGGACGGCGAGGTCAAGGAGTACACGGTCCACCCGAGCGACTTCGGGCTGCCCGTCTACGACTCGCGCGTGCTGCGGGTGGCGAACAAGGAAGAGTCGGTGCAGTGCATCCAGCGCGCGCTCGCCAACGAGGACGGCCCGATCCGCGACATCGTGCTGCTCAATGCCGGTGCCGCGCTCTACTGCGCCGACGTCGTGCCCAGCATCACCGAAGGCGTGAAGCGCGCGCGCGAGGCGGTGGCCTCCGGCAAGGCGATGGCCAAGCTGAGCCAGTTCGTCAGCGTGACGAACAAGTTCCGGCCGTCCTGAGCGACATGGCGACGGACATTCTCGAACGCATCGTCGCCGTCAAGCGCGACGAGGTCGCCGCAGGCCGTGCCCAGCGCAGCCTGGCGAGCTGGCGCGAAGAGGCGGAGGCGCGGCGCGACGTGCGCGGCTTCGCGGCGGCGCTGCGCGCAAAGGTGGCCGCCGGCCACGCCGCCGTCATCGCCGAGGTGAAGAAGGCCAGCCCCAGCAAGGGCGTGCTTCGGGAGCGGTTCGTGCCGGCCGAGATCGCCGCCAGCTACGCGGCCCACGGCGCTGCCTGCCTCAGCGTGCTGACCGACGAACGCTTCTTCCAGGGCGCGGCCGCCTACCTGCAGCAGGCGCGCGCCGCCTGCCCGCTGCCGGCGCTGCGCAAGGACTTCATGGTCGACGAGTACCAGGTCGTCGAGGCGCGCGCGCTCGGCGCCGACTGCATCCTGCTCATCGCCGCCTGCCTGGACGACGCGCGGATGGCCGACCTGGAATCCTGCGCGCTCGCGCTCGGCATGGACGTGCTCGTGGAGGTGCACGACGGCGCCGAACTCGATCGCGCGCTGCGGCTGAAGACGCCGCTCGTCGGCATCAACAACCGCAACCTGCGCACGTTCGACGTGTCGCTGGACACCACCATCGGCCTGCTGCCGCGCGTGCCGGCCGACCGGCTGCTCGTCACCGAATCCGGCATCCTCGCGCCGGCGGACGTGCAGCGCATGCGCGGCGCCGGCGTGCACGCCTTCCTCGTCGGCGAGGCCTTCATGCGCGCGCCGGACCCTGGCGTGGCGCTGGCGACGCTGTTCGCATGACGGCCGACGACCTGCCTGCGGCGTTCGCGTCGCTGCCGTCGGCGTGGCGCGCCGTGCTGCCGGCGTGGACGGCGGCGGCCGAGCAGGCCGTCGTCGAGCGCGTGCGTGCGGTGTCGGCGGGCCGCGAGATCGCGCCGGCCGACCCGTTCCGCGCGCTGCGCCTGGTGGCGCCGGCCAACGTGAAGGTGGTCGTCTTCGGCCAGGACCCGTACCCGCGGCCGGGCCATGCCGACGGCCTGGCGTTTTCCGCCGGCCACGGCAAACCCCACTCGTTGCGTCGGGTGTTCGACGTGCTGGAAGCCGACCGGCCGGGCTGGCGCCGACCGGCCGACTGGAAGCTGGATCGCTGGGCGGCGCAGGGCGTGCTGCTGCTGAACCCGGTGCTGACCGTGGAGGTGGCGCTGGCCGGTGCCCACATGAACTGTGGTTGGCAAACGCTCACATCCGATATTGTCAAGGCCTTGTGCAGCGCGAGCCAGCCGCCCGCGTTCCTGCTGTGGGGCAAGCCGGCGAACGCCTTCTTCGACGCTGCCTGCCCGCCCGGCGCGCACCCGCCGGTCTGGCGCACGCGCCACCCGTCGCATGACATCAAGCGCGAGTTCATGGCCGGCGGCAGCCACTTCGCGGCCACGTCCCACCTCGTGGACTGGTGGGTGCTCTAGCCGCCTTGCCGGCAAATGCTATACTCGCCGGCTCTCCGGAGGGGTGCCCGAGTGGCTAAAGGGGGCAGACTGTAAATCTGTTGGCTTACGCCTACGCTGGTTCGAATCCAGCCTCCTCCACCAGAGAAAGCCTTGCGAGTTCGATGGTGATGCCATGCGGGAGTAGTTCAATGGCAGAACCTTAGCCTTCCAAGCTAATGACACGGGTTCGATTCCCGTCTCCCGCTCCAGAAGGCTCGAGTTCCGGAAGGCTTGCGTTCCGATCCTGTCAGTCGCGTCGTTACGGGCCTGCCCTCCGGTTGGCCGCCGCAGGTGCCCCGAAGAGGCCAGGCCCGTACCGATGCCCATGTGGCTCAGTGGTAGAGCACTCCCTTGGTAAGGGAGAGGTCGCGCGTTCGATCCGCGCCATGGGCACCACGCAACTCGTTTTCGTCTTCACTCAACTCGACCCCGAGTACTTCAGCCAGGAGCATCAGAGATGGCCAAGGGCAAGTTTGAACGCACCAAGCCGCACGTGAACGTGGGCACGATCGGACACGTGGACCACGGCAAGACGACGCTGACGGCGGCGATCACGTCGGTGCTGGCATCGAAGTTCGGTGGCGAGGCCAAGGCGTACGACCAGATCGACGCGGCGCCGGAAGAGAAGGCGCGCGGCATCACGATCAACACCGCGCACGTCGAGTACGAGACCGCGAACCGGCACTACGCGCACGTCGACTGCCCCGGGCACGCCGACTACGTG
>CAUJHQ010000121.1 GCA_963204815.1 Pseudomonadota bacterium | reverse complement strand
TCGTGGTCGATCCATCGGTCAACGCGACGGTGAAGGTCTCGGTGACGACCTGGCCGCCGGCGAGGCTCTGAGCCGCCGCGCCGAGTGCGTAGGTCCACTGACCATCGGCCGCAAGCGTCAGCGCGCCGTATGCACCGTTCTGCGCGGCCGGCACGAAGGCCAGCGCCGGGTTGTCAGCGTCGGTCGCCGTCAGCGTGCCGCTGGTCGTAGGCGAGGTGTCTTCGGTGACCACCCCAGTGCCCGAAGAGATGACGGGTGCGTCGTCGGTGCCCGTCACCGTGATCGTCACGCTCGTGGTCGAGCCGTCGGTCAGCGTTACGGTGAAGGTCTCGGTGACGACCTGACCGCCAGCGAGGCTCTGCGCGGCCGCACCGAGGGTGTAATTCCACTGACCATCGGCCGCGAGCGTCAGCGCACCGTACGCGCCGTTCTGCGCGGCAGGCACGAAGGAGAGCGCGGGGTTGTCGGCGTCGGTCGCCGTCAGCGTGCCACTGGTCGTAGGCGCGCTGTCTTCGGTGACCGCTCCGGTGCCGGAAGTGATGACGGGTGCGTCATCGGTACCCGTCACCGTGATCGTGACGGTCGTGCTCGAACCATCGCTCAACGAGACCGTGAACGTCTCGGTGGCGACCTGACCGCCGGCGAGCGCCTGGGCCGCCGCGCCGAGCGAGTAGGTCCACTGGCCATCGGCTGCGAGCGTCAGTGCACCGTACGCGCCGTTCTGCGCGGCCGGCACGAAGGCCAGCGCGGGGTTGTCGACGTCCGTCGCCGTCAGCGTGCCGGTGGTGGTCGGCAAGGTGTCTTCGGTGACCGCACCGGTGCCCGACGAGATGACGGGCGCGTCGTCAGTGCCTGTGACCGTGATAGTCACGGTCGTAGTAGATCCATCCGTCAGCGTGACGGTGAAAGTCTCGGTGACGACCTGACCACTGGCGAGCGACTGAGCCGCCGCTCCGAGCGCGTAGGCCCACCGACCATCGGCCGCGAGCGTCAGCGCGCCGTACGCGCCGTTCTGCGCGGCCGGCACGAACGCCAGCGCGGGGTTGTCGGCGTCGGTCGCCGTCAGCGTGCCGGTGGTGGTCGGCGAAGTGTCTTCGGTGACCGCTCCGGTGCCGGAAGAGATGACGGGTGCGTCATCGGTACCCGTCACCGTGATCGTGATGGTCGTAGTCGAGCCATCGGTCAGCGTGACCGTGAAGGTCTCCGAGACGACCTGGCCGCCGGCGAGCGCCTGGGCCGCCGCGCCGAGTGCGTAGGTCCACTGGCCATCGGCTGCGAGCGTGAGCGCGCCGTACGCGCCGTTCTGCGCGGCCGGCACGAAGGCCAGCGCCGGGTTGTCGGCGTCGGTCGCCGTCAGCGTGCCGGTGGTGGTCGGCGAGGTGTCTTCGGTGACCGCACCGGTGCCGGAAGAGATGACGGGTGCGTCATCGGTACCCGTCACCGTGATCGTGATGGTCGTGGTCGAGCCATCGGTCAGCGTGACCGTGAAGGTCTCCGAGACGACCTGGCCGCCGGCGAGCGCCTGGGCCGGCGCGCCGAGTGCGTAGGTCCACTGGCCATCGGCTGCGAGCGTGAGCGCGCCGTACGCGCTGTTCTGCGCGGCCGGCACGAACGCCAGCGCCGGGTTGTCGGCGTCGGTCGCCGTCAGCGTGCCACTAGTCGTAGGCGCGGTGTCTTCGGTGACCGCACCGGTGCCCGAGGAGATGACCGGCGCGTCGTCGGTGCCTGTGACCGTGATCGTGACACTCGTGGTCGACCCGTCCGTCAGCGTGACCGTGAAGGTCTCCGAGACGACCTGGCCGCCGGCGAGCGACTGAGCCGCCGCGCCGAGCGAGTAGGTCCACTGGCCATCGGCCGCAAGCGTGAGCGCACCGTACGCGCCGTTCTGCGTGGCCGGCACGAAGGCGAGCGTGGGGTTGTCGACGTCCGTCGCTGTGAGCGTGCCACTCGTCGTAGGAACGGTGTCTTCGGTGACAGCGCCGCTGTCCGAAGAGATGATCGGTGCGTCGTCGGTACCCGTCACCGTGATCGTGACGGTCGTACTTGAGCCATCGCTCAACGAGACCGTGAACGTCTCGGTGACGACCTGACCGCCGGCGAGCGACTGAGCCGCCGCGCCGAGTGCATAGGTCCACTGACCATCGGCCGCGAGCGTGAGCGCGCCGTACGCGCCGTTCTGCGTGGCAGGCACGAAGGCGAGCACGGGGTTGTCGGCGTCGGTCGCCGTCAGCGTGCCGGTGGTGGTCGGCGAGGTGTCTTCGGTGACGGCACCGGTGCCCGACGAGATGACGGGTGCGTCATCGGTGCCTGTGACCGTGATAGTCACGGTCGTAGTAGATCCATCCGTCAGCGTGACGGTGAAAGTCTCGGTGACGACCTGACCACCGGCGAGCGACTGAGCCGCCGCTCCGAGCGAGTA
This sequence comes from Pseudomonadota bacterium, assembly GCA_963204815.1. Classification (GTDB taxonomy): domain Bacteria; phylum Pseudomonadota; class Gammaproteobacteria; order Burkholderiales; family Burkholderiaceae_C; genus Rubrivivax. Next base: position 20,780 of record CAUJHQ010000121.1, on the reverse strand, counting down.
GGTCCACCGACCATCGGCCGCGAGCGTCAGCGCGCCGTACGCGCCGTTCTGCGCGGCCGGCACGAACGCCAGCGCGGGGATGTCGGCGTCGGTCGCCGTCAGCGTGCCGCTGGTGGTCGGCGAGGTGTCTTCGGTGACCGCACCGGTGCCCGAGGAGATGACGGGCGTGTCGTCGGTGCCGGTGACGGTGATCGTCACGCTCGTGGTCGAGCCATCGGTCAACGTGACCGTGAAGGTCTCAGTGACGACTTGGCCGCCGGCGAGGCTCTGAGCCGCCGCGCCGAGCGCATAGGTCCACTGACCATCGGCCGCGAGCGTCAGCGCGCCGTACGCGCCGTTCTGCGTTGCCGACACGAAGGTGAGCGCGGGGTTGTCCGCGTCGGTCGCCGTCAGCGTGCCACTGGTGGTCGGCGAGGTGTCTTCGGTGACGGCACCGGCGCCCGACGAGATGACGGGTGTGTCGTCGGTACCTGTCACTGTGATCGTGACACTCGTGGTCGACCCATCGGTCAGCGTGACCGTGAAGGTCTCGGTGACGACCTGGCCGCCGGCGAGCGCCTGAGCCACGGAGCCGAGCGTGTACGTCCACTGGCCATTGGCCGCGAGCGTCAGCGCGCCGTATGCGCCGTTCTGCGCGGCAGGCACGAAGGCGAGCGCGGGGTTGTCGGCGTCGGTGGCCGTCAGCGTGCCGGTGGTGGTCGGCGAAGTGTCCTCGGTGACTGCACCGGTGCCCGACGAGATGACGGGTGCGTCGTCGGTGCCGGTGACCGTGATCGTGACGGTCGTGGTCGATCCATCGGTCAACGCGACGGTGAAGGTCTCGGTGACGACCTGGCCGCCGGCGAGGCTCTGCGCGGCGGCACCAAGGGTGTAGTTCCACTGACCATCGGCCGCAAGTGTCAGCGCACCGTATGCACCGTTCTGCGCGGCCGGCACGAAGGCCAGCGCCGGGTTGTCGGCGTCGGTCGCCGTCAGCGTGCCGCTGGTCGTAGGCGAGGCGTCTTCGGTGACCGCCCCAGTGCCCGAAGAGATGACGGACACGTCGTCGGTGCCCGTCAGCGTGATCGTCACGCTCGTGGTCGAGCCGTCGGTCAGCGTGACGGTGAAGGTCTCGGTGACGACCTGACCACCGGCAAGCGACTGAGCCGCCGCGCCGAGTGCGTAGGTCCACTGTCCACTGGCCGCGAGCGTCAGCGCGCCGTACGCGCCGTTCTGCGCGGCCGGCACGAAGGCCAGCGCCGGGTTGTCGACGTCCGTCGCCGTCAGCGTGCCACTGGTCGTAGGCGCGGTGTCTTCCGTGACCGCGCCGGTACCCGACGAGATGACGGGCGCGTCGTCGGTGCCTGTGACCGAGATCGTCACGCTCGTGGTCGAGCCGTCGTTCAGCGTGACGGTGAAGGTCTCGGTGACGACCTGACCGCCGGCGAGGCTCTGCGCGGCCGCACCAAGGGTGTAACTCCACTGACCATCGGCCGCGAGCGTCAGCGCGCCGTATGCGCCGTTCTGCGCGGCAGGCACGAAGGCCAGCGCCGGGTTGTCCGCGTCGGTCGCCGTCAGCGTGCCACTGGTCGTAGGCGCGCTGTCTTCGGTGACTGTGCCTGTGCCCGACGAGACCACCGGCGCGTCGTCCGTGCCCGTGGTCGTGATCGTGATCGTCGTCGTGGTGCCGTCGGTGAGCCTCACCGTGAAGGTCTCGGTCACGACCTGGCCGGCGGCCAGGCCCTGGGTGGCCGCGCCGGGCGCGTACGTCCACTGCCCGTCGGCCGCGATCGTGACCTGGCCCAGGTTGCCCGTCTGCGTGGCGGGCACGAAGGCGAGCGAGGGGTTGTCCGCGTCGGTGGCGGTCAGCCGGCCGCCGACCGGAGTGGCACTGTCCTCGACGACAGCGGCGCTGCCGGTCGACACGACCGGCAGGTCGTCGGTGCCGGTGATGGTGATGGTGACGGTGGTCGTCGAGCCATCGGTCAGGGTGATCGTGAAGCGGTCCGTGACCACCTGGCCGCCGGCGAGCCCCTGCGCGGACGGGCCCGGGGTGTACGTCCACTGTCCGTCGGCGCCGACGACGAGCGTGCCGTAGCCGCCCGGCTGGCTGCCGGGCACGAAGGCGAGCGAGGGGTTGTCTGCATCGCTCGCCGTCAGCGCGCCGCCGACCGAGTCGGTGGCGTCCTCGACGAGCGTGCCGGTGCCGCTGGAAATGACCGGCGCATCGTCGGTGCCGGTGACGGTGATGGTGACGGTGGTGGTGGAACCGTCGGTCAGCGTGACCGTGAAGGTCTCGGTGACGACCTGGCCGCCGGCCAGCGCCTGGGCGGCCGGGCCGGGCGTGTAGGTCCACTGGCCGTCGGCCGCCAGCGTGAGCGCACCGTAGGCGCCGTTCTGCGCCCCGGGCACGAAGGCCAGCGTGGGGTTGTCGGCGTCGCGGGCGGTGAGCGTGCCGCCGATGGACGGCGTGGCGTCCTCGACGATGGTGCCCGTGGCCGCGGAGATGACCGGCGCGTCGTCGGTGCCGGTGACGATGACGGTGACGGTCGTCACCGAGCCGTCGTTCAGCGTGACGGTGAAGATCTCGGTGCGCACCTCGCCGCCGGCGAGCGCCTGCGCCGCTGCGCCGAGCGTGTAGGTCCAGGCGCCGCCGGCGTCGACGGTGAGGCGACCGAAGGCGCCGTCCTGCGCCGCCGGCACGAAGGCCAGCGCCGGGTTGTCGGCGTCGCTGGCGGCCAGCACGCCGCCGGTGCTGGGCGCGCTGTCCTCGGTGACGGCGCCGCGGCCGGCGCTGAGCACCGGGCCGTCGGTGGTGCCGGTGACGGTGACGGTGACCGTCGTCGTCGTGCCATCGTTCAGTGCGACGGTGAAGACTTCGGTGACGACCTGGCCGCCGGCAAGCGCCTGCGCGGCGTCGCCGAGCGTGTAGGTCCAGCGCCCGTCGCTGCCCACGCGCAGTTCGCCCCAGGCGCCGCCCTGGTTCGACGCCACGAAGGCGAGGGCGGGGTTGTCGGGGTCGCTGGCGACCAGCGTGCCGCCGGTGGTGGGCGAGCGGTCTTCGACGACCTCGCCGGTGCCGGGCGTGATGCTGACGCCGTCGTCGCGGCCGGTGACGACCACGCGCACTTCGGCGGTGGTGCCGTCGACGCTGGTGACGGTGAAGACCTCGGTCACCTGCTGCCCGCCCGCCAAGCCCTGCACGGCGGGGCTGGCGTTGTCGAGCGTGTAGGTCCAGCGGCCCTCGGCGTCGATGGTGAAGCTGCCGTAGGTGCCCGGCGTGCCGGTCTGCGGGCGCAGCGCGGCCTCGCCGCGGTCGGGGTCGGTGACGGTTACGGTGCCGCCGGTGACGAGGGTGCCGTCCTCGGCAACGCCGCCGCTGAGCGTGCCGGAGAGCACCGCCGCGTCGGCGGCGCCCGCCACCGTGACGGTCAGCTGCGCGGTGGCGGTGTTGCCCTCGCCGTCGGCGATGCGGTAGGTGAAGATGTCGGTGGCCGTCTCTCCGTCGCGCAGCGCATCGGCAGCGCGGCCCGGCATGTACGCGAACGAACCGTCGGGCTGCACGACGAGCGTGCCCCACGCGCCGGCCAGCGGGGCACCCACGGCGCCGGCGGCCGGCGTGCCGTTGCCGACGGCGATGCCGGTCACGCTGAGCACGCCGCCTTCGGGGTCGCGGTCCTGGCGCGCGGTGCCGGGCGTCAGGTCGCCGGTGGCCACGTCGTCTTCGGCCACGCCGACCGCGTCGTCGACCGCGATCGGTGCACGGTCGTTGACGAACCGGCGTTCGGTCTCGGCGCTGGCGACGTTGCCCGCCGCGTCCTGGCTTGCCACGCTGGCCGTGACGCCAGCGCCGGCCTGTGCGGCCAACGTGCTGCCGGGCACGGTCACGCTGAAGTGGCCGTCGGGCTGCACGGTGGTCGTGAAGGTCTCGTCGCCGACGCGCACGGTGACCGTGTCGCCCGGCCGGGCGTCGCCGCCGGTGCGGCCGCTGAGGGTGACCGTGCCACCGGCCTCGGTGCTGTCGAGCACGTCGTTGCCGGCGATCGGGTCGAGCGCGATCGTCGGTGCCGGCGGCGTGGTGTCGATGGTGCCCACGGTGGCGTCGCTGCCGCGGCTGCCGCCGGGCGTCGTGACGACGCCGGTGACGCTGTAGGCGCCATCGGCCAGCGGCTGCGGCACCTCGGCGCTGAAGCGGCCATCCTCGCCCACCGGCACGGTGATGGTCTGGCGGTTGCCGGTGCTGTCGGTGACGACGATCGTGACCACCGATCCCGGCGGTGCGTCGGTGCTGCCGGTCAGCGTCGGCGTGTCGTCGTTGCTGAGCGGCGGCGCGGTGATCTCGATGGCGGGCGGCGTCGCAACGAGACCGTCTTCCGGCGCACGGGCCCGGGTGTCGGCGTCGTCGGCACCGGCCGCGCTGTCCTGGGCGAGCGCATCGCCGCCCAGCGGCGACAGTGTCTCGACGATGCGGTCCACGCGCAGGCCCGGTTGCAGGCCGCTGCCTTCGCCGGCGCCCAGTGTGGCGGCCGGCACGGCGTCCGGGGCGCCGGCCTCGATGGCGGCGATGGTGCCGGCGATCTCGCTCGGCGCGGCGGCCACCGCCGGCGGCACCGGCGGGTCCTCGACGATCTCGACGATGCTGTCCTGGCGCGTCAGGATGATGTCGCCGGCGCGCACCGGCGCGCCCGGCAGCAGCGGCGTCTCGATGCCATCGGGCCGGCGGATGATGGCCTGGCCGACGACTTCGCGGACCGTTCCGCTGCGGGTGGAAATGATGACGGGCACTGCAGCTACCTCGGGAATTCCGGATCAACGGCGATCGTATCGTCACGCCTGACCGCGCGGGCTCAGCGGGTAGCCTGGAAAGTCACCCAGTTGCGGTGTCGGCGCCACGCCGGCGCCGGCCCCGTGACGAACGTCACCGTTCGCGGAGCGCGTATTCGCGGACCTTCAGCACCGGTTTCAGCAGGTAGCTGAGCACCGTCTTGCGGCCGGTGAGCACATCCACTTCGGCCGTCATGCCCGGGATGATGGGCAGCTTGTCGGAGAAGCTCGACTTCGCCGTGCGCACGCGCACCAGGTAGAACGCGTTGCCGCGCTCGTCGACCACGGTGTCGGGGCTGATGTTGTCGACCGTGGCGTCCATGCCGCCGTAGATGGAGAAATCGTAGGCCGTGAACTTCACCGTCGCCGGCTGGCCGGGGCGGATGAACGCGATGTCCTTGGGCGCGACGCGGGCCTCGAGCACGAGCGCGTCGTCCAGCGGCACGATCTCGACGATGTCGCGGCCCGGCTGCACGACACCGCCCACGGTGTTGGCCAGCAGGCGCTGCACGCGGCCGCGCACGGGGCTCTTCACCTGCGCCTTCTGCACCCGGTCGGCCAGGCCCACGGCGCCTTCGTTCAGCGCGCCCAGCTTGGCCAGCACGTCGGCCAGCTCCTTGCGGGCCTCGTTGCGGAAGCCGAACTCGGTCTCCTGCGCCTTGCGCCGCGCTTCGGCGATGGCGGCCTGCACCCGCGCGATCTGCGCCGTCGCCTGCTCCATGTCGCCGCGGCTGCGCGTGACGTCGCGTTCCAGCCGCAGGATGTCGACCTGCGACACCGCGCCGGTGGCCAGCAGCGGGCGCGTCTGCGCCAGTTCCTGCTGCGCCAGTTCCAGCCCACGCTGTGCCGAGGTGCGCTTCGCCTGCATCTCGGCCAGTTCCTGCTCGCGCTGGGCGAGTTGCTGGCGGTTGATCGACAGCAGGTTGGCCAGTTCCTCGCGGCGTGCTTCGTAGAGCCGGCGTTCGTCGGCGACGATGGCGCGTTCGGTGTCGTTGGCGGCCGATGGCGGCACGAAGGCGACGCCCTCGGCCAGCGCGCGCAGCCGCGCCGAGCGCGCGCGCAGCGCGATGCCCTGCGCCGCGCTCTCGCGCACGCCCGAGGTGGCGCGCGTCTCGTCGATGCGCAGCAGCAACTGGCCGGGCTCGACGACGTCGCCCTCGCGCACCAGGATCTCGGCGACCACGCCGCCGTCCAGCGACTGCACCACCTGCAGCTGGCGCGACGGCACCACGCGGGCGTCGCCGCGTGTCACCTCGTCGACCTCGGCCCAGGCGGCCCAGCCGATGAGGATGGCCGCGATCAGCAGCGCCGCGCGCACGACGAGGCGCGCACGGTGTGTGCGCTCGCGCGAGATCAACTCGTCGGCCTCGAGCTCGAAGGGGCGCAGGCCGGCCTCTTCGGCCTGGGCGTCGGTGATGGGGGCGGCGAGCCAGCGCATCGTTCAGGCCGCCTTCGCGATGCGGCCGCTCTGCAGCTGCGCCATCACGGCGTCGCGCGGGCCGTCGGCGACGATGCGCCCCTGGTCGACGACGATCACGCGCTCCACCAGCGACAGCAGCGAGGTGCGGTGCGTCACCAGCAGCACCGTGCGGCCCTGCGCGAACTGCGCCAGCCGCTGCGTCAGCTGCGCTTCGGTGCTGAAGTCCATGCCGCTGGTCGGTTCGTCCATCAGCAGCATCGGTGCGTTGTGCAGCAGCGCGCGTGCCATGCCCACGGCCTGGCGCTGGCCGCCGGACAGGCGTTCGCCGCGCTCGCCCACCGGCAGGTCGAAGCCGCGCGGGTGGCGGTCGACGAAGTCGCGCAGGCCGGCCGTCTCGGCGGCGGCCAGCACCGCGGCGTCGTCGGCGAAGGGCAGGCCGAGCACGATGTTCTCGCGCAGCGTGCCGTTGAACAGCAGCACGTCCTGCGACACGAAGCCGAGGTTGCTGCGCAGGTCGGCGGCGTCGAGCTGGCGCGCGTCGATGCCGTCGATCAGCACCGCGCCGTCATCCGGCGTGTACAGGCCCGCGGCCAGGCGCAGCAGCGAGGTCTTGCCGGAGCCGACGCGCCCGATCACGGCCACGCGCTCGCCGGCGGCGATGCGCAGGCGCACGCCATCGAGCGCCGGTGTCTCGGACTGCGGGTAGGTGAAGCGCACGTCGCGGAACTCGATCGCGCCCTCGAAGTCGCGCCGCTGCACCGGCGGCGCGGCGCCGTCGCGCGCGTCCGGGCGCTCGGCGGGCAGCGCCATCAGCTTGTCGAGGCCGGCGAGCGCGGTGCGCGCGGCCTGCGACTGCATCAGCAGGCCGACGATCTGGCCGGCCGGCGCGAGCGCGCGCCCGCCCAGCATGCTGGCGGCCACGAGCGCACCCATCGTGATCTGGCGCTCGCCGATCAGGTAGACACCGATCAGCACCACGGCCACCGACACCAGCTGCACGACCCAGGTCATGCCGTACATCGCGCCGGTCGACAGCGCGCGCATGCGCAGCCCGACCTGCGCGAGGAAGACGTTGTGGCGCTCCCAGCGCGCCTGCAGGGCGCTTTCGGCGCCCTGCGTCTTCACGGTCTCCAGCGCCGACAGCGTCTCGATCAGCAGCGCGTTGCGCTGCGCCGATGCGCGCCAGGTGGTTTCCGACAGCGCGTGCAGCCGCTTCTGCAGCGCCCAGCCGACGCCGACGATGAGCGCGAAGGCCAGCACCGACGGGATCGCCAGCCAGGGCGAGATCCAGACCAGCGCCAGCACGAACAGCAAAGCGAACGGCAGGTCGATCAGCGCAGTGACGGTGCTGGAGGCGACGAAGTCGCGCACCTGCTCGAAGCCGCGCAGGTTGGACGCGAACGAGCCCACCGACTCGGGCCGCTGCGCGAGCTTCAGGTTCAGCACCTTCTCGAACAGGCGCGCCGACAGCTGCACGTCGACACGCGCGCTCGCCTCGTCGACGAAGCGGCCGCGCAGGTTGCGCAGCACCAGCTCGGCGGTCAGCGCGAGCGCGACGCCGAGCGCCAGCGCCCACAGCGTCTCGATCGCGCGGTTCGGCACCACGCGGTCGTAGACGTTCATCGTGAAGATCGGCAGCGCCAGCGCGGCCAGGTTCAGCAGCAGCGCGGCGCCGAGCACGTCGCGGTAGACCAGGCGTTGCGCCCACAGCGCGCTCCAGAACCAGTGGCCGTGGCGCCCGCTGGCCGGCGGCGCGGCGCCGGGTTCGAAGCGGAAATGGGGGCGCACGAAGAGCGCCACGCCGGTGCCGCGCGCGGCGAGATCGGCCGCCGCCAGCGTGACGGCGCCCTGGCCCGTTTCGGGCAGCAGCACGCGTGCGCTGCCGTCGGGCTCGAAGCCCAGCAGCACGCAGGCGTGCTGGTCCTTCAGCAGCAGGACCGCGGGCAGCGCGGCGGCGTCGATCTTGTCGGCGGCCACGCGCTGCAGGCGCGTCGCCATGCCGGCACGCGCGGCGGCGCGTTCGGCCAGCGCCAGCGTCAGCCGCCCATCGACGAGCGGCAGCCCGGCGGACAGCGAGGCGCGGCTCGCGGCCTGGCCATGAAGGCGGCAGATCTCGACCAGGCAGTCCAGCAGCGGGTCGGCGTGGAGGAGATCTTCGCGCAGGGCGGTCGGGCGGGTCGTCATGCGATGTCGCCCGCATGCACCCCGAAGCGGCCGGCGCGCCGGTCCTCGAAGTAGCGCTGCAGCGTTTCGCGCACGGTGCGGAAGGCGATCTCGTCCCAGGGGATCTCGTGCTCGCGGAAGAGCTGCGCCTCGATCGTCTCGGGGCCGGGCGCGAAGCGCGTGTCGAGCAGGCGCGCCAGGTAGAAGAAGTGGACCTGGCCGGCGCGCACCACGTTCAGCACCGTGAAGAGGGCGCCGAGCTCGATGCGCGCGCCGGCCTCTTCGTCGGTCTCGCGGCGGGCGCCGTCGGCGGTGCTTTCACCGAGTTCGAGGAAGCCGGCGGGCAGCGTCCAGAGGCCGCGCCGCGGCTCGATGTTGCGGCGGCACAGCAGCACCTGGTCGTCCCAGAACGGCACCGTGCCGACGACGTTGATCGGGTTCTCGTAGTGGATCTCGCCGCAGGTGCCGCAGATGGCGCGGTCGCGGTTGTCGTCGGCCGGCACGCGGTAGTCCGTCGGGCTGCCGCAGACCCGGCAATGCTTGATGCGGCGGGGCTCGAACATGCGCGGGGAGTGTAGCGGCCGTGGCATGATTCCCCGGCTTCACACCGAGACGGAAACCATGAGCTTCGTGATCGATCCCCCTGTTGCGGCCGCCGTGCCGGTGGCCGGTGGCGGGCTGTTCCCGGTGCACCGCATCTACTGCGTCGGCCGCAACTACGCCGAACACGCGCAGGAGATGGGGCACACCGGCCGCGAGCCGCCGTTCTTCTTCATGAAGCCCGCCGATGCCGTGGTGGCGGTCGCCGAAGGCGCCACCGGCAGCATCGACTACCCGCCGCTGACCGCCAACTTCCACCACGAGATCGAGTTCGTCGTCGCCATCGGCCGCGGCGGGCGCGACATCAAGGCCGCCGACGCGCCATCGCACATCTGGGGGTACACCGTCGGTCTCGACATGACGCGCCGCGACCTGCAGAACGACATGAAGAAGCAGGGCCGGCCCTGGGACATCGGCAAAAGCTTCGAGCAGAGCGCGCCGATCGGGCCGCTGGTGCCGAAGGCGAAGACGGGCGAGTTGCTGAAGGGCGCGATCACGCTGCACGTGAACGGCGCGCTCCGGCAGAAGGGCGACCTGGCCGACCTGATCTGGAGCGTCAACGAGACGATCGAACAGCTCAGCGCCGCCTGGACGCTGGCCCCCGGCGACCTGATCTACACCGGCACGCCCGCCGGCGTCGGCGCGGTGGTGCGCGGCGACGTGATGGAAGGCGCCATCGCCGGCCTCGGCACGCTGCGCGTGGCGGTGAAGTAGGGCGGCGGGCCATGGAGCTCTACAACTACTTCCGCTCGTCGGCCTCGTACCGCGTGCGCATCGCGCTCGCGCTGAAGGGCCTGGACTACGACTACAAGCCGGTGCATCTGGTGAAGAACGAGCACCAGGCCGAGTCCTTCGCGGCCGTGTCGGCGGCACGGCTGGTGCCGCTGCTGAAGGACGGCGACCACGTCGTCACGCAGTCGCTGGCGATCATGGAGTACCTCGAAGAGACCCACCCCACGCCGCCGCTGCTGCCCGCCGACCCCGCCGGGCGTGCCCGCGTGCGCACGCTGGCGCTGGACGTCGCCTGCGAGATCCACCCGCTGAACAACCTGCGCGTGCTGCGCTACCTGGTGCACGACCTCAAGCTCGACGAAGACGCGAAGAACCGCTGGTACCGCCACTGGGTCGAGAGCGGCCTGGAAACGGTGGAGCGCCAGCTCGCCGCGCAGCCTTCGCGCTACTGCCACGGCAGCACGCCGACGCTGGCCGACTGCACGCTGGTGCCGCAGATCTTCAACGCGCAGCGCTTCGAATGCCGGCTGTCGCATGTGCCGAACGTGATGCGCGTGTTCGACGAATGCATGAAGCTGCCGGCCTTCGAGGAAACGCTGCCGGAGAAGTGCCCTGACGCTAGTTGAGGTGCTCTGGGCCGCGCCGGCTTCGGTCGGCGCGCTGATGAGCACGCGCGAAGGCGGCGTCAGCCTGGGGCCTTACGCCTCGTTGAACCTCGGCAGCGCCGTCGGCGACGACGCGGCCGCCGTGGCCGAGAACCGCCGCCGCTTCGCGGCCGCCACCGGCGCCGAGCCGGTCTGGATGACGCAGGTGCACGGCACGCGCGTCATCCGCCTCGGCCACGACCAGGACCTGGTGGCCGACGCCGCCTGGACCGACGAGCCCGGCCGTGCCTGCACCGTGCAGGTGGCCGACTGCCTGCCGGTGCTGCTGGCGCGCCGCGACGGCCGGGCCGTCGGCGCGGCCCACGCCGGCTGGCGCGGGCTGGCCGGCGGGGTGATCGAGTCGACCGTGAGGGCGATCTGCGCCGGCAGCGGCTGCACGCCGGCCGATCTCGTCGCCTGGCTGGGGCCCTGCATCGGCGCGCGCGAGTTCGAGGTCGGTGCCGACGTGTTGGCGGCGTTCCCCGACGGCGCGGCGCACTTCGTCAGCCGCCCGCGACCCGACGGCTCGCCGCGCTGGCGCGCGGACCTGCCGGCGCTGGCGCGCGGTCGCCTCGCCGCCGCGGGCATCACCGCCATCGCCGGTGGCACCTGGTGCACGGTCGAGGACCGCTCAAGTTTCTTTTCGTACCGCCGCGACGGCGTCACCGGCCGTCTTGCCGCCGCCGTCTGGCGCCGCGGCTGACGCGGCCGCCAGCTCGGCCGCCTCGGCGGCGCGCCGCGCCCGCTTGCGCACCGGCGTGCCCAGGATGTAGAGCAGCAGTGCGAGCGGCCCCACCCCGTAAAGCAGCAGCGTGAAGACCGCGCCGAGGACCGTGCCTTGGGGGGCCATGGCCTCGGCGAGGGCCATCATCAGCACCACGTACATCCAGGCAATCGCGATCAAGTACATGCCGTTATGTGGATCGTAATTTCACGTATCGGAAAAATCAGTCATGCCGTGGTAAGCTAACCGGCATACAACGTGATCCTGTTCACAGCCCGGGACGACGCTGGGCGCGAGGAGACAACACATGGCGATCAAGCCTAATGCTTTCACGCCGGACCTGGGGCCGGAGGCCAATGCCTTCGGTGCCGCCATGGGCGACATCTTCAAGTCCATGTCCGGGCTGAACCTGCCGGCGCAGCAACTCGGCGCGCTGCAGGGCGACTACCTGAAGAGCGTCACCGACATCTGGAACCGTTCGCTCCAGGCGATGGGCGCCGAAGGTGCGAAGGCCGCCGCCGCCATCGGCGACCGCCGCTTCGCCAACAACGCCTGGCTCGGCAACCCGGCTTCCGCGTTCACCGCGCAGATGTACCTGCTGAACGCGCGCACGCTGATGCAGATGGCCGATTCGGTCGAGGGCGACGAGAAGACGAAGGCGCGCGTGCGCTTCGCCGTCCAGCAGTGGATCGACGCCGCCAGCCCGAGCAACTTCCTGGCTTTCAACCCCGAGGCGATCCAGAAGGCCGTCGAGACCAAGGGCGAGAGCATCGCCGCCGGCCTGCAGCACCTGCTGGAAGACCTGCAGAAGGGCCATGTCTCGCAGACCGACGAGAGCGTCTTCGAGGTCGGCCGCAACGTTGCCACCACCGAGGGCACCGTGGTGTTCGAGAACGGGCTGTTCCAGCTCATCGAATACAAGCCGCTGACGGCCAAGGTGCACGAGCGGCCGATGCTGTTCGTGCCGCCGTGCATCAACAAGTACTACATCCTCGACCTCCAGCCGGAGAACTCGGTCATCCGCTACACAGTCGAGCAGGGCCATCGCACCTTCGTCGTCAGCTGGCGCAACCCCGACGAGTCGCTGGTCGACAAGACCTGGGACGACTACATCGAGGAAGGCCCGATCCGCGCCATCCGCACCGTGCAGGCGATCACCGGTGCCGAGACGATCAACACGCTGGGCTTCTGCGTCGGCGGCACCATCCTCAGCACGGCGCTGGCGGTGCTGGCGGCGCGCGGCGAACAGCCCGCGAACAGCGTCACGCTGCTGACCACGCTGCTGGACTTCAGCAACACCGGCATCCTGGACATCTTCGTCGACGAAGCCTCGGTGCAGCTGCGCGAGATGACCATCGGCGCCAAGGCGCCGAACGGCCCCGGCCTGCTGAAGGGCAAGGAGCTGGCCACCACCTTCAGCTTTCTGCGTCCGAACGACCTGGTCTGGAACTACGTCGTCGCCAACTACCTGAAGGGCGAGACGCCGCCGCCGTTCGACCTGCTGTACTGGAACGGCGACAGCACCAACCTGCCGGGCCCGATGTACTGCTGGTACCTGCGCCACATGTACCTGCAGAACGACCTGAAGAAGCCGGGCGCGCTCACCGTTTGCGGCGAGAAGGTCGACCTCGGCAGCATCAAGGCGCCGTTCTTCGTCTACGGCTCGCGCGAGGACCACATCGTGCCGTGGATGGCGGCCTACGCGTCGACGCCGCTCATCAAGGGCAAGAAGACCTTCGTGCTTGGCGCCTCGGGCCACATCGCCGGCGTGATCAACCCGCCGGCCAAGGGCAAGCGCAGCTACTGGACCAACGCCAAGCTGCCGGCGAAGGCGGAAGACTGGTTCGACAGCGCCACCGAGCACCCGGGCAGCTGGTGGCCCGAGTGGTCCGGCTGGCTGAAGCCGCTGGGCGGCAAGCTGGTCGCCGCGCCGAAGGCGCCGGGCAACCGCCAGTTCAAGGCCATCGAAGCCGCGCCCGGCCGCTACGTGAAGGCCAAGGCCTGAACAACCCCATTTCATTCCCACGGAGACAGACAACATGACCGACATCGTCATCGTCGCCGCCGCCCGCACGGCGGTCGGCAAGTTCGGCGGCACGCTGGCCAAGACGCCGGCTTCGGAGCTGGGCGCCACCGTCATCAAGGCGCTGCTCGAGCGCGCGAAGCTCGAAGGCGGCCAGATCGGCGAGGTCATCCTCGGCCAGGTGCTGCAGGCCGGCACCGGCCAGAACCCGGCGCGCCAGAGCGTCATCAAGTCCGGCCTGCCGCACGGCGTGCCGGCGATGACCATCAACAAGGTCTGCGGCTCCGGCCTGAAGGCCGTGATGCTGGCGGCGCAGGCCATTCGCGACGGCGACAGCGAGATCGTCATCGCCGGCGGCCAGGAGAGCATGAGCCTGTCGCCGCACGTGCTGCAGGGCAGCCGCGATGGCCAGCGCATGGGCGACTGGAAGATGATCGACTCGATGATCGTCGACGGCCTGTGGGACGTCTACAACCAGTACCACATGGGCATCACGGCCGAGAACGTGGCCAAGAAGCACGGCATCACGCGCGAGGCGCAGGACGCGCTGGCGCTGGCCAGCCAGCAGAAGGCCGCCGCGGCCCAGGAAGCCGGCCGCTTCAAGGACGAGATCGTGCCGGTGCACATTCCGCAGAAGAAGGGCGACCCGGTCGTCTTCGCGGCCGATGAGTTCATCAACAAGAAGACCAGCGCCGAAGCGCTGGCCGGCCTGCGCCCGGCCTTCGACAAGGCGGGCAGCGTGACGGCCGGCAACGCCAGCGGCCTGAACGACGGCGCTGCCGGCGTGGTGGTCATGACGGCGAAGAAGGCCGCCGCGCTGGGCCTGAAGCCGCTGGCGCGCATTGCCAGCTACGCAAGCGCCGGCCTCGACCCCGCCTTCATGGGCATGGGCCCGGTGCCCGCCGCGCGCAAGGCGCTGGAACGCGCCGGCTGGAAGCCTGCCGACCTGGACCTGCTGGAGATCAACGAGGCCTTCGCGGCCCAGGCCTGCGCCGTCCACCAGGAAATGGGCTGGGACACGAGCAAGGTCAACGTGAACGGCGGCGCGATCGCGATCGGGCACCCGATCGGTGCCTCCGGCTGCCGCATCCTGGTGACGCTGCTGCACGAGATGATCAAGCGCGACGCCAAGCGCGGTATCGCGTCGCTGTGCATTGGGGGTGGCATGGGTGTCGCCCTCACCGTCGAACGCTAGAGTCAACAACACACAACCAAGGAGATATGTGATGGCACAGAGAGTGGCTTACGTGACCGGTGGCATGGGTGGCATCGGCACCGCGATCTGCCAGCGCCTGGCGAAGGAAGGCTTCAAGGTCATCGCCGGCTGCGGCCCGAGCCGTGACTTCAACAAGTGGCTGGACGAGCAGAAGGCCCTGGGCTACACGTTCTACGCGTCGGTCGGCAACGTGGCCGACTGGGACAGCACTGTCGCCGCCTTCAGCAAGGCCGTGGCCGAGCACGGCCCGATCGAGGTGCTGGTGAACAACGCCGGCATCACGCGCGACCGCATGTTCCTGAAGATGACGCCCGACGACTGGAAGGCCGTCATCGACACCAACCTGAACAGCATGTTCAACGTCACCAAGCAGGTGGTGCCGGGCATGGTGGAAAAGGGCTGGGGCCGCATCATCCAGATCAGCTCGGTCAATGGCGAGAAGGGCCAGGCCGGCCAGACCAACTACTCGGCCGCCAAGGCCGGCATGCACGGTTTCACGATGGCGCTGGCGCAGGAACTGGCCGCCAAGGGCGTGACGGTGAACACCGTAAGCCCGGGCTACATCGGCACCGACATGGTCCGCGCGATCAAGCCCGAGGTGCTGGAGAAGATCGTCGCCACGATCCCCGTGAAGCGCCTGGGCACGCCGGAGGAGATCGGCTCCATCGTCGCCTGGCTGGCGAGCGAGGATTCGGGTTTCACCACCGGCGCGGACTTCTCCTGCAACGGTGGCCTGCACATGGGGTGAAACGGCGCTGCCGTTTCATCCCTGCGGGAGTCCGGTGGACTCCCCCTGCCCCCCTCCGAGAGGGGGCTCCAGTTCGATGAACGAACGCCGGCTCTTGCCGGCGTTTCTCATGCAGCCGCCGCAGCGATCAGACTCGCGGCGGCCTGCGCCAGCGATGCGCTGCCGCCGTCGGCCAGTGCCACGGTCGGCGCGCCTTCCAGGCGCTCGAAGTGGCGCTTCATGGACCGCGTGTAGATCGGGTCGTAGTGGTCGGCCAGCAGGTCGTGCACGACCTCGCGCGTCTGGCCGCCGCGTGCCAGCGCCTGCCAGCGTTCGACGACGGCGGCGCCGCGCACTTCGCGCAGCGTGGCCAGGCGCGCGCACAGCGCCTCGGCGTCGGCCACGAAGTGCGCGTAGTCCTCCATCAGCAACTGCACGCGCGCCTCGATCGGCATCTCGACGACGGCGCAGGGCGCGGCGCGCAGGCGCTCGAGCAGCGGCTCTGGCACGCGCAGGCGGCCGATCATGCGGCTCTCGCCCTCGACGAACACCGGCCGCGCGGCGTCGAAGCCGCGCAGCGCCTGCCACAGGCAGGTCTCGAAGTGCTTCTGCGACGGCTGCGGCACGCCCGGCAGCGGCCCCAGCACCGAACCGCGGTGGCAGGCGATGCCTTCCAGGTCCAGCACCTGGGCGCCGGCAGTGGCCAGCGCGCCCAGCAGCCGGCTCTTGCCCGAGCCCGTGCGGCCGACGACGACGCGCAGGTCCAGCGTGGCCGGCAGCGCGTCGAGCTGGGCGATGACGGCGCGCCGGAACTCGCGGTAGCCGCCTTCGAGCACGTGGACGAGGAAGCCGACCTGGTCGAGCACCAGCGACAGCGCGCCCGAGCGCTGGCCGCCGCGCCAGCAGTAGACGAGCGGGCGCCAGTCGCGCGAGGCGCCGGCGAGCTCGCGTTCGACGTGGCGCGCGATGTTGCGCGCCGCGTAGATGGCGCCGTGCTTGCGCGCGTCGAACGGCGACACCTGCGCGTACTCGATGCCGACGAGGTGGCGCTCTTCGTCGTTCAGCGTCGGCCAGTTGACGGCGCCGGGCAGGCGGTCCTCGGCGAACTCGCTCTCGCTGCGGGCGTCGATGACGGCGCTGAACTCGGCCAGCCGCGCGATCGCGTCGGTGGCCGTGATGCGGCGCAGGCTCATCCCGCCGGCGCCGCGACGGCGTCCAGCAGCTCGCCTTCGATGCGCAGTTGCGCCTTCGGCTGCTGCAGCGCCGGGCCGTCGACGAGGAAGGTGTCCTCGACCCGTTCGCCCAGCGTCGACACCTTCGCGAGCTGCAGGTTGATGTGGTGCTTGGCGAGCACGCGCGCAATGGCGTACAGCAGGCCCGAGCGGTCGCTGGCCGACACCGTCAGCAGCCAGCGCTGGGCGCGTTCGTCGGGGTGCAGCGTGACTCGCGGCACCACCGGGAACGAGCGCACGCGGCGCGACACGCGGCCGCGGCTGGGCTCGGGCAGCGGGCCGCTGGAGCCGAGCGCGGCGCCGGCCTGCGTCTCGACGAGCGAGATCAGGTCGCGGTACTCGGCGGCGCCGCCGCCGGCCAGCCGCGTGCTGACGACCTGGAAGGTGTCGAGCGCGTAGCCGGCGCGCGTGGTGTGGATCTTCGCGTCCTGGATGCTGAAGCCGGCGCTGTCGAAGTAGCCGCAGATGCGGGCGAAGAGGTCGGGCGCGTCGGGCGCGTACACCAGCACCTGCAGCCCTTCGCCGACGCTGGACAGGCGCGCCTGCACCACCGGCGTCTTCGTCTCGATGTGGCGCCACAGCGAGCGCGCGTGCCAGGCGATGTCGGCCGCCTCGTGGCGCGCGAAGTAGCTGACCTCCAGCGTCTTCCACAGCGGCTCTTCGGTGCCCGGCAGCGCCGAGTGCAGCGCAAGGTTCTGCCGCGCCTCGGTCTTGCGGGCCTCGATCTCGGCGTCCAGGTTGGGCTTGGCGCCGCCCAGCGCGCGCAGCGTCAGCCGGTACAGGTCTTCGAG
Organism: Pseudomonadota bacterium; assembly: GCA_963204815.1. Lineage (GTDB taxonomy): Bacteria > Pseudomonadota > Gammaproteobacteria > Burkholderiales > Burkholderiaceae_C > Rubrivivax. The sequence continues at coordinate 3,705 of CAUJHQ010000121.1, read as the reverse complement.
CAGCTTGCCCTTCCAGGCGTTCCAGACCTTCGGGCTGGTGCCGCGGATGTCGGCCACCGTCAGCAGGTACAGCGCGGTGAGCCGCCGCTCGTTGCCCACCAGCTTGGCGAACGACGCGATCACGTCGGCGTCGGACAGGTCTTCCTTCTGCGCGATGCGGCTCATCGTCAGGTGGTGCTTGACGAGGAACTCGACGAGCTGGCTGTCTTCGCGCCCGATGGCGTGCTCGCGGCAGAAGCGGCGCACCTCGACGGCGCCGAGATCGCTGTGGTCGCCGCCGCGGCCCTTGGCGACGTCGTGGAAGAGGGCGGCCACGTACAGCAGCCACGGCGCGTCCCACTGGGCGGCGAGCTGGCTGCAGAACGGGTACTCGTGCGCGTGCTCGGGGATGAAGAAGCGGCGCACGTTGCGCAGCACCATCAGGATGTGCTGGTCGACGGTGTAGACGTGGAACAGGTCGTGCTGCATGCGCCCGACGATGCGCCGGAACACCCACAGGTAGCGCCCCAGCACGCTCGTCTGGTTCATCAGCCGGAAGGCGTGCGTGATGCCGCGCGGCTGGCGCAGCAACTCGAGGAACAGCGCGCGGTTGACGGGGTCGTGGCGGAAGCCCGCGTCCATCACGTTGCGCGCGTTGTACAGCGCGCGCAACGTGCGCGCCGAGAACCCCGAAAGCCCCGGCGTGCGCGCGAACACGAGGAAGGTTTCGAGGATGGCGCGCGGCTGCTCCAGGTAGAGGTCGTCTCGTGCCACCTCCAGCGTGCCGGCGCGGTCGAGGAAGTGCTCGGTGATCGGGCGCATCGGCGCCGCTTCGGAGTCGCTGACGCGTTCCTGGATGTTGAGCATCAGGATCTGGTTCAGCTGCGTAACCGCCTTCGCTGCCCAGTAGTAGCGGTGCATCAGCACCTCGGAGCTGCGCTGGCCCTTCGTGGCCTTGTAGCCGAAGCTCTCGGCCACCGCGGTCTGCAGGTCGAAGACCAGGCGGTCCTCGCGCCGGCCGGCCACCAGGTGCAGGCGGGCGCGGACCAGCTTCAGCGTGCCTTCGTGCTTGTTGAGCTGGCTCACCTCGAACGGCGTCACCAGCCCACGGCCGGCGAGTTCGCTCCAGGTGCGGCCGAGGCCGGCGGCGCGCGCCACCCAGATCACGACCTGCAGGTCGCGCAGGCCGCCCGGGCTCTCCTTGCAGTTCGGCTCCAGCGCGTAGGGCGTGCCCTCGTACTTGACGTGGCGCTGCTGCATCTCGAGCGTCTTCGCGCGCAGGAAGGCGCGCGGGTCGAGGGCGCCGCCCGTCGCGTCCTTGAAGGCGCTGTACAGGCGCCGGGTGCCGCAGACGAAGCGCGCTTCGAGCAGCGCCGTCTGCACGGTGACGTCGCGCTCGGCCTCGGCCACGCATTCGTCGACCGTGCGCACCGAGGAGCCGATCTCCAGCCCGATGTCCCAGCAGGCGGTGATGAAGCCTTCGATGGCGGCGCGGCGCGCGTCGCCGTCCTGGCCGGCGGGCAGCAGCACCAGCACGTCGACGTCGGAGTACGGGAACAGCTCGCCCCGACCGTAGCCGCCCACCGCCACCAGCGCCGCGCCCGGCGGCATGCCGGCGTGGGTCCAGAGGTCGCACAGCGTGGCGTCGACATGCCGCGTCAGGCCCTTCAGGAACTGCGTCGCCGCCGTGGTGGTGGGGCGGGCGGCGCGGAAGTGCTCGATCAGCGCGGCCTTGCCGTCCTTGTAGCGCGCGCGCAGGGCGGCCACGCTGCCCGGCGCGCGGGTGTCCGGCACGGCCGACATGGCGCGCTCAGGACGTGGCCGGCTCGGTCACGCGGCCGTAGCCGGCAGGCGCGAAAGCGGGCGCCGGCGGGCTGCCGGCGGACACCGTCAGCACCTCGTAGCCGGTCTCGGTGACGAGCACCGTGTGCTCCCACTGCGCCGACAGCGAGCGGTCGCGCGTGACGATCGTCCAGCCGTCGTAGGGGCGGTTGCCGCGGCGGTCTTCCTTGATCTCGCGCCGGCCGGCGTTGATCATGGGCTCGATCGTGAAGATCATGCCCGGCACCAGCTCTTCCAGCGTGCCCGGGCGGCCGTAGTGCAGCACCTGCGGCTCTTCGTGGAAGCGCGCGCCGACGCCATGGCCGCAGAACTCGCGCACCACGCTGAAGCCGGCGTTCTCGGCGAAGGTCTGGATGGCATGGCCGATGTCGCCCAGGCGAGCACCGGGCTTGACCTTGACGATGCCCTTCCACATGGCGTCGAAGGTGACCTGGCAGAGCCGGCGCGCCGCGATGCTGGCCTCGCCGACGACGAACATGCGGCTGTTGTCGCCGTGCCAGCCGTCCTTGATGACGGTGACGTCGATGTTGACGATGTCGCCGTTGCGCAGCGGCCGGTCGTCGGGGATGCCGTGGCAGACGACGTCGTTCAGCGACGTGCACAGGCTCGCCGGGTAGGCCGGGTAGCCGGGCGGCTGGTAGCCCAGCGTGGCCGGGATGCCGCCCTGCACGTTGACCATGAGGTCGTGCGCGAGGCGGTCGATCTCCTTCGTGGTGATGCCCGGCCGCACGTGCGGCGTGAGCATGTCCAGCACCTCGGAAGCCAGGCGGCCGGCGAGCCGCATGCCTTCGATTTCGGCACCGGTTTTGATCGGAATCGTCATGCCGGGATTATCCCACCCCCCGCGTAAAATCGCGGGATATGCCTTCTTCCGCCCTGCAACTCCTGCACCTTGAGGGCGGCAATGCCCTTCCCACCTTCCGCGCCCAGGCCCTGCTCGCGCGCCTGCAGGCGGCCGTGCCGCGCGTCACCGGCGTGGCGGCCCGCCATGTCCACTGGGTCGCGTTCGACGCCCCGCCGACCGCCGCCGCGCGCGACAAGCTGGCCGCGCTGCTGAACTACGGCGACCGCTACGAGGGGCCGGTCGACGGCGAGCTCGTCGTCGTCATGCCGCGGCTGGGCACGGTGTCGCCGTGGGCCAGCAAGGCGAGCGACATCGCGCGCAACTGCGGGCTCGAACTGCACCGCGTCGAACGCGTCACCGAATACCGTCTCGCGCTGAAGAGCGGCCTGCTCGGCGGTGCCAAGCCGCTGTCGGCCGACGAGCGTGGCGCCGTCGCCGCGCTGCTGCACGACCGCATGACCGAGAGCGTGGCCTTCGAGCGCGGCGCCGGCGCGCATCTGTTCGACCACCAGGCGGCCGAGCCGCTGGCGCACGTCGAGGTGCGGGGGCGCGGCCGCGCGGCGCTGGTGGAGGCCAACGCGACCTTCGGCCTGGCGCTGTCGGACGACGAGATCGACTACCTCGTCGCCGCCTTCGGCGAGCTGAAGCGCAACCCGAGCGACGTCGAGCTGATGATGTTCGCGCAGGCCAACAGCGAGCACTGCCGCCACAAGATCTTCAACGCCGACTTCACGATCGACGGCGAGCGCCAGCCGCTGTCGATGTTCGGCATGATCCGCCACACCGAGAAGACGTCGCCGCAGCACACCGTGGTCGCGTACAGCGACAACGCGGCGGTGATGGAAGGCGGCCCGGTCGAGCGCTGGGGGCCGCAGGGCTTCACGAATGCGCCGGCCTATGGCGCGCGCGCCGAGACCGCGCACGTGCTGATGAAGGTCGAGACGCACAACCACCCGACGGCGATCTCGCCGTTCCCGGGCGCGTCCACCGGTGCCGGCGGCGAGATCCGCGACGAAGGCGCCACCGGCCGCGGCGCGAAG
>CAUJHQ010000120.1 GCA_963204815.1 Pseudomonadota bacterium | reverse complement strand
GCGCGCGGCGGCACGGTCTTCACCTGCTCCACCTTGCGCCAGTTCAGGTTGCCGACGATGGAGCGCGCCAGCGCCAGCGCGTGCAGGTCGTTCTCGGCCAGGTGGTCGGCCACGCCGGACAGCCGCGTGTGCACGTCGCCGCCGCCGAGGTCTTCGGCGCTGACGATCTCGCCGATCGCCGCCTTCACGAGCGGCGGGCCGCCGAGGAAGATGGTGCCCTGGTTGCGCACGATCACGGTCTCGTCGCTCATCGCCGGCACGTAGGCGCCGCCGGCGGTGCACGAGCCCATCACCACCGCGATCTGCGGGATGCCCTGCGCGCTCATGTTGGCCTGGTTGTAGAAGATGCGGCCGAAGTGCTCGCGGTCGGGGAAGACCTCGTCCTGGTTCGGCAGGTTGGCGCCGCCGCTGTCCACCAGGTAGAGGCAGGGCAGCCGGTTCTGCAGCGCGATCTCCTGCGCGCGCAGGTGCTTCTTCACCGTGACCGGGTAGTAGGTGCCGCCCTTCACGGTGGCGTCGTTGCAGACCACCATGCACTCGACGCCGGCGACGCGGCCGATGCCGGCGATCATGCCGCCGCCCGGCGCCGCGTTGTCGTAGAGGTCGAGGCCGGCCAGCGCGCCGATCTCAAGGAACGGCGTGTCGGGGTCGAGCAGCATTTCCACGCGTTCGCGCGGCAGCAGCTTGCCGCGCGCGGTGTGCTTGGCGCGCGCCGCCTCGCCACCGCCTTCGGCGATCTTCGCGAGCTTCGCGTTGAGGTCGCCGACGAGCTGGCGCATGGCCAGCGTGCTGGCCTTGAACTCCTCCGAGCGCGGGTTGAGCTTGGACGTCAGGACGGGCATCTTGTCTCCTGGCGCCGGCCCGGCGGGCGGCGCTGATTGACGTTTACGTTAACGTCAATTCTAGAGCCGGACCATCAGGGGTTTCGGCCAGCCGCCACCGGCGCCCCGGCCGCCTTCCAGGCCGTGAAGCCGCCGCCGACGTGGGACACGTTCCCGAGCCCCATCTCCTGCAGCGTCTTGGCCGCGAGCGCCGAACGCCAGCCGCCGGCGCAGTACAGCACGAAGCGCGTGCCGGGGCGCGAGAACACCGGCTGGTGGAACTCGCACGCCGGGTCGACCCAGAACTCGAGCAGGCCGCGCGGCGCATGGAAGGCGCCGGGCACCTGGCCCTCGCGCTGCAGTTCGACGGCGTCGCGGATGTCGACGAAGAGCACGTCGGGCCGGCCGAGCAGCGCCTGCGCTTCGTCGACCGCGAGCGTGTGCACCGCGGCCAGCGCCTCGTCCACCATCGCCTTCGCACTGCGGATCGCCATGGCGGGACGATAGCCGGGGCCCCGCAGGGTGTCCATCGGCGGCGTACGATGCCGCCATGCTGTGGCTGGAATCGACCTTCGCGCTGGTGGCCGTCGCGCTGGCGCTGGCGCTGCGCCCGTGGCGCGCGTTCGGGCAGGCGGGGCCACCGTGGCCGTGGATCGCCGCCTGCGCGCTGCTGCCGCTGGTGTGGGGCGCCGACCGCTACGTGGCGATGCCGGTCGCGCAGCCGCTGTCGGGCGCTTCGCTGCTGCTGCTGATGATGGGCTGGCCGCTCACCGTGATCGCCCTCGTGCCGGTGGCACTGGCGACGATGTGGATGGCCGGCCTCGACGCCGCCGAGACGCTGTCGCGCGCGGTCTGGCTGGGGCTCGCGCCGGCCACCGTGGCGCTCGCGCTCGGTGCCGCGGTGCGGCGCTGGCTGCCGCACCACCTGTTCGTCTACATCCTCGGCCGCGGCTTCTTCGTCAGCGCGGCGGCGGGCATCGCGGCCGGCGTGCTGTCGGCATGGCTGCACCCGCACACCGGCGGCCTGGCGCCGGCCGACGTCGCGCTCGGCCGCGGCCTCGCGGCCTGGGGCGACGCCTGGCTCACCGGCATGCTCGTCGCGATCTTCGTCGCCTTCCGGCCCGAGTGGCTGGCCACCTACACCGACCGCCTCTACCTGCCCAAATGAACGACAACCCGCTCGGCTGCCCGGCCGAAGAATGGAAGGCGCGCCAGGACCTGGCCGCCTGCTACCGCATCTTCCACCTGATGGGCTGGACCGAGCTCATCTACAACCACATCTCGCTGCGCGTGCCGGGCCGCGGCGATGGCGAAGACAAGCAGTTCCTGATCAACCCGTTCGGGCTGCACTACAGCGAGGTGAAGGCCTCGAACCTGGTGAAGGTGGACATCGCCGGTCGCGTGCTGACCGACGGCCCCTACCGCTTCAACGCCGCCGGCTTCGCGCCTCACGCCGCGCTGCACGCGCACCAGCCGAACGCCCACTGCGTGATGCACACGCACACCACCGCCGGCATGGCGGTGGCAGGGTCGGCGCGCGGGCTGTCGATCAGCAACTTCTACGCCGCACAGCTCGGCGGCCGCGTGGCGTACCACGACTTCGAGGGCATCACCGTGCACGCCGACGAGGGCGCGCGCCTCGTGAAGAACATCGGCGACAAGCCGGCGGTGATCCTGCGCAACCACGGCCTGCTGGCCTGGGGGCCTTCGATCGCGCTGACGTTCTACACGCTGTGGATCCTGCAGCGCGCCTGCGAGATCCAGTGCGCCGGCGCAGCGCTGGGGCCGGTGATCGAGATCCCGGAAGACATCCAGCGCAAGTGCCAGCGCGACGCCGCGGTGGTCAACACGCACCCGGACTTCGGGCGCGAGAACTTCGATGCGATGGTGCGGCTGGTCGACCGCACGGACCGCAGCTGGCGCGACTAGTTCTCGAAGACGACCCAGACGCCGGAGAAGTCGCCCGCCTCCATCGCCGCACGGCGGCCGTAGAAGTAGAAGTGCCCGCCGTCGCCCCAGCCGAAGCCGGGGGCCGGGTTGCTCGTCAGCTGCAGCAGCAGGCCCCATTCGGCGGCCGCGGCGGCGATGTCCTCGGCATCGGCATCACCCGGCCGCGGCACCCACCACGGGCTTTCGCCGCGCGACGCCAGCTCGCACATCAGCTCGGGCGGCGTGCCCTGCAGCAGCGCCGGGTGCCCCATCAGCTGCTCACGCGGCGCAGCGTCCTCGGCCGGTGCCAGCTGGGCCAGCAGTTCGTTGTAGTCGTCGCGCTGCGCCTCGTCGAGCGGCAGGCGCGCGTAGGCCACGGTGCGCTCGTCGGGCAGCGGCATGCCGCCCTTCGAGAAGGTGATGGCGCAGGGCTCGTACAGATCGGGCAGCGGTTCGGCCGCCCACACGCGGCGCTCCAGCGGCGCGTCGGCAGCGGTGTGGATCACGCGCCAGCCGTCGCGCCGCGCGGGTTCGGTGCCGATCATCGGGTCGACCAGATGGCGCCGGCGCGCATCGCCCTCGCGCGCGCCTTGTCCGGCAGGGCCCAGCCGGCCTTCTTCAACGGCTTGCTCTTCAGCTGCACGGCAGGCGAGTGATGGCGGCCGATCGAAGCCGCCACCGCGTCCAGCCGGGCGGCCTTCATCAGGCGGTCGAAGGGCGCACTCGCCGGCACCTTCACCGGCAGGCGCGCGCCGGGTCGGCCCTGTTCGGACACGATCTTGCGCGCGCCGGCCGGCGGCTCGCCCAGCGGCACGGCGCGCGGCAGGTCGCCGTCGACCAGCAGCAGGCGCGTGCCGACGAAGCCGAAGGCCGCGGGCAGGCGATGGCGGATCACGAAGCCGTCGAACGACGGTTCTTCGAGCACGCGGTCGGCCAGGTCGGCCGCCGGCCACGACACGCCGTCGGCCAGCCGCGTCACCACCAGGTCGCGGCCGGCGCGCGACGCCAGTCAGGCGCCGTCGTCCGACAGCGCCACCGTGCGCTGTGCGCCGCGCGCCAGGCCGCGGTACGGGTGGAAACGCCGCGGCTTGCCGCCGTGCGTGTCGACCAGCCAGACCGCCCCGGCATCGGTGGCCAACGCGACGAGGCGGCCGTCCGACGTGACCGCCGCGCCCCAGCCGATGGCGCCGGCGGGCAGCGCGAACTCGCGTTGCGGCTGCGCACTGCCGGCGGCGAACACGCTGGCGCGCTCGCCGATGAAGCCGATCCAGCCACCGCGCACGGCGGCGTAGTGGCTCGCCATGTTGCCGGGCAGCTGCGCCAGTTCGGGCAGGCCGTCGACGAGCCGCCGCTCGACGATGGCCAGCCCCTTCGGCCCCATCGACTGCAGCAGCGCGCTGCGGCCGTCGAAGGCCAGCGCCAGCAAATGCGAGTGGCGGAACGCCGACGACGAGGCCGACAGCAACAGCGACCCCGCCCGCGCGTCGACCAGCCGCAGCACCTCGCGCCCCGCACCCGGGTCCACCGGCGAACGGCACTCGAAGCCGAGCAGCAGGGTGCCATTGCGCGCCGCCGCCACACGCCGCGGCGCGAACACGGTGTCGCGCTCGGCCAGCCGCGCAGCGTGCGCCATCGCGAGCTCGTTGTGCGCGTAGTTGGCGGCCATGGCGGCACCGTAGCGGCCGCTGCGCGCCAGCTCGCCCTGCCCCGCCGCCATCGCACGCTGGTACTCGGCCTCCTCGTCGGACGCCGCTCGCGGCAGCGTGCACAGCGGCGTGATGTCGCGCAGCGCGGCCGGCGCGTCGGCGCGGCCGATGGCGAACCGCACCTGCGCGGTCTCGCGCGGGTCTTCGCCGCCGACGACATGGCGCGCAAAGTGGGTGGCGGCAACGAAGCCCCCGTCGTCGTCGATCGGCAGCAGCCGGCTCTCGTGATGCATCGTCGCGTTCCCTCAGGCGCGCCAGAAGCGCGGCGTGAACAGAACGAGCACCGACAGCAGCTCCAGCCGCCCGAGCATCATCGCGAAGGTGCAGACCCAGGTCTGGAAGTCGCCCAGCGAACCGTAGTTCACCGCCGGCCCCACCTCGCCGAGGCCAGGGCCGATGTTGTTGACGCAGGCGACGACGGCGGTGAACGCGGTCACCGCATCGAGCCCGCTGAACAGCAGCAGCATCGTCAGCCCGACCTGCGTGGCGCCGTAGATCATCATGAACGCGATGACGCTCTGGATGACCTTGTCACCGATCGCGCGTCCGCCCAGCACCACCGGGTTGACGACGTTGGGGTGCACGATGCGCACCATCTCGCGCCGCGCCTGCTTCACCAGCAGCAGCATGCGCATCATCTTGATGCCGCCGCCGGTGCTGCCGGCGCAGGTGGCGAAGCAGCCCAGCAGGATCATCAGGAGCGGCGCGAACAGCGGCCACTGGCCGTAGTCCTGCGTCGAGTAGCCGGTGGTCGTGGCGACCGAGACGACGTGGAACACGGTGTGGCGCAGCGCCGCGCCGGCGTCGGTGTACTCGCCGGTGGCCAGCAGGTAGCCGGCGATTAGCGCGCTGCTGGCGGCGAGCACGCCGTAGAAGGCACGCAGTTCCACGTCCTGCCACAGCACGCGCAGCGAGCGCGTGCGCCAGGCCACGAAGTAGAGCGCGAAGTTGGCGCCGGCCAGCAGCATGAAGACCACCGCCACCGCCTCGATGGCGGGCGAATTCCAGAAGCCCAGGCTGGCGTCGTGCGACGACAGGCCGCCGAGCGACATGGTCGAGCACATGTGCATGAAGGCGTCGGCCCAGCCCATGCCGGCGATGCGGTAGGCGAAGAAGCACGCGAGCGACAGCGCGAAGTACACGACCCACAGCCCGCGCGCGGTGTCGGCGATGCGCGGCGTGAGCTTCTGGTCCTTCAGCGGGCCGGTGATCTCGGCCTTGAAGAGCTGGCTGCCGCCGACGCCCAGCATCGGCAGGATCGCCACCGCCAGCACGATGATGCCCAGGCCGCCGACGTAGTTCAGGAAGCAGCGCCACACGTTGACCGACAGCGGCAGCGCGTCCAGCCCGGTCATCACGCTGGCGCCGGTGGCGGTGAAGCCCGACATCGCCTCGAAGTAGGCGTTCGTGACGCCCAGGCCCGGCACCGCCAGCCACAGCGGCAAGGCGCCGAAGGCCGGCAGCACCAGCCACGTGAGCGCCACCAGCACGAAGCCGTCGCGCGGCTGCAGTTCGCGCCGGAAGCGCAGCGTGGCCGCGCTCATCAGCAGGCCGCTGGCGAGCGTGGCGACGATGGCGATGCCGAAGGCGCGCTGCCCGCCGTCCCGCCCCGCGAGCGCGAAGGCCAGCGGCACCGTCATGATCAGCGCGAACAGCACCACGAAGCGGCCCACCAGGGCCAGGACGGGCAACGGCGACATCAGAACATGAAGGTCGCGCTGACCTGGAACAGCTTCTCGACCTCGCGCACCATGCGCTTGCGCGGTACGAAGACGATGACGTGGTCGTTCGGCTCGATCACCGTGTCGTGGTGCGCCATGATGACCTGCGGGCGCGCGTCGTCGCCGGCCTCGCTGCCGTCGCTGCGGTGCAGGCCGCGCACGATGGCGCCGACCTGCGCGCCCTTGGGCAGGCCGACCTCGTCGATGCGGCGGCCGGCCATGCGGCAGGTCTTGCGGTCGCCGCGCACGATGGCCTCCAGCGCCTCGGCGGCGCCGCGGCGCAGGCTGTGCACGGCCTCGACGTCGCCGCGCCGCACGTAGGCCAGCAGCTCGCCGATGACGGCCTGCGCCGGTGAGATCGCGATGTCGATCTGCGTGCCCTGCACCAGGTCCGCGTAGGCGCGGCGGTTGATCAGTGCCAGCACGCGCCGCGCGCCCAGCCGCTTGGCGAGCAGGCAGGACATGATGTTGTCCTCGTCGTCGCTGGTGAGCGCGACGAAGAGGTCCATCTGGTCGACGTTCTCGTCGGTCAGCAGGTCCTCGTCGGTGCTGTCGCCGGACAGCACGAGCACGCTGTCGGGCAGCTGCGTGGCCAGGTACTCGCAGCGTGGCCCGTTCGCCTCGATGATCTTCAGCTGGTAGTCGTCGTGGATCTCGCGCGCGAGCCGCAGGCCGACCTTGCCGCCGCCGGCCATCATCAGCCGGCGCACCGGCTGCTCGCGTTCGTGCAGGCCCTCGAGCACGGCGCGGATGTGCTCGGTGGCCGCGAGCACGAAGACCTCGTCGCCGGGCTCGATGCGGGTCGCGCCGTCGAGCCCGGTGAGCGCCTTGTCCTGGCGGTAGATGGCGACGATGCGCATCTCCAACCCGGGCAGCAGCTTCGGGATCTCGGCCAGGCTGTGCTGCACCAGCGGGCCGCCGGCGAGCGCGCGCACCGCGATCAGGCTCACCAGCCCCTGCGCGAACTCCAGCACCTGCAGCGCCTCGGGGTACTCGATCAGCTTGCGGATGTAGGCGGTGACGCTCTGCTCCGGGCAGATCACGCGGTCGACCGCGAAGCCGGTCTTGTCGAGCAGCGCGCTGCCGTCCTCGAACTCGGGGCTGCGCAGGCGCGCGATCGTCGTCGGCACCTGGAACACGTCGTGCGCGACCTTGCAGGCGACGAGGTTGGTCTCGTCCTGCGGCGCGCAGGCGATCAGCATGTCGGCGTCGGCGATGCCGGCGTCGCGCAGCACGCTGGGCTGGATGCCGTTGCCGACCACGCCGCGCAGGTCCAGCCGGTCCTGCAGTTCGCGCAGGCGCTCCGGGCTGGTGTCGATGACGGTGATGTCGTTCTTCTCCGACACCAGGCTCTCGGCCACGCTTTGGCCCACGCGCCCGGCACCGAGGATGAGGATCTTCATGAGACCTGATTATCGGGATCGGCGACTGAGGCGCCGCCCGCGACGGCGAGCGCGTCCTTCAGCACCGTGGCCACCGGCCCCTGCAGCGCCGCCGCCAGCATCTCGGCGTCGCCGCCACGCGGCGCGCGGCGCGCCCACAGCGCGTCGAAGGTCCTGCGCTGCGGCGCCAGCGCGGCGGCCAGGCGCTCGCGCGCCGCCGCCTCGGGCAGGCCCCAGCCGCCCACCAGGCAGCGCAGCAGCACGACGTCGGTGGTGGCGGCGAGCGCGTCGCGGTCCCAGGTGACGCAGGGCGGGCCGCCGTCGCGCACCACGTTCAGCCCGCGCGCCACGCCGGCACCGCCGACGGCACCGAGCACGGCGCCGGCGAGCATGCCACCGCCCATCGTCAGGCCGCCCGACAGCAGGTCGGCCTTCAGCCCGAGCAGCGCCCCCGACAGCAGGCCGCCGCCGACGCCGCCGGTGAGCGCGGCGCGCCCCTCGACGATGCCGACGCGGCGCAGGCCGGTCGACGGCGGCGCGGCCAGCGTGGCCTCGGCGGCGCCGAAGAGGCCGCGCAGGCGCTCGCCGCTGTCGCGCAGCTCGGCTTCCAGCGCGGTGGCGAGCGCCTGGCGCGCGGCATCGGCTTCGGCGTCGGAGCGCCAGACGCGCCAGCCGCTGTCGGCCAGCGGCACGCGCGCGCCGGCGATGCGGCCCAGGCTGGCGGCGAGCTCGGCGACAACGGCGTCGAAGCGCTGCTGCTGGCGCCGCCGCCAGTGGTCGGCCAGGCGCGGCAGGCGCGGGTCGCCATCCAGCACACGCTCCAGTGCGCGCAGCAGGCGGCCGTCGGGCAGCCAGCCATCGGCCAGCGCCAGCAGCGGCAGCGCCGGCGCGGTGGCGGTGGCGGCCGGCTCGAGCACGATCACCGGCTTGCCGATGGTGGCCAGCCAGGGCGGGCGCGGCGCCTCGGGCGCGGCGACCAGCAGCACGGCGTCGCACTGCGCGCGCAGGCGGTCCAGGCGCTCGTCGGCCGGGTCGGGCAGGCCGAGCCAGCGCTGCCACGCCGGGCGCGGCGGCAGCGCGACGGCCAGGTCGGGCGGCGGGTCGAGCTGCAGTTCGTCGCCCTCGTCGCCGCGCAGCAGCGTCAGCGGGGCGGCCAGCGCGCCGACGGCCTGGCCGAAGAGCACGGCCGCGGTGTCCGGTGGCGCGCACCACAGCAGCCGCACGGCGCGCGGCAGGCCGGGGCGCATCAGCGGGTGCAGCGATTCGAAGTACGGCGTGTCCAGCGGCAGCGGGAAATGCGTGGCAAGGCGGCGCGCGCGCAGCGCCGCGGCCAGCGCCAGCAGCAGGCGCGGCACGGCGACGGCCAGCACGAGCGTCGCGCCGTAGAGGTGGATCCAGGGCGCGGCGCTCGCGCTCGCCGCCGCGCCGGGGCCGACGCGCAGCGGCGCCACGTCGGGCACCGCAACGCCGGTGACGGCGGCGGCGGGCGCCAGCAGCGTGCCCAGCAGCGCCTGCACCTGCGCGGCGTCGAGGAAGGTGCTCTGCCAGCCGGCGCGGTAGTCGAGCACCAGGCCGCGCAGGTACAGGCCGGCGACGAGGCCGAGCGCGAGCGCCGCCGCCGCCGCGTGCAGCACGAGCGCGGCGCGCGCGGTCGCCAGCGGCTCGGCGAGCTTGAACCAGGCCACGGTGAGCGAATCGGCGCCGCGCGCGCCCCAGCCGGCCAGCCAGCGCCGCAGGCCCAGCGAAGGCAGCGGCAGCAGCAGCGCGGCGTAGACGACGAGGTTCCATGCCACCACCGTCCACACCGCCGGCGCCAGCAGGTTCACGCGCTGCGGCGGCCCGAGCTGGTCGACCGCCAGGCCGGCGGCGGCACCGAACACCAGCGCCAGCAGCACCCAGGCCGGGTGCCAGCCGCGGCGCGCCAGCCAGCGCGCGGCGCGGCGGTCGCGCTCCTTCAGGCGCGGCATCGCGAGCGCGGCGCGCGTGACGACGAAGCGCTCGGGCGAGGCGCGCTCGCCCAGCGTGGCGGCGGCCTGCTGAGTGGCCCACAGGCGGTCTTCGGCGCGCCAATGCGGCGACGCGCGGCCGTCTTCTTCGCGAAACGGCTCGCAGGACTGCAGCAGCACGACGGCGCGTGCCTCGTCTTCGGTCATCGGCGCACTGTAGCGCCGGCCGCACGGCCGTCAGCGGCGCAGCGCGGGCACCGCCTGCTCGATGGGCGCCAGCAGCCGCTCCCAGGCGCGTGCGCCGGGCTCGCGGCGGAACACGCCGAAGTGGCCGAGCCGGCGCTGCCCCACGTCGGCCGGCGCCAGCGTGTGGCGCTGCACGGCGGCGTTGCGGTACAGGGCGGCGAGCGCGTCGACGGCGGCCGGCGGGGCGTAGGTCAGGTCGTCGGTGACGTTCCACAGGTGCACCGGCGCGACGATGGCGCCCCACGACGAATGCGCCTTCATCGCCGGGTCGGCGTGGGCCCAGCCGCGCCGCCGGCCCCACGCCGCCCACTGGCGCGCCACGCCGGGCGGCAGCGGCTGCGCGCCGCCGCCGAGCGACCAGCCCGGCGCATGGCCCACCACGCCCACCACCGCCGGCAGCCAGGCGCGGAAGAAGGTCTCGGTGACGACACGGTGCACGCCCGGGTACAGGCGCGCCTCGCCGACCTGCGACGCCACCGTGACGATGGCGTCGGCGCGCTCGACGCCGCGCGCGAAGCCCAGGCTGTTGCCGCCGAACGAATGGCCCACCAGCAGCAGCGGCAGGCCACGGCCGCCGCGCCGCGCCTCGGCGGCGGCGAGCGCGGCGCTCATGTCGAGCACCGCCCAGTCGCGCATCGTCGCGCGTTCATGACGCAGCGGCGCGGCCGCGCGCGAGCCGGCGATGCCGCGGTAGTCGTAGGTCAGCACCGCGTAGCCGCGGCCGGCCAGCCACTGGGCGAAAGCGCGGTAGTAGCCGCGTGGCACGCCGGCGGCCGGGTGGACCACGGCGACGGCGCGTGCGCTGCCCGACGGCGGCTCGGCCCAGGTGGCGGCAAGGGCGCGGCCGTCGTCGGCCAGCAGCGTGATCTGGGCGCCGCCGGGGGCGGCGGCGGCGCGGCCGGCGCCCGGCGCGAAGGTGGTGGTGTTCATGCGTCGCACTCTAGGAATGCACCGCTTCGTTGACTAGACTGCACCGGATTGACGGATTGGCAATGCAGCGTTGACAAAGCAGCCCCGCCCCACCCTCGCCCCGCGCCGCGACGTGCCGATCGACGCCAACGCGCTGGACCTGTTCGCGCGCATCGTCGCCGCCGGCAGCTTCGCGCAAGCGGCGCGCGGGCTCGGGCTCACGCGGGCGGCGGTCAGCCGGCGCATCGGCGGCATCGAGGCGGCGCTCGGCCAGCCGCTGTTCGCGCGCACGACGCGCGCGCTCGGCCTCACCGAAGCCGGCCGCGCGCTGGCCGCGAAAGCGCGCGCGGTGGCCGACGCCACCGACGCTGCGCGCCTGGGCTTCCGCGCCCGCACGCAGGACAGCGGGGGTCTCGGCGGCACGCTGCGCGTGACCAGCGTGCCCACGTTCGGCCAGAGCGTGCTGGCGCCGCTGCTCGCGCGCTTCCTGCAGCGGCACCCGGCGCTGCGGCTGGAACTGTCGATGACGAACCGCCGCGTCGACCTGCTGCGCGAGGACGTCGACGTCGCGTTCCGCATCACGCGCCGCCCGCCCGACGACTGGGTGGCACGGCCGCTGATGCGCTTCGTGCTGCGCGCCTGGGCGCGGCCGCGTGCCGGCCTGCCGCTGGCGGACCCGGCGGCGCTGGCGCGGCAGCCCTGCCTGGTGATGGGTGCGCCGTCCGACAGCACCACGCTGCACTGGTCGGCACCGGCCGACGGCAGCGAGGCCGCCGTCGAGCTGGTGCCCGCCTGCCGCGGCGACGAACTCGCGACGCTGGTGACGCTGGCGCTGCACGGCGACGGCATCGTCTTCGCACCCGACTTCACGGTGGCCGCGCTCGCCGGCGCCGGCCACCTCGTCGACGTGCTGCCGGGCTGGCAGCTGCGCATCGCCGAGGGCGACACGGTCTACGCGCTCACGCTGCCGCAGCCGACCGCGCCGGCGGCGGCGCGCGCGCTGGTGCAGTTCGTCGCCGAGGCGCTGGCGACGCCAGCGCCCGGCCGCAGCAGCAGTGCCGGATCGCCGGCTACGCCAGCGCCCGGCCGATGAGGATCTTCTGCACTTCCGACGTGCCTTCGTAGATCTGGCACACCCGCACGTCGCGGTAGATGCGCTCGACCGGGAAGTCGCTCACGTAGCCGTAGCCGCCGTGCACCTGGATGGCGGCCGAGCACACGCGCTCGGCCATCTCGCTGGCGAAGAGCTTGGCCATCGCGGCTTCCTTCAGGCAGGGGCGGCCGGCGTCCTTCAGGCTCGCGGCATGCCAGACGAGCTGGCGCGCCGCCTCGATCTGCGTGGCCATGTCGGCCAGCTTGAACTGCACCGCCTGGTGCTCGAAGATCGGCTGGCCGAAGCTCTGGCGCTCCTTGCTGTAGGTCAGCGCCGCCTCGAAGGCCGCGCGCGCCATGCCGATGGCCTGGCTGGCGATGCCGATGCGGCCGCCTTCGAGCCCGGAGAGCGCGATCTTCAGGCCCTGGCCTTCGTCGCCGATGAGGTGGGCGGCCGGCACGCGGCAGTTCTCGAAGCGGATCTGCGCCGTGTCGCTGGCGTGCTGGCCCATCTTGTCCTCGAGCCGCGCCACTTCGTAGCCGGGGGTCGAGGTCGGCACGATGAAGGCGCTG
>CAUJHQ010000119.1 GCA_963204815.1 Pseudomonadota bacterium | reverse complement strand
GACGGCCTCGAACGGCCGTTGAATCGACGCACTCCGCATCGTCGAGTCGACGACGCTCATTGACAATCCGACCACGTCATCAACGAGACCTGCAAGCTATTGAATTTATTGGATTTTCGGGCCGACCCGTCACTCCCACTCGATCGTGGCCGGCGGCTTGCTGCTGACGTCGTAGGTGACGCGGTTGATGCCGCGCACCTCGTTGATGATGCGGCTGGAGACCTTCTTCAGCAGGCTGTACGGCAGCTCGGCCCAGTCGGCGGTCATGAAGTCACTGGTCTCGACCGCGCGCAGCGCCACGACGTAGTCGTAGGTGCGGCCGTCGCCCATCACGCCCACGCTCTTCACCGGCAGGAAGACGGCGAAGGCCTGGCTGGTCTGGTCGTACCAACTCCGACCGGAGGTCGGATCCACGGTCCCGCGCAGTTCCTCGATGAAGATCGCGTCGGCGCGGCGCAGCAGGTCGGCGTACTCGCGCTTGACCTCGCCGAGGATGCGCACGCCCAGGCCGGGGCCGGGGAACGGGTGGCGGTAGACCATCTCCGGCGGCAGGCCGAGCGCGACGCCGAGTTCGCGCACTTCGTCCTTGAACAGGTCGCGCAGCGGCTCCAGCAGCTTCAGGCCCAGCGTCTCGGGCAGGCCGCCGACGTTGTGGTGGCTCTTGATCGTCGTCGCCTTCTTCGTCTTGGCGCCGCCGCTCTCGATGACGTCAGGGTAGATCGTGCCCTGCGCCAGCCACTTCGCATTCGGCAGCTGCTTCGCGTGCGCCTGGAACACCTCGACGAACTCGCGGCCGATGATCTTGCGCTTGGCCTCGGGATCGGTCACGCCCTTCAGGTGGCCGAGGAACTGCTCGCTCGCGTCCACGTGCACCACCTTCGCGTGCAGGCGGCCGGCGAACATGTCCATCACCATCTTGCCTTCGTCCAGGCGCAGCAGGCCGTGGTCGACGAAGACGCAGGTGAGCTGGTCGCCGATGGCGCGGTGGATCAGCGCCGCCGCGACGCTGGAGTCGACGCCGCCCGACAGGCCCAGGATCACCTCTTCGCTGCCCACCTGCTCGCGGATCTTCGCCACCGCCTCGGCGATGTGGTCGCGCATCACCCAGTCGGGCTTGGCGCCGGCGATGGTCAGCACGAAGCGTTCGAGCAGCTGGCGGCCCTGCACGGTGTGCGTGACCTCGGGGTGGAACTGCACGCCGTAGTAGCCGCGCGATTCGTCGGCCATGCCGGCGATCGGGCAGCTCGGCGTGCTGGCCATCAGCTTGAAGCCCGGCGGCAGCGCGGTGATCTTGTCGCCGTGGCTCATCCACACCTTCAGCATGCCGTGGCCTTCGGGGGTGGCGAAGTCCTGCAGGCCGTCGAGCAGCTTCGTGTGGCCGTGCGCGCGCACCTCGGCGTAGCCGAACTCGCGGTGCGTGCTGGCCTCGACCTGGCCGCCCTGCTGCACCGCCATCGTGAACATGCCGTAGCAGATGCCGAGCACCGGCACGCCCAGCTCCCACACCGCTTTCGGTGCGCGCAGTTCGTGCTCTTCGTAGGTGCTGGCGTGGCTGCCCGAGAGGATGATGCCCTTGGGCGCGAACTCGCGGATGAAGGCGTCGGAGACGTCGTTCGGGTGGATCTCGCAGTAGACGTGCGCCTCGCGCACGCGTCGGGCGATCAGCTGCGTGACCTGCGAGCCGAAGTCGAGGATCAGGATCTTGTCGTGCATGGCGGGGCGGTCTTCAGGCGGGCTTCACGCCGGCTTCAAGGCCTGGCGGTGGCTGCGGAAGTGGGAAATGGCGAACATCAGCGCCAGCGCCTGCAGCGCGGCGCAGAAGAACAGCGGCGCTCCGATGCGCCAGTCACCGGCGGGAAAGTGCGACACGGCACCGAGCAGCGGTGCGGCGAACATCGGCGCGATCACCGCCATCAGGCTGTTCAGGCCGCTCACCGAGCCCATCGTCTGGCCCTGCTCGCTGCCGCTGGCGGCGCTGGAGATCAGGCTCTGCATCGTCGCGGCGACGGTATTGCCCAGCACGTTGGCGACGATGACGACATACATCATCCAGCCCTCGGTGACGAGGCCGAAGGCGACGAACGAGAGCGTCGACGACAGCAGGCCCATCACCGCCAGCTTCTGCGGCGTGAACACCTTCAGCAGGCGTCCGAGCAGCGCGCCCTGCACCACCGCCGACACCACGCCGACGGCGAACAGCGACCAGCCGTTCTCGGTGGGGCCCCAGCCGAACTTGAAGGTGGCGTACAGCACCCAGGTGGTGTACAGCGTGAACTGCGCCAGCCCGGCGCAGGCCAGCACCGCCACCAGCAGCCCGACGCCCTTCAGCTGCGCGAGTTGCTTCAGCGACGAGAACGGATTCGCGCGCCGCGGGTCGATGGCACGCCGGCGCTCCGGCGGCAGCGACTCCGGCAGCACGAACCAGCCGTACAGCAGGTTGACGAACGCCAGCCCGCCGGCCACCCAGAACGGCAAATGCAGGTCGATGCCGCCGAGCAGCCCGCCGATCACCGGCCCGAGGATGAAGCCGATGCCGAACATGGCGCCCAGCAGGCCGAAGCGGCGCGCGCGCTGCTCGGGCGGCGTGATGTCGGCCACGTAGGCGTTGGCGACCGCCGCGTTGGCCTGCATGCCGCCGCCGAAGATGCGGCTGACGATCAGCATCCACAACGCGCTGGCCATCGCGGTCATGAAGAAGTTGATCATCAGCCCGCAGAAGCCGATGAGCAGGATCGGCCGCCGGCCGTAGCGGTCGGACAGCGCCCCGAGGATGGGCGCGCCGACGAAGCTGGCGAGCGCGAACGAGAACGTGACGACGCCGTACCAGTAGGTCTGCTCGGCCGGGTTCGCGGTGAACTTGCCGACCAGCCCCGGCAGCACCGGCACGATGAGGCCGACGGCCAGCATGTCGATGAGCACCGTCAGCAGGATGAAGCGCATCGCGGCCGGGCTCTTGCCGGCCGGAACGGCGGGAACGGGCTCGGTCACGGGCTGCTCATTCCATCCGGTAGTTCGGCGCTTCCTTCGTGATCTGCACGTCGTGCACGTGGCTCTCGCGGATGCCGGCCGCGGTGATCTCGACGAACTCGGCCTTGCTGCGCATCTCTTCGGTGCTGGCGCAGCCGCAGTAGCCCATGGCTGCGCGCAGGCCGCCCGCCATCTGGTAGACGATGCCGAGCATCGAACCCTTGTACGGCACGCGCCCTTCGATGCCTTCGGGCACCAGCTTGTCCGCGTTCGGGTTCGTGGTCTCGTCGTTTTCCTGGAAGTAGCGGTCGGCCGAGCCCGCCTTCATGGCGCCGATGCTGCCCATGCCGCGGTAGCTCTTGTAGCTGCGGCCCTGGTACAGGATCACCTCGCCCGGCGCTTCTTCGGTGCCGGCGAACATGCCGCCCATCATCACCGTGCTCGCACCGGCCGCGATGGCCTTGGCGATGTCGCCCGAATAGCGGATGCCGCCGTCGGCGATCAGCGGTACGCCGCTGCCGCGCAGCGCGGTGGCGACGTTGTCGATGGCGGTGATCTGCGGCACGCCGACACCGGCGACGATGCGGGTGGTGCAGATGCTGCCGGGGCCGATGCCGACTTTCACCGCGTCGGCCCCCGCCTCGCAGAGCGCCAGTGCGGCGGCGCCGGTGGCGATGTTGCCGCCGATCACGTCGACCTGCGGGTAGGTCTTCTTGACCCAGCGCACGCGCTCGATGACGCCGGCGCTGTGGCCGTGCGCGGTGTCGACCACCAGCACGTCGACGCCGGCCTTCACCAGCAGTTCGACGCGCTCCTCGGTGCCTTCGCCGACGCCAACC
Organism: Pseudomonadota bacterium; assembly: GCA_963204815.1. Classification (GTDB taxonomy): domain Bacteria; phylum Pseudomonadota; class Gammaproteobacteria; order Burkholderiales; family Burkholderiaceae_C; genus Rubrivivax. The sequence continues at coordinate 3,225 of CAUJHQ010000119.1, read as the reverse complement.
GCGGCGCCGACGCGCAGCTTGCCGTGGGCGTCGCGCGCGGCGTTCGGGAAGTCGGTCTGCTTGGTGATGTCCTTCACCGTCATCAGGCCGCGCAGCTCGAAGGCGTCGTTGACGACCAGCACGCGCTCCAGGCGGTGCTTGTGCATCAGCGTCTTCGCCTCGTCGAGCGAGGCACCTTCATGCACCCAGACGAGCCGCTCGCGCGGCGTCATCACGTCGCGCACCGGCGCGTCGAGGCGGGTCTCGAAGCGCAGGTCGCGGTTGGTGACGATGCCGACGACCGTCTTGCCTTCGAGCACCGGGAAACCCGAGAAGCCGTGCTGGCGCGACAGTTCCGAGACCTGGCGCACCGTGGTCTCGGGCGTCACCGTGATCGGGTCGCGCAGGACGCCCGATTCGTAGCGCTTGACGCGCGCCACTTCGGCCGCCTGCTGCCGCGGCGTGAGGTTCTTGTGGACGATGCCGATGCCACCTTCCTGCGCGATGGCGATGGCCAGTCGGGCTTCGGTGACCGTGTCCATGGCGGCGGACACGAGCGGCAGGTTGAGGGCGATGTTGCGGGACAGCCGGGTCGCAAGACTGGTGTCACGCGGTAACACCTGCGAGAACGCGGGCACCAACAACACGTCGTCGAAGGTGAGCGCTTTGCCGAGTAGGCGCATGCTGCAATGGGCTCCAGACGCAAAAGCGGATTATAGGGACCCGGGCGGGCGTGACGTTGTGCACGCGTTGCACGAGGTGCCCTGCCCGGGGGCCCGGCATACACTGATTCGATGCGAATCACTGCCACGCTGCCCCTGCGCCCGCTGCTCGTCGCGGCGCTCCTTGTTGCAACTCTGCTGCCGGCCCAGGCGCAATGGGTCTGGCGCGACAAGGACGGCCGCGTCACCGCAAGCGACCTGCCGCCGCCGCGCGAGGTCGGCGAGAAGGACATCCTGCAGCGGCCCGAACAGGTGCAGCGCAAGGTGGCGGCGCCGGCACCCGCCTCGGCCCCCGCCGCCGCGCCGGCAGCGCCGGCCAAGCCGCCGGTCGACCCCAAGCTCGAAGCCAAGCGCCGCGAGGCGAGCGCCGCCGAGCAGGCCAAGCAGCGCGCCGACGAAGAGAAGAGCGCCCAGCAGCGCGCCGACAACTGCCGCCGCGCGCGTGGCCACCTTGCGGCCCTGGAGACCGGCCAGCGCATCGCGCGCATGAACGAGAAGGGCGAACGCGAGATCCTCGACGACAAGGGCCGCGCCGAAGAGATGCGCCGCGCCAACGAGGTGATCGCCTCCGACTGCCGCTGATCGCCGCGGCCGCGCCGCCCTAAGCGGCGCCGGCCTTGTGGCGCTTGTAGCGCTGGCGGCGCGCTTCCTTCGGGTCGACCGTCAGCGGGCGGTACACCTCGACGCGGTCGCGGTCGCGCAACGGCGTCTCCGGCGGCTTCGCCTTGCACCAGATGCCGGTCCGCAGCGGCTGCCCCTGAAGCGCGTGGCGCTCGAGCACGCCGCTGGCGTTCAGGGCGTCGGCCAGCGTGGCGCCGGCCGGCAGGTCCAGCAGGGTGACGTCGTTGACACCGGGCCGCGGGCAGTAGGCCACCTCGATGCGCAAGGTGCCGGGCGCGGTGACGTCACCGGGCGCCATAGACCGCTTCGGCGCGCTTGACGAAGGAATCGACGAAGGTGTTGGCCACCTTGTCGAACACCGGGCTCACGACCGTCTCGAGTGCCGGGCTGGAGAAGGCGTAGCGCAGGTCGAATTCGATCTTGCAGGCCTGCTGGTCGCTGCCGGGGCGGCCGAGCGGGCGGAAGAACCAGGTGCCGTCGAGCAGCGAGAACGGGCCGTCGACGAGCTTGACGATCACCGACTCGGCGGTCACGTGCTCGTTGCGGGTTGTGAAGGCGTGCTTGACCCCCATGTACGCGAGGCCCAAGCGCGCGGTCACGCCGTCGTCGTGGCGTTCCAGCACGTCGGCGCTCGCGCACCAGGGCAGGAACACCGGGTAGTCCTCGATGCCCGTCACCAGGTCGTACATCTCCTGGGGCGAGTACCAGAGGAGAACGGACTTCTTCACCTGCTTCATAGAATGTCGGAATTGTAGGTGGCGCCCCGCCGCCACCCGGACCCCATGGCCAACATCGCCGAAAACCGCCGCGCACGATACGAGTACCACATCGAAGAGCAGTTCGAGGCCGGCGTCGTGCTGTCCGGCTGGGAGGTGAAGGCGATCCGCGCCGGCCAGGTGCAGCTAACCGACGGCTACGTGCACATCCGCGACGGCGAACTCTTCATGATCGGCTGCCGCATCAACGCGCTGCGCAGCGCGTCGACCCACGTGCTGCCCGAACCCGACCGCACGAAGAAGTTGCTGATGCACAAGGACGAGATCCGCCGCCTCATCGGCAAGGTCGAGCAGAAGGGCTTCACCCTGGTGCCGCTGAACCTGCACTTCAAGGGCGGCGTCGTGAAGGCCGAGATCGCGCTCGCCAAGGGCAAGGCGATGCACGACAAGCGCGAGACTGAAAAGCAGAAGGACTGGGACCGGGAGAAGGGCCGCCTGATGCGGCACAAGGTCTCCTCGAAGCCGACGCGCGACTAGAAGGCCGCGGCCAGCGCCTGCGCCAGGTCGGCCTGCAGCGCTTCGACGCCTTCGAAGCCGACCGAGAAGCGCACCAGGTGCCCACGCAGCGGGCCGTCCGGCCGCATCGCCGTCAGGTCGTAGGGCCCGACCAGGCTCTGCGGGCCGGCCCACGAATAGCCCAGGCGGAAGAGCTTCAGGCTGTCGCAGAAGCGGTCGACCTGCGCCGGCTCGAAGCGTTCGTCGAACAGCACCGAGAACAGCCCCGCCGCCTGCGTGCACAGCTTGCGCCAGTGCTCGTGCCCGGGCGCGCCTTCGATGGCCGGGTGCAGCACACGCACCACCGCCTTCTGCGTGCCCAGCCAGCGCGCGAGCGCACGGCCCGCTTCGTCCTGCGCGCGGTAGCGCAGCGCGATGGTCGGCAGCGAGCGCAGGATCAGTTCGGCGTCGTTGCCGGCGATCCCGGTGCCGATGCGCATGTGCGTGAGCTTCAGGCGCTCGTGCAGCGCCTGGTCGCGCGTGACCACGCTGCCCATCAGCACGTCGCCGCCGCCGCTGGGGTACTTGGTCAGCGCCTGCATGACGACATCGACACCGGCGTCGAAACCGTTGAACGCGAGACCGGCGCCCCAGGTGTTGTCCAGCGCCGTCGTCACGCCGTGGCGGCGCGC
>CAUJHQ010000118.1 GCA_963204815.1 Pseudomonadota bacterium | reverse complement strand
TCGGCGATCGGCAGGATGTCGCCCGGCCGCTCGCGCAGCGGCGGCATCTCCAGCGTGAGGCCGGCGATGCGGTAGTACAGGTCTTCGCGGAAGCGGCCCTCGCGCACCTCGTCCTCGAGCCGGCGGTGCGTGGCCGAGACCACGCGCACGTCGACCGGGATCGTGCGCGACGACCCCACCGGCCGCACCTCGCCTTCCTGCAACACGCGCAGCTGCTTGACCTGGAAGGCGGGCGAGGTCTCGCCGACCTCGTCGAGGAACAGCGTGCCGCCGTCGGCCTGCTGGAACAGGCCGACGCGGTCTTCCACCGCGCCGGTGAATGACCCGCGCTTGTGGCCGAAGAGCTCGGTCTCCAGCAGCGTGTCCGTCAGGGCGCCGCAGTTGACGACGACGAAGGGCCCGGCGAGGCGCGGCGATGCGCAGTGGATCGCGCGCGCCAGCAGTTCCTTGCCGGTGCCCGACTCGCCCAGCACCAGCACCGGCAGGTCGTAGCGCGCGGCGCGCGCGGCCTGTTCGCACACGGCGTCCAGCGGGCTGCCGGGCGCGCGCACGAGGCGCTCGAAGTCGAAGGCGCGCCGCACCTCGCGCAGCTTGGCGTCGCGCCGCTCGGCGAGCACGCGCGGGCCGTTCTTCAGGTCCAGCTCCAGCCGGTGCAGGCCGTGCTGGAGCTGGCGCGCCGCGACCGCGCTCTTCACGGTGTTCAGCAGGTGCTCGGGCGTCCAGGGCTTCAGCACGTACTGGAAGATGCCGGCGTCGTTGAGCCCGGCGATGATGTCCTGGCTGTCGGTGTAGCCCGAGACGAGGATGCGCACCGTGTCGGGCCAGCGCTCGCGCGCGCGGCGGAAGAACTCGACGCCGGTGCTGCCGGGCATGCGCTGGTCGCACAGCACGACGTCGGCACCGTGGCGTTCGAGCAGCGCGTGCGCGGCCTCGGCGTCGGCGGCGGTGAGGACGCGGAAGTCCTCGTCGAGCGTGCGGCGCATCGCCTCCAGCGAGCGCGGCTCGTCGTCCACCAGCAGCACCAGCGGCAGGCCGCGCAGGGCCTGCGCCGACGCGTCGAATTCGGGCTCCGGGGCGTTCATCGGTGCAGGGCCAGGTGGCGCGGTGTCCACGCGTGCGGCTTGCGGTGGACGAAGTGATGGCGGGCCACATGGTAGCTGGGGTCGAAGCCGTAGAAGCTCTTCTTCATGCGCTCCAGTTCGGCAACGCGGTAGGCGGCGAGCGGCTTCGCGGCTTCGTCGGTGGCGCGGCGCGCGGCCTTGGCCTGCAGGCGAAGCGGCAGGTCGGTGACGGCGGCGAGTTGCACGGCGCGCGCATGCGCCTCGATCTCGAAGGACGGCGCGTCGGCACCGAAGCAGGCGTCGACCAGGCCGCTGGCCGCGGCCTCGGCGCCGGTGGTCGGCAGCCGGCGCTGCATCACGGCCTTCGCTGCCGCCTCGCCCACGCGGCGCGGCAGCGTGTAGGTCCAGTACTCCGAGCCGTAGAGGTTGCCCATGTTCTTGTAGTGCGGGTTCAGCACCACGCCGGGCGCTGCCCACACCTGGTCGGCCGCCAGCGCGACGAAGCACCCGCCCGCGCCGGCGTTGCCGCGCAGCGCGGCGACCGTGAGGCAGTTCGTCAGCGTCAGGAGCTCCAGCACGACATCGTCGATGGCCTCGATGTTCCGCAGCGACGCATCGGCCGCGCTGTCGCCTTCGCGATGCGTCGCGGCCTCGATCTCGTGCAGGTGGATGCCGTTGCTGAAGAAGCTGCCCCCGCCGGCCAGCACCAGCACGCGCGGCGGCCGCGCGCGGATCTCGCGCAGCGCGGCGACGAGGCGGCGGCACTGGCGTTCGGACATCGCGCCGTTGTGGAAGTCGAACTCGAGCCAGCCGACGCCACCCGCTTCTTCGTAGCGCAGTTCGTCCCAGCCCGCCGCGCGGTGCAGCGGCACGGCCTCCTCGGGCAACGCCGCCGCATCGAGCAGCGACACCGCCGGCAGCTTCAGCGCCGCGACGGCGTCGCCGCGGTCGAGCCGGCGCAGGTGGCCGACCCACACGCTGCCGTCGCGCGTGCCCACGCGCAGCGCCGGCCCGCGGCGCGCCACCGCGCGGCCGGGCGGCGCGCGGCCTTCGGCCTCGTGCAGGTCGAACACGCGGCAGGGCACGCCGTCGATCGCGGCCGTCGCGCCGGGGAAGCCGTCGGCGCTGCGCGCCTTCGCGAGCACGCGGGCGCTGTCGTCTTGCGTCCAGTCGATGGTGCGCTGCTCGCGCGTGACGAGCGGGCGCCAGCCGCCGCGCTCGGCCGGCAGCGCCGGCCGCGACGCCGGCGCGGCCTGGCCGGGCACGAAGCGCTGCAGCGCTTCCAACACCGCGGCCACCGCGGCGTCGTTCACCGCGCCGCGGTAGAGCTCGGCCTTCGTCACGCCGTGCGGCACGTCGAACGCACGCCAGGCCCACACGGTGCCGGCGTCGAACTCGGCCGCGGCCTGCAGCACCGTGACGCCCCAGCGCGCCGCGCCGTCGAGCAAGGCCCAGTCCAGCGACGACGGCCCGCGGTCGCCCGGCGGGCCGGGGTGCACGACGAGACAGACCCGCCGGCTCCACACGCTCTCGGGAATGCGGCGCTTGAGGAACGGCGCAATCACGAGGTCGGGCGCGAACAGCGCCACCGCCTCTTCGGTCACGGCATCGGCGATGTCGAGTTCGAGCGAGACCTCGTGGCCTTCGGCGCGCAGCGTGCAGAACAGCCGCTGCGTCAGCCCGTTGAAGGCGTGCGCGAGCAGCAGGATCTTCATCAGCAGATCCGCGGGAGTTGCTCGCCGCTCAGCCAGTCCACCACGCGCCGGCCGCCGAAGCGCGTGGCCATCTGCACGAAGTGGTGCGGGTCTTCGGTGACGCTGCCGATGCGCACCGCGGCGCGGCCCAGCGGATGCGCGCGCAGCGCGTCGAGCGCGGCGTCGGCATGGGCGGCGTCGACGATGGCGATGCACTTGCCTTCGTTGGCGATGTACAGCGGGTCCAGCCCCAGCAGTTCGCAGGCGGCTTCCACCTGCGGCAGCACGGGGATCGCCGCCTCGACGAGGTCGATGCCGACACCCGACTGGCGCGCGATCTCGTTCAGCGTGGTTGCGAGCCCGCCGCGCGTGGGGTCGCGCAGCGTGCGCACCGCGCCTTCGGGCACGGCCGCCAGCAGCTGCGCCACGAGGCCGTGCAGCGCCGCGGTGTCGCTGACGATGGCGGTCTCGAACTCGAGCGACTCGCGCTTCGACAGCACCGCCACGCCGTGCTCGCCGAGCGTGCCGGAGACGATGACCGCGTCGCCCGGCCGCGCGAGCGCGCCGCTGATGCGCCGCCCGGCAGGCACCGCGCCGACGCCGGTGGTGGCGATGAAGACGCCGTCGCCCTTGCCACGCTCCACCACCTTGGTGTCGCCGGTGACGACCGGCACGCCGGCCTCGCGCGAAGCCGCTGCCATCGAGTCGACGATGCGCTTCAGGTCGGCGAGCGGAAAGCCCTCTTCGAGGATGAAGCTGGCCGACAGATACAGCGGCTTCGCGCCCAGCATCGCCACGTCGTTCACCGTGCCGTGCACCGACAGGCAGCCGATGTCGCCGCCGGGAAAGAACAGCGGGCTGATGACGTGGCCGTCGGTGGCCATCACCAGCCGGTGGCCGGCGGGCACGTCGAGCAGCGCGCCGTCGTCGCCCTGGCGCAGGTACTCG
>CAUJHQ010000117.1 GCA_963204815.1 Pseudomonadota bacterium | reverse complement strand
CCGGAGAACCACGAACTCGCGAAGAGCATCTATCTCGCGTTGCGCAAGAACGAGCTGATCGAGGTGCGCACGATCGAGCAGTTCTTCGACCCCGACAAGGGCATGTTCCTGCCCGACCGCTTCATCAAGGGCGAATGCCCGAAGTGCGGCGCGAAGGACCAGTACGGCGACAACTGCGAGGTCTGCGGCACCGTCTACGCGCCCACCGACCTGAAGAACCCGTACTCGGCGCTGTCCGGCGCCAAGCCGGTGCTGAAGACGAGCGAGCACTTCTTCTTCAAGCTCAGCGACCCGCGCTGCGTCGAGTTCCTCGAAGGCTGGACGCAGGACGGCCGCCTGCAGACCGAGGTCGCGAACAAGGTGAAGGAATGGTTCACGCGCGACGCCGACGGCCGCGTGAGCCTCGGCGACTGGGACATCAGCCGCGACGCGCCCTACTTCGGCATCGAGATCCCGGACGCGCCGGGCAAGTACTTCTACGTCTGGCTGGACGCGCCGGTGGGCTACCTGGCGAGCCTGAAGCACCGCTTCGGCACGCTGGGCATCGACTTCGACGCCTACCTCGCCGACCCCGCGGTCGAGCAGGTGCACTTCATCGGCAAGGACATCGTCACCTTCCACACGCTGTTCTGGCCGGCGATGCTGAAGTTCAGCGGCCGCAAGGTGCCCGACCGGGTTTACGTGCACGGCCACCTCACGGTCAGCGGCGAGAAGATGAGCAAGAGCCGCGGCACCGGCATCAGCCCGCTGCGCTACCTGGAGCTGGGCCTGAACGCGGAGTGGCTGCGCTACTACATCGCCGCCAAGCTGAACGCGCGCGTCGAGGACCTGGACTTCAACCCCGACGACTTCATCGCCCGCGTCAACAGCGACCTCGTCGGCAAGTACATCAACATCGCCAGCCGCGCCGCCGGCTTCCTGACGAAGCGCTTCGGCGGCCGGCTGTCGGCCGACGTCGGCGTCGAGGGCCGCGTGCTGCTCGACGGCCTGCGCGCGCATGCGGCCACCGTGAAGGACCTCTACGAGACGCGCGAGTTCGGCAAGGCACTGCGCGAGGTGATGCTGCTGGCCGACCGCGTGAACGAGTACGTCGACCAGCACAAGCCCTGGGAGCTGGCCAAGCAGGCCGGCGAGGACCCGGCCAAGTCGGCGGCCCTGCACGACGTGTGCAGCGTCTGCATCGAGGCCTTCCGCCTGCTCACGCTGTACCTGAAGCCGGTGCTGCCGGCGCTGGCCGCCAAGGTCGAGGCCTTCCTGAGGATCGAGCCGCTGAAGTGGGCCGACGCCGCGCGCGCGCTCGGCCACCACACGATCGGCGAGTACCAGCACCTGCTGCAGCGTGTCGACCCGAAGCAGCTCGACGCCCTCTTCGAGCCGCCGGTCGCCGCCGCGCCGGTGCCGGGCGGGGAGCCGCTGGCATCCGAGATCGGCATCGACGACTTCACGAAGGTCGACCTGCGGCTGGCGAAGATCGTCGCCGCCGAGCGCGTCGAGGGCAGCACCAAGCTGCTGCGCCTGACGCTCGACGCGGGCGAGGGGCGCACCCGCAACGTCTTCAGCGGCATCGCCAGCGCCTACAAGCCCGAGGACCTGGCGGGCAAGATGACGGTGCTGGTGGCCAACCTGGCGCCGCGCAAGATGAAGTTCGGCGTCAGCGAAGGCATGGTGCTGGCCGCCAGCCACGCCGACGAGAAGGCCCACCCCGGCCTGTACGTGCTGGAACCCTGGCCGGGCGCGGTGCCGGGCCTGCGCGTGCGCTGATCAGGCGAGCGGCAGCCGCACGCTGAAGCGCGAGCCCTCGCCGGGCACGCTGGCGACGACGACCTCGCCGCCGTGCGCCTCGGCGATCTGGCGCGCCAGCGCCAAGCCGAGGCCGGTGCCTTCGTACAACCGGCGCAGCTGCAGCCGCTGGAACGGCTGGAACAGCTTGGGCAGGTTCTCCGGCTCGATGCCGATGCCGTTGTCGACGATGGTGATCCACGCCATCTCGCCCTCGACGCGTGCCACCACGTGCACCTGCGGCGCGCGCCCCGGCGGCACGAACTTCAGCGCGTTCGACAGCAGGTTCTGGAACAGCAGCGACAGCATCGTCGGGTTGCCAAGCACGCTGGGCAGCGGGTCGATGTGCAGGCGCGCGCTGCTGGCGCGGATGCGGCCGGCAAGCGCGTCGCGCAGCTCGTTGAACAGCGGGCCCAGCGGCAGCGCCCGGGCTTCCACCTGCGGGTGGCGCTGCAGGCGGGCGTACTGCAGCACGTCGTCGAGCAGGCCGCGCATGCGGCGTGCCGCCTGCAGCACCAGCCCCAGGTACTGGCGGCCCTCGGGCGGCAGGCGCGGGCCTTCGTCGTGCTCGAGCAGCTCGCCGAACTGCACCACGGTGTTCAGCGGCTCGCGCAGGTCGTGCGAGGCGATGCGCACGAACTGCTCGAGCCCGTCGTTGGCACGCCGCAGCTCGTAGGTGCGGGCCGCCAGCCGCGCATGGCTGTCGCTCAGTTCGGCGCGTGCCGCCGCTAGCAGCTGCGCCGGCACCAGCGAGCCGGCCAGCGCAAGGTAGACGAAGACCTGCTCCCACGCCGCCGCCAGCGGCGGCGCGACGAAGACGCCGGTGGCCATGGCGCCGGCCATCGTCAGCGACACGACCAGCGTGAGCAGCAGCGCCGCCGCCATCTCGACCATCACCGCCGCCAGCAGCAGCGGCATCGACAGGAAGACGAACGGAAACGGCGCGTGCGCCATCGCCAGCAGCGTGACGCCGACCGACAGCGGCAGCAGCACCAGCAGCCAGCCGTCGGGCAGCGCCTGGCGCAGCCCGGCCGCGCCCAGCCGGCACAGCAGGAAGGCGAGCGGCAGCACCGAGATTGCGCCGATCACCGAGCCCTCGAACCAGGGCAGCCAGACGCCGGCCAGCGGGTCCATGCCGCTGCCGGCCAGCACCAGCGTGGCGACGCTGGCGCCGGCCAGCTGCGGCAGCACGCCCCCCAGCAGCAGCAGCCACAGCAGCTGGCGCGCCGAGCGCAGCGTGTGCCTCGCGAGGCCGCCGCGCTGCAGCGCCCAGGCGCCGAGCGCGATCTCGATCAGGTTCGGCAGCAGCAGCGCGAAGGCCTGCCGCGCCGGCGCGCCCCAGGCGAGGTTGGCCGCCAGGTTCGCCGCGCCGACGGCCAGCAGCAGCACCGGCCAGTCGCGGTAGGGGCGGAAGGCGACGACCGCCACCACCCCCGCGTTGGCGTACCAGATCGTCGCCACGCTGCCCGGGTTCTGGCCGAGCAGCAGCGACAGCAGCGCCAGCGCGGCATGCGCGAGCGCCAGGCCCAGCGCCAGCCGCGGCAGCGCGGTGGCGCGCGCGGCCGGCACGCCCGCGGCATCGTCGCGCGCCGCTTCTTCCAGCAGCGCGTGCAGCGTCGTCGACGGCGCGCTCATCGGGCCGCCCGCCGGCGCTGCCGCCACAGGCCCAGCGCCGCCAGCAGCGCCAGCGCCAGCAGGCCCCAGGCGGCCCGCGTGGCCCACGACGGCGGCCGCGCGAACGCCGGGTCGTCCAGGGGCACGAGCCAGCGGTCGAGCACGGCCTGGCGTTCGGCCGCGCCGATGGCGCGCTGGCCGGCTTCCAGCACCGCGAGCAGGTCGGGCCGGTCGCGCCGCACCGCGAAGCCGAGTTCGTAGACGAAGCCGGCCTCGCCGGCGGCGACCAGCCCGCGCAGCGCCGCACGCCGCACCACGAAGGCCGCGCTCGCCGAGTCGACCACCGCCGCCGCGTAGCGGCCGTCGGCCACGCCGCGCAGCGCCGCCTCGTCGTCGGGCACGGCCTGCCAGCGCACTTCGGGGTGCGCTTCGCGCATCGGCCGTTCCACCGCGTAGCCGGCGCCGACCGCCACCGGCCGGCCCTGCAGCGCGGCGAGCGGCCGGGCTTCATCGGCGCGCGTGACCACGATCGCCGGCACGCGCACGTAAGGCGAGGTGAAGGCCAGGTAGGCGGCACGCTCGGGCGTGCGGCGCAGCGAGGTCAGCAGGTCGACGCGACCCTGCCGGGCCATCTGCAACTGCTCGCCCAGCGGCGCCGCGGGCAGCCATTGCACCGCCAGGCCGGTGTGGCGCTGCACCAGGCGCAGCAGGTCCACCGAGAGCCCTTCCGGGCCGTGGCCGGCGTCGAACACGAAGGGCCCGTAGTCGCGCTCGGGCGCGGCGCGCACGGCCTGCGGCAGGGGCGCCGGCGCGCCATCGGCCGCCACGGCAGGGGCGAGCGCAGCCACCAGGCCGGCGGCGAGCAACGGGATGAGCAGCATCGCGGGCGTCGCCGGCGCCGTCAGCCGCCGCAGTGGCGCAGCAGGTCCGCCACCGCCTGGCGCGACATCGGCTTCGTGACGTAGCCGCGCACGCAGCGGTGGGCGAGCGCACGTTCGCGGTCGGCAGGGTCGGGCGACGAGGTCAGCATGACCACCACCGCGCTGCGGCGCCGTTCGGGCGGCAGGCGCTCGAAGGCATCGAGGAACTCGAAGCCGTTCATACCCGGCATGTTGATGTCCAGCAGCACCAGGTCGACCGGCGCGGCAGCGGCGTCCTGCAGGCGCGCCAGCGCCTCGCGCGCCGACTCGTACGGCAGCACCTCGAAGCCGGCCTCGGCGCGCTCGAGGACGATGCGGGCGAACAGCAGGTCGGCCTCGCTGTCGTCCACCACCATCACCCGACATCCCATGAGGCATCACCCGGAAGTTGTGAATTCATCGTATCCCAATGTGACGACGGGCGCGCGTGCACATTCCGACGGTCGCTCGGGCATACGCATGGGTGTATGTTTCCCCTGTAATTGACATGTAACGCACATATGAATCACACGGAGGAACCATGGAAATGAAGACCGCCCGCCTCACGCTGCTGATCGACCCGGCCAAGAAGGCCGCCTTCGAGCCGCTCTGCGCCCGGCAGGACAAGACGCCCTCGCAGGTGGTGCGCCAGCTGATCCGCGACGACCTCGCGGCGCACGGCGTGGGCCACGAGCCCAGCGGCGCGGCCGAGCCGCCGGCCCCTTCGCGCAGCCGCCGCTGAACGGGGCCGGCCATGGAACTGCACCGCTTCCGCCCCCGCCTGCTGGACACGCTGGCCACCTGCGACCGCCAGCGCTTCGTCACCGACCTCGGCGGTGCCGCTGGCGGCGCTCGCCGGCATCCTGCTGTTCGTGGCCTGGAACAGGGGCGAGTGGCGCGAGTTCGCGCGCCTGAAGAACTTCAGCCTGCCGTACCGCACCGTCCTCGTCGGCACCTTCCTCGCGACGGTGATCTTCGACCTCACCGTCGCGGTCGAAGGCGGCCTGGTGCCGGCCTGCGTGTTCTTCATCCACAGCATGAGCACGCTGTTCCGCATCGAGCGGCTCGAGCTCGTGCCGACGCTGGACGCGACCTTCGAGGACCGGCCGCCGGCCTGATCGTCAGAGGTCGATGCGCCAGCGGTGGCCGCACTTGCGGCAGCAAACCGCCATCGCGCCGTCGCTGCGCGCGGTGGCGGGCTCGGAGCGCTCGATGAGCCAGCGCGCGTAGGCGTCGCAGTGCGCGCAGACGGCCTGGTTCGCGATCGCCTCGGCGCGCATCAGGTGAAAGAGGTAGCGCCGCAGCGCCCAGACGCCGATGGCGGCGGCCACCAGCAGCGTGGCCACCATCAGCAGCCGGTTGCCGCCGCGCTCGGTGAAGGCCTCGAGACCACCGATGACGCCCAGCGTGGCCAGCAGCAGCAGCACCAGATGCGAGTGGCCGCGGATCAGCTCACGTTCGTACCACTTGCGAAAGCCGCGCTCGGCGATGAAGGCGGGTATGGACATCGGCCACGCTCCTCGCGGCCATGCTAACCGTTCGGGCGCGTGCCGTCAGGAAGGCATCCAGCGGCGCGCGGCGGCGATCTTCGAGACGCTGGCGAAGCGCGCGTCGGCGCCCTGCGCACGCGCCAGCGGCCACAGTCTCTGGAACAGCTCGGCGGTGGCCAGCGTGTCGGCCGCGGCCTGGTGGCGCACCGCCACCGTGAGGCCATAGGCGGCGAGCCACTCGTCGAGCGCCTTCGCCTTCAGGTCCGGCCGCAGCACCGGCGCCAGGTCGGCCAGGTCGAGCCAGGCGTTCGGCAGCTTGCGGCCGAGCACGGCACGCAGCGCGCGCTCGATCAGCGCGCGGTCGAAGGCGGCATGGAAGGCGACCAGCGGTGCGTCGCCCGCGAAGTCGACGAACGCCTGCAGCGCCGCCGCCGGCTCGACGCCAGCCCGCTGCGCCGCCACGCCGATGCCGTGCACGAGGATGTTCGCCTTGTCGGGTGCCACGTCGGGCTGGCGCAGCACGACCTCGAAGCTGTCGCCAGGCCGCACGACGAGCCGCGCGCCGTCGGCCTGCACGGCGACGGCGGCGATGGCGAGCAGGCGGTCGCGCGTGGGGTCGAGCCCGCTCGACTCGACGTCCAGCACGAGCCAGCGCGACGCGTCGCCGCCGCGGCGCCCGAACCAGGCCGGCCAGGCGGGTGCCACGCTCAGCGCGCCCAGTCGAGCTCGACGCGCTGCTGCAGCCGGCGCGCGGCGCGCAGCGTCTCGCGCAGCACGCGGCGGTCGATCTCGTTGAGCTCGGCCACCGCGCAGAGGTTGGGGTTGGCCGCCTCGGCGTCGCCGGCCTGCACGCCCAGGCGCAGCAGCTGCAGGTATTCGAAGCCCGCAGCCCAGGTGGCGACTTCCGCGGCGGGCAGCTTCAACGGGCCGGCGACCGCTTCCAGCCGCGCCCGCGTGCCGGTGGCGCCGACGCCGGCGGCCAGCGCCAGCACGCGCGCGGCCTCGACGAAGAGCGCCGTGCCCTGCAGCTTCAGGTCGAGGCTGTCGCCGGCCAGCCCGCCGTGCCAGGCCAGCGGCGGCCGGTGCGTCAGCGCGTTCAGCGCCAGCTGGTTCAGGAAGCGCGGCGTCGCCGGCGCGCGCTCGGCGACGAAGCGGCGCAGCGGCGCCGCCAGCGCGGCGTTGCCCGCCACCGGGCGCAGGTCGAAGAAGATGCTGGCGTTCAGCAGGTCCTGCGGCGCGCCGTGGTCGATCCAGTGCGCGAAGCGTTCGCGCCAGCCCTCGGTCGACAGGCAGCACTCGGGCCGGCCGGCCATGATGCCGCCCTTGCACAGCGGGTAGCCGCAGGCGGCGAGCGCGTCGTTGACGGCCGCGCCCAGCGCGCGCCAGCGTTCGGCGTCGCCCGGCCCGCCGGGGTGGATGAGGCCGTTGTCCTGGTCGGTGGCGATGGTCTGCTCGCCGCGCCCTTCGGAGCCGAAGGCGAGCCAGCAGGCGGCATCCGGCGCCAGCCCGTGCTGCGCGCACAGCAGCGTGTACAGGCGTGCGGTGAGGCGGTCGTTCAGGTGGCTGACGAGTTCGGTCAGCGCGCGCGCCTGCACGCCCTGCGCCAGCAGCTGGGCGGCGAAGCGGCGGATGTCAGCCGCCGCCTCCTGCAGCAGCGGCACGCTGTCGGCGCCGTCGATCGCGCTGCCCAGTTGCGTGATCGACAGCCGTTGCAGCGCGAAGAGGTCGCGCTCGGAGACGATGCCGACGACGCGGCCGCCGTCGGTGATGGGCACGTGGCGCACGCGTTCGCGCGACATCACGAGGGCGGCGTCGTGGGCGCGCTGCGCGACGTCGAGCGTGTGCACCGGCGCGCTCATCACGTCGGCGATGGCGGTCGACAGCGCACGCGCCGGCAGCACGACGCGGTCGAGCATGTCGTGGCGCGTCAGGATGCCGAGCGCGGCGCCCGCCGCGTCGGTGACGAGCACGGAGCCGACGCGGCGCTCGTGCATCGCGCGCAGCGCGTCGGCCAGCGGCGTGGCCGGCGGCACCGCCAGCGGCGCCTTGCGCACGAAGCGGGCGAGCGGCGCTTCCAGCGTCTGCTCGGCCAATGCGCGTGACGCGAAGCGGCCCTGCAGCGCACGCTGGCTCAGTTCCAGCAGCTGCAGCATGCGGCGGTTCACGAAGTCGGCGAAGGGCGCACTCGCGGCCACCAGCTCGCGCACGACGGCGGCCGGCACGCGCAGGCAGAAGGTGTCGCCGACGGCCTTGTACGAGGCGGTGACGGGGCGCGCGCCGAGCACCGCGCTGACGGGAAAGACCTCGCCCGCCTCGAGCGCGAACGGCCCCGGTGCGCCCAGGCGCTGCTCGCCGCTGACGCCGCCGGAGCGGATGCACAGCAGGTGCGTCACCGGGCCGGCCGCAGGCTCCAGCACGACCTCGTCGGGCGCGTAGTACACCTGCTCGGCGGCTTCCAGGAAGCGGCGGCGGTGCGCCGGCTCCATCTGGCCGAAGGGGGCGTGGCGCACCAGTTCGGCTTCGAGGTGGGCCAGCAGGTTCGGCGACGGCGTGGTGGTGCTCACGCCGTGCATGCTACGAAGAAAAAGGGGCCGCGCAGTGCGCGGCCCCTCGGGTGTTGCACCCGCCTTGCGGCGGATCAAGTCATGGCCGTCCGGTCAGGCCTTGGCGAACTTCAGGTCCGGGTAGCGGACGTGTTCGACCAGTTCCTGCGTCTCCTTCTTCGGCGGCGGCGTCAGCAGGCTCACGATGATGATCACCGCGAAGCCCA
>CAUJHQ010000116.1 GCA_963204815.1 Pseudomonadota bacterium | reverse complement strand
GTGCCCATGTTCGGCAGCGGCGGCAGCGGCTCGGCGACGAAGGCCGTCATCTTGGCGCCGAGCTTGCGGGCGAGCTCGATGCCGGCCTGGGCCGCGCGCTCGGAAAGTTCGGTGCCGTCGACCGGCACGAGCAGGTGCGTGAACATGTGCGTCTTCCTCGTTGTTGATGACTGCAAATCCGGGCGAGTCTAGGCAGGGGCCACGGGCCGGATTTGCGCCGGGTCAAGGCCGGTCATGGTGACATGGCGGACAAGACCTCGTCGGCGTCGAACTGCAACTTGAGGAAAAGCTCATTCGTGCGCGAGGCTGTCACACCGATGTCCCGCGCACGCGTGGCGCCCAGGTAGAACACGGTGCCGGCCGAACGCCGCCAGGTGTAGGTGAGGCTCTGCGCGCGGCTCTTGCTGTCGTCGGCGGGCGCGGCACGGCGCTCCAGGCGCGACCGCTGCACGATCGCGCGCAGCGTGTGGCGGGCATCGAAGTGCCACACCGCCAGCAGCTGCGCCGCACTCTCGCGGTAGGCCGCCTCGCCGCCTTCGCGCAGCCAGCCCACGCGGAGCTGCGGCTCCACTTCCAGCGCACGCAGCGGCCGCAGCGTCGGGCTGAAGGTCCAGCGCAGCCCGGGCCGCACGTCGTCGGCCACGGTGTCGGCCAGCCGGCCCGCGGCAAGCTCGGTGCTGAGCAGCGGGAACCAGCTCGCCGGCGACACCACCAGGCCGCTGGCGAGGTAGCGTTCGTGCAGCAGCGGCTTGCCGGCGGCGCTGCGCAGGCGCGAGGCCGGGTGCGCCTCCAGCCACCACTCCAGGTTGCTGGAACCGGTGGCGTAGAGGCCGGGCCGGAAGTCCTGACGCACGATGTCGCCGCTGGTGCGTTCGCGCACGTCCTCGACCTGCAGCGTGAGGAAGAAGTCGTTGAACGGGCCGACCTGCGGCCAGCGCCGGTTGGCAAAGCCGATGAGGTGGCGCACGCCGACCTGGTTGACGAAGCCGCTGTCGTGGCGGAAGCCCGCGGTCGATTCGTCCCAGGTGAGGTTGATCTCGCTGAAATCCGTCAGGCGCCAGAGCCTGGCATGGGTGCGGTCGCCGTCGAGCGTGTCGCCGCCGGTGAAGGCCGTGCTGCGCGAATGCAGCCACTGCGCCCGCAGGCGCCAGGCGTCGTCGACCTGCCAGCCGAGGTCGGGGCCGAGCACGGTGTTGTCGCCCGCGCCGCCGTCGTAGCGACGCGCGGCGATCAGCGCCCCGCCCTGCAGCGCGCCGCGGTCGTTGCGGACGCGCGCGGCCAGCGTGCGCGACGCCGGCTGGTCGACGGCGCCGGTGCCGTAGGCGTCCGGCAGCAGCACGACGCCGCCGCCGCGGTCGTCGATGGCGAAGGCGCTGCCCGACCACACGGTGCCGCGCCAGGTGCCGCGCAGGCCCGCGCGCGGCGCCGTGAAGCTGCGCGTGTAGAAGGCCTCGGTGGGCGACCGCAGCAGGTCGGCCGACTCGAAGAAGAACGGCCGCTTCTCCGGGTACGACAGCGCGAAGCGCGTGTTGCCGGCGAGTTGCGGCACGTCCAGCGCCACCTGCGAGAAGTCGGGGTTCAGCGTGGCGTCGATCAGCAGCTCGGCGCGCGGCCGCCACTTCAGGTCGAGGCTGGCGTCGGCGTCGTTCTTCGCCGCGCCGTCCGCGCGCGTGCGGCCCAGCGTGAGGCTCGGGCGCAGCGTCAGGAAGGCGTGGCGCTCGGGCAGTTCGACGCCCTCCAGGCGCTGCATGCGGTCGATGAAGCTCGGCGCGTCGCGCGGGATCGGCACCGACATCACCAGGTGGAACTGTTCGCGCGGCAGCCGGCGCCCGACCATGATGCGCCAGTCCTGCCGCCCCTCGGCGAAGCGCAGCGACGCGAACGGCAGCCGCAGCACCGCGGTCCAGCCCTCGGCATGGCGGGCGACGGCGGCGTCCCAGTCGAAGTCGGGCGCGAAGTCCTCGCTGTCGTCGGCCGCGGTGGCCAGCCCGTCGCCGGTGCTGCCGGCGGCGTTGACGCGGAAGAACTGCGCGCTCTGCCGGCGGCCGATGGCGTCGACGTAGACGACGACGAAGTCCTGCGTGCGCAGCACGCCGTCGGCGCGCACCGGCACGTCGCGCACGCGCGCCGGCTCGGTCTCGAGCGCGGTGATGCCGACGTACAGCGCCTTGTCGTCGAACAGCACCTGCACGCGCGTGGCCTGCGGCGGCGCGGCGCCGAACACCGGGTCCTTCTCGACGAAGCGGTCGTACACCGGCGCCCGCTGCCAGGCCGGGTGCTCGAGCGTGCCGTCGAGGTGGATGCGCTCGCCGGCGGCCAGGCGCACGGCGCGCAGCGGCGGCTCCTCGGCGCGCAACGGCGCACCGAGCGCCAGCAGCGCAAGCAGGAGGAGCCATTTCATGGGGGCCGCGATAATCGCACGACACCCTGCCTTCCGGAGCCCCCTCGCATGACCCGCGTCTTCAATTTCAGCGCCGGCCCCGCCGCCCTGCCCGAACCCGTGCTGCGCCAGGCCGCCGCCGAGATGCTGGACTGGCACGGCTCGGGCATGTCTGTGATGGAGATGAGCCACCGCGGCAAGGAGTTCATGTCGATCGCCGCCGAGGCCGAGGCGCTGCTGCGCGAGCTGCTCGCGGTGCCGGCGAACTACAAGGTGCTGTTCATGCAGGGCGGCGCGATCGCCGAGAACGCGATCGTGCCGATGAACATGCTGCGCGGCCACGCCGGCGCCGACTACATCGACACCGGTGAGTGGAGCAAGAAGTCCATCAAGGAAGCGAAGAAGTACGGCCAGGTCAACGTCGCGGCCAGCAGCGCCGACACCGGCTACACGTCGATCCCGCCACGCGCGACCTGGAAGCTGGACCCCGGCGCCGCCTACGTCCACATCTGCTCGAACGAGACCATCGGCGGCGTCGAATACCACTTCACGCCCGACGTCGGCAGCGTGCCGCTGGTGGCCGACATGTCCAGCGACATCCTCTCGCGCCCGGTCGACGTCTCGAAGTACGGCCTCATCTATGGCGGCGCGCAGAAGAACATCGGCCCCGCCGGCCTGACCATCGTCATCGTGCGCGAGGACCTGCTCGGCGGCGCGCTGCCGGTCACGCCGAGCGCGTTCGACTACCAGACGGTGGCCGAGAACGACAGCATGTACAACACGCCGCCGACCTACGCGATCTACATCGCCGGCCTCGTGTTCCGCTGGATCAAGGAGCGCGGCGGCCTCGCGGCGATGGCCGAGCACAACGCGAAGAAGGCGGCGCTGCTGTACGACTTCCTCGACGCGACGTCGTTCTACGCCAGCCCGGTGGCACGCGACTGCCGCTCGCTGATGAACGTGCCCTTCAAGCTGAAGGACGAGGCCCTCGACGCCGCCTTCCTGAAGGGTGCCGAGGCACGCGGCATGCTGCAGCTGAAGGGCCACCGTTCGGTGGGTGGCATGCGCGCGTCGATCTACAACGCGATGCCGGTCGAAGGCGTGCAGGCGCTGGTGGCCTACATGAAGGACTTCGAGCGCGCGCATGGCTGACGCCCCCGCCGGCATCCTGGTGCTGAACCAGATCGCGGCCAGCGGCCTGGCGCGGCTGCCGGCGGCGCGCTACACGGTCGGCAAGGACGTGGCCGACCCGGTGGCCATCCTCGTGCGTTCGGCCGACCTGCACGCGATGGCGATCCCGGCCAGCGTGCGCGCCATCGCGCGCGCCGGCGCCGGCACCAACAACATCCCGGTGGCGGCGATGTCGGCGCGCGGCGTGCCGGTGTTCAACGCGCCGGGCGCGAACGCCAACGCGGTGAAGGAACTGGTGCTCGCCGGCATGCTGATGGCGGCGCGCCACCTCGCCGGCGCGCTGCGTTTCACGGCCGCGCTGGACGCGGCCGCGCCCGGCCTGGAGAAAGCGGTCGAGGACGGCAAGAAGGCTTTCGCCGGCTTCGAGCTCGCCGGCAAGGACCTGGGCATCGTCGGCCTCGGCAAGGTCGGCTCGGGGGTGGCCGACGCCGCCATCAAGCTCGGCATGAACGTGATCGGCTACGACCCCGAGATCACGGTCGACGCCGCCTGGAGCCTGCCGTCGCAGGTGCGGCGCGCCGCCAGCGTCGACGAGGTGCTCAAGCACGCCCACTTCGTGTCGCTGCACGTGCCGTTGCTGCCGGCCACGCGCCACCTCGTCGGCGCGCAGAACCTGCCGCTGATGCGCAAGGGCGCGGTGCTGCTGAACTTCTCGCGCGAAGGCATCGTCGACGATGCGGCGGCGGTCGCGGCGCTCGATGCCGGGCGCCTGGGCCACTACGTCTGCGACTTCCCGAACGCCACCGTGCACGGCCACCCGAAGGTGACGGCGCTGCCGCACCTGGGTGCCTCCACGCACGAGGCCGAGGAGAACTGCGCCGTGATGGTGGTCGAGCAGCTGCGCGACTTCCTCGACCACGGCAACATCGTCAACGCGGTCAACTTCCCGGCGGTGTCGATGGCGCGCGAATCGGGCTGGCGGGTCGCCATCGCCAACGCCAACGTGCCCAACATGCTCGGCCAGATCTCGACCGCGATGGCCAACGCCGGCCTGAACATCCACAACATGGTGAACAAGTCGCGCGGCGAGATGGCCTACACGCTGGTCGACGTCGACAGCCCGGTACCGGCGTCGGTGCTGGCCGCCATCGCGGCGATCGGCGGCGTGCTGTCGGTGCGCGGCCTGCCGGCGAGCGCATGACGCCGCAGCTGAGCCTGGGCGCCGACGGCGTCGCGACGATCACGCTGCGCCGCCCGCAGCACCTGAACCGCCTGCACCGCGAGGACCTGCACGCGCTGCTCGCGCACTTCGCGGCGCTGGCCGCGGACCCGGCGCCGCGCGCGCTGGTGATCACCGGCCAGGGGCGCGCCTTCTGCGCCGGCTTCCACCTCGGCGAGCTCGACGGCGCCGACGACCCGCGCCTGTTCGAGACCATGGTCGACGCCCTCGAGGCGCTGCCGCTGCCGACCATCGCGCGCCTGAACGGCAGCGTCTACGGCGGCGCGACCGACCTCGCGCTGGCCTGCGACTTCCGCATCGGCGTCACCGGCATGGAACTGCGCATGCCGGCGGCGCGGCTGGGCCTGCACTACTACCCGAACGGGCTACGGCGCTACGTGTCGCGGCTGGGCGTGGCGGCGGCCAAGCGGCTGTTCCTGCTCGCCGAGGCGGTGCCGGCCGAGGGCCTGCTCGCGCTCGGCTACCTGGACGCGCTGGTCGCGCCGGAGGCGCTCGACGCCGAGGTCGCGCGCCACGCCGCCGCGCTGGCGGCGAACGCGCCGCTGGCGGTGCGCGGCATGAAGCGCTCGCTCGACGAGATCGCGCGCGGCGCCTTCGACCTCGACGCGATGCGCGCGCGCGAAGCGGCCTGCGCGGCGAGCGCGGACCTGCGCGAAGGCGTCGCGGCGTTCGCCGAGCGGCGTGCGCCGCGCTTCCACGGGCGCTGACCGCCCGCGCCGACCTCAGCGCGCGCCGAGCGCGGGCGCTTCGCGCAGGTAGCGGTACACGGTGGTACGCGAAATTCCCAGCGTGCGCGCGGTGCGGCTGACGCTGCCGCCGCTGCGCTCGAACTCGCGCCGCACGGCGTCGCCCGCCACCTGCTGCAGCGACGACGGCGCCGCCACCGTGGCCGCCGGCATCACGCGCTCGACATCGGCCGCGCCAAGACGGCGGCCGGCGCCGGCGAGCAGCAGCGCGCGCGTCAGCACCGAGCGCAGCTCGCGGAAGTTGCCCGGCCAGGCGTGGCGCGCCAGGCGCGCGAGCGCGGCGTCGTCCAGCGTCGCGGCGCGGTCGATCTCGGCAAGCATGGCGCGCGCCGCGGCGCCGAAGTCGCGCCGCGCACGCAGCGGCGGCAGGCGCACCGACACGGTGTTCAGCCGGTACAGCAGGTCGGCGCGGAAGCGGCCGGCCGCGGCCTCGGCTTCGAGGTCGGCATGGGTGGCCGCGAGCAGCTGCACGTCGACCGTGCGGGCGCGCGTGCCGCCGACCGGCCGCACCTGGCGGTCGTCGAGGAAGCGCAGCAGCGCGGCCTGCAGCGCCAGCGGCAGCTCGCACAGCTCGTCCAGCAGCAGCGTGCCGCCGTGCGCGCTGGCGATCAGGCCCTCGCTGCCCTCGCGGCGCGCGCCGGTGAAGGCGCCGCCGACGTAGCCGAAGAGCTCGGCCTCCACCAGCTCGGCCGGCAGCGCGCCGCAGTTGACGGCGACGAAGGCGCCGCGCCGCCCGCTCGTGGCGTGCACGTGGCGCGCCAGCACTTCCTTGCCGCTGCCCGTCTCGCCGTGCAGCAGGATCGGCACCGCCATGCGCGCCGCCGCCTCGGCCAGGCGGTAGGCGTCGGCGACCGCCGGGTCCTCGGCCGCGGCCGGCGCCACCACCGCCAGTGGGGGTGCGGTGTCCGGTGCGGGCACGGGCACGGGCACGGGCACGGGCGCCGCCAGCCGCGGCGCCGGCACGGCGCGGCGCGCCCGGCTCACGCAGGCCGCGAACAGCGAACTGCCCATCAGGTCGCGCAGCCGCTGTTCGCCCTGGCGTTCGGCGCGCGCGGCGAAGGGTTCGAAGGGCTCGCCGAACAGCGCCTCGAAGGCGCTGCCGGGCGACACGTCCAGGCCCTGCAGCAGCTGGCGCGCGCGCAGGTTGGCGGCCAGCACGCGCCCGCCCTCGTCGAAGGCCAGCAGGCCGGCCGACAGCGTGCCCAGGAATTCCGGCCGCGGGTGCAGCGCCAGCACCAGGTGGCCGCGCATCTGGTGCGCGAGCAGGCCGTTCTCGATGTGGGTGGCCGCCATCTGCACCAGCGCCTGGGTGTGGCGCTGGCGCGATTCGAAGTACGACGACGCGTCGAGCACGCCGACGATGGCGCCGCGCGCGTCGCGCACCGGCGCGGCGGTGCAGGACACGTCGCCGAGCTCCAGGAAGTAGTGCTCCAGCCCGGTGACGGCGACGCTGCGGCCGTTGGCCAGCGCGGTGCCCAGCCCGTTGGTGCCGGCGACCTCTTCGCGCCACAGGCTGCCGGCGACGATGCCGGCGCCCGAGCCGCTCATGCGGAAGCGGTTGTCGGCGTAGCAGTCGAGGATGATGCCGTCGGGGTCGGCGAAGGCGAGCAGGAAGTTCGAGCCGGCGATCTGCTGCGACAGCGTCTCGAGCTCGGCGCGCGCCAGCCGGCGCACGACCTCGGAACGCTCGCGCCGTTCGCGCAGCTGCGCGTCCTCGACGACGGGGATCTGCAGCGCGGCGCCGCTGGCCAGCCCGGCGTCCAGGCAGCGCACCCAGCTGTCGACGATCTCGTCGGACGGCAGCCCTTCCGGCGGCAGGGCGTTGCCGCGCTCGCGCAGCACGCGCGCACGCTCTAGGCGGTGCTCGGGCCTGGGGATCATCAGCGTCTCCTCGCGCCGATCAGGGCCGGCTTGAAGGGGGCTGACGGTAGCAGGCCCAAATCGCCCTATCAACTGCACAGAATCTGGACAGCTTGGACACCACTGTGCAGCGGCGGCACAGCGGGTGCGACCGCGTGGCCGCAGGGCAACGGTGGGGCGTGCTCAGGGTGATCCCGAAATGGTCCGCGCCTTGCAGAGAGGGCCGCGCTGCACGCCGCGAGGCGGCGCAGCCCACACCCATTCACAAGAGGAGACCGACATGACGCGTTCCCACGCCCCTGTGCTGCGCTTCGTCGCCGCCGCTGCGCTCTGCGCCGCGGCGCTGCCGGCGCTGGCCCAGGCCAACATCGAGAAGCTCAAGCAGTTCAAGGTCGCGACCACCGACCTGAACATCCCGACCGTGGCGCAGACCGGCCGCAACGCCGACGCGATCAAGGAGAACCTGAAGCGCGTGAAGCTGCCGCCGGGCTTCAAGATCGACCTCTTCGCGATCGTGCCGGACGCGCGCCACATGGCCGTCGCGCCCAGCACCAACATGCTGTTCGTGGGCACCCGCAAGACCACGGTGTGGGCCGTGACCGACCGCAACAGCGACGGTGTCGCCGACGAGGTGAAGAGCTTCGCGCCGAGCCTGAAGTTCAGCAACCCGAACGGCGTCTGCTGGACGAAGGACGGCTTCCTGATCGTGGTGGAGCACAACCGCGTGCTGAACTTCCCCGCCGCCGAGTTCTTCTACGAAGGCCCGGACGTCGCCGTGATCCCGGTCGTCGACCAGGGCAAGCTGATCCCGCCCGAAGAGGAGAGCTTCAACCACGGCGCGCGCACCTGCCGCGTCGGCGACGACGGCAAGCTCTACATCACGCTCGGCCAGCCGTTCAACGTGCCGCCGAAGGACAAGATCGCGATGTACGAATCGCTCGGCATCGGCGGCATGGTGCGCATGGACCCGTTCGACGGCAGCAAGCGCGAGGTCGTCGCGCGCGGCGTGCGCAACAGCGTGGGCATGGACATCAACCCCAAGGACAAGACCGTCTGGTTCACCGACAACCAGACCGACGGCATGGGCGACGACATCCCGCCGGGCGAGCTGAACCGCATCACGAAGGCGGGCGGCGAGCACTTCGGCTACCCGTACATCCACGGCAACAACACGCAGATCGCCGGCACCGGCGCGGCGCCCGACCTGAAGGGCATGCAGCCGCCGGCGCAGTGGACGAAGCCGCAGATCGAGTTCCCGGCGCACCAGGCGCAGCTCGGCATGACCTTCTACAACGGCAAGATGTTCCCGGCCAAGTACCAGGGCGGCGCGTTCGTCGCGGCGCACGGCTCGTGGAACCGCGTCAAGCCGAGCGGCGCGCTGATCAACTTCGTCTCGATGAAGGGCGACGGCAACGCCGACAAGAGCGAGGTGTTCGCCGAGGGCTGGCTCGACGAGAACGGCATCTACCGCGGCCGCCCGGTCGACGTGGCGGTGATGAAGGACGGTTCGCTGCTCGTCTCCGACGACTTCGCCGGCGCGATCTACCGCATCACCTACTCGGCACCGTGACGCCTGCGCGCATCGGCGCCGCCCTGTTGCTGGCCGCTGCGGCCCTGCCCGCCGCGGCGCAGCCGCAGGTGGCCGGCCAGCTGAAGGCGCAGCAGGTCTGCGCCGTCTGCCACGGGCCGCAAGGCGTGTCCAGCGCGCCCGACGCGCCCAACCTCGCCGGCCAGCCGGCGATGTACCTGATCTCGCAGCTGCGCCACTACCGCAGCGGCGAACGGCGGCACGAGGTGATGAACGTCATCGCCAAGACGCTGTCGGACCAGGACATCGAGGCGGTGGCCGCCTGGTACGCGGCCTTCCGCATCGAGGCGGTGGCGCCGCGCTGAGCGTTCCCCCCGGCGGGTCAGCCTTGCAGGCCGCGCCTCGCGCGCGGGACGCGCTCGGCCCTTCGCCAGCCATGCCGATGCACGCAGGTGCGTCGGCATGCGCGGGCTCAGCCTTGCAGGCCGCGCCTCGCGCGCGGGACGCGCTCGGCCCTTCGCCAGCCATGCCGATGCACGCAGGTGCATCGGCATGCGCAGGCTCAGCCGCCGGGGTCCACGCCGGCCAGGAAGTACTTGATCACGCCCTTGGCGGCGAAGCCGACCAGGCCGAAGCCCAGCCCGAGCAGCAGGATGAAGGTGCCGAACTTGCCGGCCTTCGACTCGCGCGCGAGCTGCAGGATGATGAACACCATGTACAGCATGAACGCGCTGACGCCGAAGGTCAGCCCGAACTGCGCGATCTGTTCTTCGGTGTAGCCGAACATCGCCGCCGCCTTCAGTCGAGTTCGGCCAGGCCGCTGGTGTCGACGAGGTCGCGGTAGGCGTGCCAGCTGGCGTGCGCGAGCAGCGGCACCACCACCACCAGCCCGAGCATCGCGAGCACCATGCCGGCCACCGTGAGCAGCGCGATCAGCGCCGCCCAGAAGGCCAGCGTGACCGGGTTGTCCATGACGACGCGCCAGCTCGTGAAGACCGCGCCCAGCACGCTGATCTCGCGGTCCAGCAGCAGCGGGATCGCGACCACGCTGGAGGCGAACACCGGCGCCGCGAGCAGGCCGCCGAGCGCCAGCCAGGTCTCGAACAGGCGCCCTTCGTCGGCCAGCACGACGACCTTCATGAAGGCCTGCGGGCTCGGCACCGGCGCGCCGGCGAAGGCCGTGATCAGCGAGGCCGAGGTCATGACCCAGCCGGTGCCGGCAAGGGCCAGCAGCACGCCGAAGACGACCAGCCGGCCGTCGCGCGGCGCCCAGGCGGCGAAGGCCATGCGGGTGTCCGCGTGGCCCTGCCGCTGCAGCGCCCGGCTCACGGTGTACAGGCCGGTGGCGAGGATCGGCGAGACGAGCAGGAAGCCGGTGAAGGCGCCGGTGAGCAGCCAGAAGGCGTCGCCGGCCGCGACGATCAGCACCACGCCGAAGCCGGCGAGCAGCAGGCCGTGCAGCAGGCCCGGCACCGGGCAGCGCATGAAGTCGCGCCAGCCCGCGGCCAGCCAGCCCAGCGGCCGCAGCAGCGGCACGCGGCGGGTGGCGAAGCGGCGCGACTCGATAACGGCGGGGCTCTCTTTCATGCCGCCAGTGTGCCGCACGCGCATGAATCAGACCTTGCGCGGCGCGACGCGCACGCCGTCGGCCACCGCGGCGCCGGGGTACACCACCAGCACGGCGCCGGCGGCCAGGCCCTCGGTCACCCAGGCGTCCTGGCCGTTGCGCGCCGCCACCGTCACCGGCCGCAGCCGCGCGCGCCCGTCCTCGACGACATAGGCCGCGAAACCGTCGCCGCCGACACGCGGGAAGACCGCGCTCACCGGCACGCGCAGCACCTGGTCTTCGCTGCGCGTGACGATGCGCACCGCGACGCGGAAGCCGTCGCCCAGCGCCGCCCACTCGGCCGCCGGGCTGGTGAGGTCGATCAGCACGTTGACGCGCTGTTCCTCCACGCCCAGCGCCGACACCTTCGTGAAGGCCGCCGGCTCGACGCGGCGCACGCGCCCCTGCAGCGCGCCGGGTCCGCCCCAGCGTTCGATGCGCACGGCGCTGCCGGGCCGCGCGGCGAGCGCGTCGGTCGTCAGCAGCTCGGCCACGATCTCCAGCTTGCCGGTGTCGCCGAGCTCGACGAGCGGCGCGCCGAGGGCGACCACCGTCTCGCTCGTCTGGTGCAGCTTGAGCACGCGGCCGGCCACCGGCGAACGCAGCGCGAAGCCGCCGGCGCCGCCGCCGCGCGCGGCGCCGAGCGCGGCGCGCGCCTGCTCGGCTTCGTGGCGCGCCACGTGCAGGCCGTCGGCGGCGGTGTCCAGTTCCTTCTGCGCCGCCTGCGCGGCGAGGCGGTCGGCGTCGATCTTGGTCGGCGCGACGAAGCCCTGCTGCGCCAGCTGCTCGCTGCGACGCAGTTCGTTCTTCGCCTGCTCGATCGCCACCTTGGCCGCCTCGATGCGCGTGGCCGCGCGCTGCGCGCCGGCCTCGGCGGCGCCGACGCGCGCCTGCAGCTCGCGCAGCGTGCGTTCGTCCAGCAGCGGGCTGAAGGCCGGCAGCAGCGTGCCGAGCACGGCGTTGGCCTCGACCGCATCGCCTTCGCGCAGCGCCAGCCGCGGCAGGCGGCCGGCGAGCGGCGCGTGCACCACGTAGCGGTCGACGAGGCGGGTGCGCGCGTCCTCGTCGATCGTCGTCTCGAAGCGGCCCAGCGTCGCGGTGGCCACCTCCACCGGCAGCGGCCGCGGCGCGAACGCCCAGGCCAGCAGGCCGGCGAGCGCGAGCGCCGCCGCGCCGAGACCGAGCACCGTCTTGCGTTGCATCGTTGTCACTCCCTCGTCTTCAGCGCCGCGACCATGTCGAGGCGGTCGATGCGGCGGCGCACGACCAGCGCGCTCGCCGCGCCCGCGGCGACGACGCAGATCGCCGCCCAGGCATAGGTGCGCGGCAGGATCACCACCGGAAAGTTGAACTGGTCGCTCTGCAGCGCGCCGGCGATGGCGTGCACCAGGCCCCAGCCCATCAGCATGCCCAGCGGCAGCGCGATGGCGATCCCGATCGCCAATTCGCCGAGCAGCAGCGCCGACACCTCGGCGCGCGTGAAGCCCAGCACGCGCAGGCTGGCGAGTTCCCACACACGCTCGGCGAGGGCGATGCGGGCGTTGTTGTAGACCACGCCGACGGCGATGACGGCCGCGAACAGCGTCATCACCAGGCTCATGATGCGCACGTTGCGCGCCGACAGCTCCTGCATGTTGCGCAGCATCGTCGCCTTGCTGAAGGCGCCGGCCACCCGCGGCATCTCGCGCGTGGCGGCGAGCAGCGCCGCTTCCGAGCCCGGCGCCACCTGCAGCACGTAGCCGGAGGACAGGTCGTCGTCGCCGAGCGCGCGGTTCAGCGCGCGCCGGCCCATGTAGGCGTTCAGGCCCATCATCTCCGCGACGGTGGCGTCGACGCGCAGCGCGAGCGTGCGCGGGCGCCCTTCCAGCACTTCGGCGAGCACGGTGTCGCCGACGCGCACGCCGAGCTTGGCGGCCAGCCGGTCGGTCAGCACGAGGCCGTCGCCTTCGAGAGTGTGGCTGCGCTGCTCGATGTCGATCACGCGGTAGAGCTCGGGCCGCTCGGCGTAGCCGCGGATCAGGTTGCGCTCGCGGCGCGCGCCGTGGACCAGCGTCACCGGCACGAAGCGCGTCGCCTCGACCGCCGCCACGCCGGGCGCGCGCGCGAGCTCGTGGCGCGCGCGGTCGGGGCCGGGCTCGACGAGCCAGACGGCGACGTCGCTGCGCATCGACAGCGCGAACTGGGTGTCGACGATGAAGTCGATGGCATCGCGGAAGAAGTTGCCCAGCACCACCAGCGCCACTGCCGCGGCGACGCCGAAGATCGACAGCAGCGTGCGCAGCGGCCGCCGCTCCATCGTGCGCAGGATCATGCGCAGCGAGGTGCCGATGCGGCGGATGCCCAGCCGCTCCAGCACGGTGGGCCGGTAGCGGCCGGGGGCCGGCGGGCGCATCGCCTCGGCCGGTGCCAGCCGCACGGTGGCGCGGATGGCCCCCAGCGTGCCGGCGACCGAGGTCGCCAGCGTGATTGCGCCCGCGGTCAGCACCAGCGGCGCCTCGATGCGGTGGCGCAGCGACGGGAAGCGGAAGAAGTCCTCGTAGAGGCCGATGTACAGGCCGCCCAGCCACTGCGCGACGACGAGGCCGATCGCGAAGCCCAGCGCCACGATGACCAGCACGAGGCCGAGATAGTGCGCGGCGATCGTGCGGTTCGGGTAGCCCAGCGCCTTCAGCGCCGCGATCTGCTCGCGCTGCTTGGCCACCAGGCGCGACACCACCACGTTGAGCAGGAAGGCGGCGACGCCGAAGAAGATGGCCGGCAGCACGGTGCCGATGACGCGCTGCTCGCGGATCTCGTTGTCGAGCATCGCGTGCGAGGTCTGGTCGGCGCGCGCGTAGGCCTCGCGCGCGCCGTAGCGCTCCAGCACCGCCTGCACGCCGTCGAGCACAGCGCGTTCGTCGGCGCCCGGCACGAGCTTGAGCGCGACGCGGTTGAACGCGCCTTCCATGTCGTAGGCGGCGGCCAGTGCCTCGCGGTCGACCCAGAAGACGCCGAAGCCGCGCTGGTCCGGCATGCCCCAGAGGCCGGCGAACACGTACTCGGGCGACAGCGCGACGCCGGTCACCACCAGCGTGCGCAGCCGGCCGTTGACGAGCGCGCTCAGGCGCGCGCCCGGCTGCAGCCCGTGCGCAGCGGCGAAGGCCTCCGACACCCAGGCCGGCAGCGCGCCGTCCGGGCCCGGGCGGCCCGGCGTGCCGCCCGCGCCGCTGCCGCGGCGCAGGCTGACGAGGTTCATGCGCTGCGGCCGCCGCGCGTCCAGCCCGATCAGCTGGCCGACGATGGGGTCGCTGACGCCGGCCAGCGTGATGCGCACCGGGAACTCGGTCGTCGGCTGCGCGTCGGCGACGCCGGGCACGGCGGCCAGCCGCTCGGCCACCGCATCGGGCGCGCGCTTGACGGCGGCGAAGACGTCGGCGAAGCGCCCGCTGGCGTAGAAGGCGTCGCGTTCGGCGTCGAGCGAGTCGACGACCGACAGCGTCGTGATGAAGCCGCCGACGCCGCTGGCGACGACGAGCGCGATCGTCAGCGCCTGGCTCCACATCAGGCGCAGGTCGCGCAGCAGCTTGCGGTTCAGGGCGCGCATGCCGCTCACCACGCCAGTTCGGCCGGCGTGAGCTTGCGCGCGTTGCGCTCCTCGCGCTGGATCGCGCCGTCGCCGAGGTGGATCACGCGGTCGGCCATGCCGGCGATGGCGGCGTTGTGCGTGATCACCACCGCCGTCGTGCCGAGCTCGCGGTTGATGCGCTCGATGACCTCCAGCACGAGGCGACCGGTGGCGACGTCGAGCGCGCCGGTCGGCTCGTCGCACAGCAGCACCTCGGGCCGCTTGACGATGGCACGCGCGATCGCCACGCGCTGCTGCTCGCCGCCGGACAGCTGGGCCGGGAAATGGTCGCGCCGCGGCGCCAGGCCGACGAGGCCGATCGCCTCGTCGATGTCCATCGGCGCGCGCGCGATGTCGGTCACGAGCGCGACGTTCTCGCGCACCGTCAGGCTCGGGATCAGGTTGTAGAACTGGAACACGAAGCCGACGTGCTCGCGCCGGTAGCGCGTGAGCTCGGCCTCGCTGGCGGCCGACAGGTCGTGATCGGCGAAGCGCACCTCGCCGCTCGTCGGCACGTCCAGCCCGCCGAGGATGTTCAGCAGCGTGCTCTTGCCGCTGCCCGAAGGCCCCAGCAGCACGATGAACTCGCCACGGCCGACCTCGAGCGAGACGTCGCGCAGCGCGACCACCTCCACCTCGCCGGCGCGGTAGACCTTGCGCAGGTGGCGTGCCACGAAGATGGCGGGGGCGTCGGGGGCGGCGGCGGGGGACACGCGGCGATTGTGTTGGGGGGGGCCGCGCCTCGATTGATGGACGTCAAGCACGGGCATCCGACACGGCTCAGTCCGTGCGCGCCACAATCAGGCCTGCTGGCCGCGCAACCAGCGCCTTCCCCCACCATGACCGAGATCAAGGCCCTGCTGCTGACCGACGTGGTCGGCAGCACGCAACTGTCCGAAGCCCTCGGCGACGCCGTCATGGCGGGCGTCTGGGCCGCGCATGACCGGGCCGCGCGCGACCTGCTGCCCGCGCACGGCGGCCGCGAGATCGACAAGACCGACGGCATGCTGCTGATGTTCGACAGCGCCGACGCCGCCGTGCGCTACGCCCACGCCTATCACGGCGCACTGACCGCGCTGCCGGTGCCGCTGCGGGCACGCGCCGGCCTGCACGTCGGCGCCGTGATCCTGCGCCACAACAGCGCCGACGACGTCGCGCGCGGCGCCAAGCCGATCGAGGTCGACGGCCTCGCCAAGCCGACGGCGGCGCGCGTGATGGCGCTCGCCCGCGCGCAGCAGACGCTTCTCACGCGCGAGGCGCGCGACGCACTCGGCGCGGTCGACGACCTGCAGGTGGTGTCGCACGGCCACTGGCTGCTGAAAGGCGTGGCCGAGCCGGCCGAGCTGTTCGAGGCGGCGGAGAGCGGCCGGGAATGCGTGCCGCCGGAGGACGGCGAGAAAGCGCGCCGCGTGATCCTCACCGGCGGCGACTGGCGGCCGCTGGTGGAGATCCCGAGCAACCTGCCGCAACCCTCGACCTCCTTCGTCGGCCGCGAACGCGAGCTGCGCGAGGTGAAGGCGCACCTGGCGGAGACGCGCCTGGTCACGCTGCTGGGCATGGGCGGGCTGGGCAAGACCCGCCTGTCGCTCGAGGTGGCGGAGGACCTGAAGTCGCAGTTCCCGGACGGTGTCTGGTTCATCGACCTGTCGCCGATCCGCGACCCCGCGCTCGTCGTCGACGAAGCCGCGAAGACCGTCGGCGTGCGCGAGGAACCGGGCCAGCCGCTGCTGCGCCGCCTGGTCGAGCACCTGAAGCCGCGCCGCGTGCTTCTGGTGCTGGACAACTGCGAGCACCTGGCGCAGCCCTCGGCCGACCTCGCCTACGCGCTGCTGCGCGGCGCGCCGAAGCTGCGCCTGCTGGCGAGCAGCCGCGAGGCGCTGAAGGTGCCGGGCGAACTGGCCTACCCGGTGCACCCGCTGCCGGTGCCCACGCGCGACGCCGGCGTGGCGGCGCTGATGGAGGCGCCGGCCGCGCAGCTGTTCATCGAGCGCGCGCGCCTGCACAAGCCGGCGTTCGAGGTCACCGAGCGCGACGCTGCCGCGGTCGCCGAGCTGGTGGTGCGGCTGGAGGGCATTCCGCTCGCGCTGGAACTCGCCGCCGCGCGCGTGCGCGCGATGAGCCTGGCGGACATCAACATCCGCCTGCGCGACCGCTACAAGCTGCTGACCGGCGGCGCGCGTGCGCTGCAGCAGCGCCAGCAGACGCTGCGCGCGCTGGTCGACTGGTCGTACGAGATGCTGTCGCCGAACGAGCAGACGCTGCTGCGCCGGCTGGCGGTGTTCGTCGACGGCTTCACGCTCGAAGCCGCCGAGGCGGTGTGCGAAGGCGACCCGATCGAGGGCTACGACATCCTCGACCTGCTGAGCTCGCTGGTCGAGAAGTCGCTCGTCATGCTCGAGGAGCACGAGGACGGCTCGCGGTACCGCATGCTGGAGACGATCCGCGACTACGCCGCCGAGAAGCTGCAGCAGGCCGGCGACAGCGCCGCCCTGGCGGCACGCCACTGCGAGCTGTACTTCGCGATCGCGAAGAAGGCGCGCGACGGCATGAAGGGCCCCGAGCAGGCACAGTGGGTCGCCGCATTGGAGGCCGACCTCGGCAACCTGCGTGCCGCCACCGCCTGCGCGCTGACCGGTGCGGTCGACCGCTTCATCGCCGTCAAGCTGGCGGTGGCGCTGCAGGGCTTCTGGATGCTGCGCGGCTACGCCAGCGAGGGCCGCGCCGTCGTCAAGGCCGCGCTCGCGCTGCCCGAGGTGAAGGCGGCCGACGTGGCGCATGCCCACGCGCTGTACGTGGGCGCCGCGCTCGCCGGCGGCCAGGGCGACCACGCCGAGGCGGTGCAGATGCTCGAGCAGTGCCTGGCGCTGCGGCGCGGCCTGGGCAACCCGGTGGAGATCGCCGCAACGCTGTCGACGCTGGGCCTGTCGCGCCTGCAGATGGGCGACGCCGCGGGCGCGGCCGCAAACGAGCGCGAGGCGCTGGCGCTGTTCCGCGAACGCGGTGACAAGGTCGGTGAAGGCATCGGCCTGCAGCACCTGGGCCTGTGCTCGATGGCGGTTGGCGACGACGCCGGCGCCCGCCCCGACCTGGAAGCGGCGCTCGCGATCGCGCAGCGCGTGGGCCACCGCGAGTTGGAGGCCGAGTGCGACGTCCACCTCGGCGCGATCGACCTCGCGGCCGGTGCGGTGGCGGCGGCGCGCACGCGCCTGCAGCGCGCGCTGGCCACCAGCCGCGAAGCCGGCGACCGCGCCAGCGAGGCGCTCGCCACCTGGTGGCAGGCGCGCGCCGACCTCGCCGAAGCGAGCTGGGACGCCGCCGCGCCGCGCCTGGCGAGCGCGCTGCGCTCGTTCCAGGCGTTCGAGGACCGCGCGGAAATGCTGGCCTGCATCGACGACCACGCGCGCCTCGCGCTGGCCCTGGCCCGCGCCGACCACGCGGCGGCGCTCGTCGGCGCCGCCGACGGCCTGCGCGCGCAGTTCGGCCAGCAGCGCCCGGCGCGCGAGCGCGCGCCCTGGGACGGCTGGCTGCAGCAACTGCAGGCCGCGCTCGGCCCTGAACGTTTCGAGTCCGCCAAGCAAAGCGGCGTCCCGTGGGACGCCGCCGAACTGGTCCGCCAGGCGCTGGCGGTGTCGGAACCGAAGCGCTGATTCAGCGGCCGCGCTGCGCGCGGCGGCGCACGGCCGCCAGCCCCAGCATCGCCGCCAGCGCGAGCGCCAGCGAACCGGGCTCGGGCACCACCAACGAGGTGTTGGTGAAGGTCAGCGCCGGGCGCGTATCGGGGTTGTTCAGGTCGTTCGTGCCGTAGACCGTCTTGTAGCGCTCGCACTCGTCGTCGTGGTCGTAGTCGCCACGGCGGTGACGCTCGCGCACGCAGACCATGTCCTTGTACCAGAGCACCGGCCCCGAGTAGGTGTCGGCACCCGGCACGTTCGGCAGCGACGGCGCCACCGCCATGCCGTCGTAGGCGAACTGGAGCGCGAACTCGACATCCATCGCCGCGTCGTAGATCCAGTTCGAGCGGCCGGTCACGGCGCCGAGCAGCGAGCCGTTGTCGAACGCCAGGCTGTTGACGTTCATCGACGAGGGCGTGAAGGTCAGCATGTTGTAGGTCGGGAACGACGGGCCGGTGTCGAGCAGGTAGAGCTCGACGAAGGCCGAGGTCACGAAGGCCTGGCCGGGCGCGCACGGCGCGATGCCCGTGAACGTGGGGCTGTTGCCGCAGTTGGTGGGGGCGTCGATGACGACCTCGCCGCGCCAGCCCAGGTTGGGGAAGGCATTGCCGTAGGGCGGGTCCCAGACGCCGACGTAGACCGCCGCATGCGACGTGGTGACGAAGCCGAGAACGGCGGTCACGGCGACCAGGGCGGCTCGCGCCGCGCGGGTGATGCTCTCCCTCATGGAATTCTCCTGTGTTCGGGGTACGACCCCGCGCTCGCTCGGCGCCCCGGCGGCCGCCGGGACTCGGAGTTGCGTCTGATCAGGCCGGTTTGTACTGCGTTGCATAAGTGACGGGAACGCATTTCGACGAAATGTCGGCCCGGGGCCCCGTGAATGCGGGGGGCACCGCCCGCCGCTTCCGGTGACGCGATGATGCGGAGCCGGCCGCTGCCGGGGGAGACCGCCATGCATGACGTCAGAAGCTCGACCAACGGCCCGGTGACGACCATCGTGATCGACCGGCCGCACTGCCGCAACGCGGTCGACGGCCCGACCGCCGCCGCCTTGCGGACCGCCTTCGAGACCTTCGAGGCCGACGCCGGCCAGCGCGTCGCGGTGCTCGCCGGCGCCGGCGGCCACTTCTGCGCCGGCGCCGACCTCGCGGCGCTGGGCGACCCGGCGCGGCGCAACGTGCTCGTGCCCGACGGCAGCGGCGCCGGGCCGATGGGGCCGACGCGCATCGCGTTCACCAAGCCGGTCATCGCCGCGGTCGAAGGCTACGCGGTCGCCGGCGGGCTCGAACTGGCGCTGATGTGCGACCTGCGCGTCGCCGCCCGCAGTGCCGTGTTCGGCGTCTTCTGCCGCCGCTGGGGCGTGCCGCTGATCGACGGCGGCACGGTGCGGCTGCCACGCATCGTCGGCATGGGACGGGCGCTCGACATGATCCTCACCGGACGGCCGGTGGGGGCCGACGAAGCCCTCGCCTTCGGCCTCGCGAACCGCATCGTCGACGAGGGCCAGGCGCTCACCGCCGCGCAGGCGCTGGCGCTCGAGATCGCGTCGTTCCCGCAGGGCTGCCTGCGCGCCGACCGGGCGTCGGCCTTCACGCAGTGGGACCTGCCGCTGGCGCAGGCGCTGCAGCGCGAAGGCGCCGGCGGCTACCGGGCGGTGCTGGACGAAGGGTTGGCCGGTGCGGCGCGCTTCAGCGCCGGCGCCGGCCGGCACGGCGGCCGGGCCTGAGCGCGGCTCGGCGCGCGTGCAGGGTCAGTCCCGGCCACGACCCTTGTCATGGTCCTTGTCCTTGCCATGGCCCTTGCCGTGGCCGCGGCCCGGGTGGTCGTCGTCGCCGCGACCGCGCCCGCGCTTCTTCTCGAAGCGCTGCGGCTCGTGTTCGCGCACCCAGCGCTCCTCGACGAAGTACACCGGGCGGCCGCAGGCGTCGTAGCGGCCGCAGTGGCGCTTCCAGTCGCGGCGGTGGTCGTGCGGCACCCACAGGTACACCGGCTCGCGGCTGACCACCACCTGGGGTGGTGCCACGATGATCGGCTTGGGCAGGTAGACCGGTGGCAGCGGCAGGTTGGCGCCGATCTGGACGCGGCCGAACAGGCCCGGCAGCGGCGGCCCGTCGATCGTGATGCCGACGTTGGCCTGTTGCGCCTGCACGCCGGCCGCCATCAGCAGGCCAGTGGCGGCCATGAGAAGTCGAAGGTTCATCGCGAGAGTATCGATCAGGGGAACGTGATGGCCAGCGGCGCCACGTCGGCCTTGGCGTCGATGTCGACGCTCTTCTTCACGCCGGCGGCCTCGGCCTCCACCGTGTAGAGGCCCAGCGCCAGCGTGTCGGCCACGAAGGGCAGCGACGGCGCGCCGGGCACGTAGGCCGTGCGCACCGGCGTCTCGACCGGCAGCGCGAAGGCGAAGGCCCCGCTGGCGGCGTCGACCGCACCCCAGGCGACCTCGATCGTCGGCCCGCCGGCCAGCTTCTGCAGTGCGCGCACGCTGGCGGTGGCCGGCGTCACGACGCCGTTGACGGCGCGCGCGGGCAGCACGGTTGCCGGCGGCGCGAGGGCGACGTCGCCGTTCACCTGCGTCACCGACGTCGCCGTCACCGGCACGCTCGTCATCACCGCGGTGACGCGGCCGGCCGCCGTGACGACGAGGTCGTAGTTTCCGGCCGGCACCGGGTACAGCACGAAACGGCCGTCGGCCCCCGGCACCGTGGCCTTCACCGGCACGCCGCCGGCCTGCACCGACACCGCGGTGCTGGCCAGCGCCAGCGCCGGGTCGACGCGGCCGACCACACGCTGGCCGGCATCGCCCAGGCGCGGGATCACGGCGATCACCGGCTTCAGGTTGTACTGACCCGAGGCGCCGCGCCGGACGACCGACTTGCAGGCGTCGAAGTCGATCACGAAGTCGGCCACCTGGTCGGGCTCGACCGTGAGGCCGATGTTCGCCTTCAGGCCGCTCTGCTGGGCGCTGGGCGTCGTCAGCGGCGTCTCGTCGCCGCCGGTCGGCACGACCGAGTTCGCATAGGGCGCGCTGCCGCCGTTGCGCGCGAGCACCAGGCGCATCTGCGTGTAGGTGCCGGCCGGCAGCTCGGTCTGGCCGAGTTCGAGCAGCACGCCGTTGGACAGCGTCAGCAGGTCCAGGCGTTGCGGCGTGGGCAGCACGATCTCGGCCCAGCCGCCGTCGGTGTCGTCGGCCGCGGCGCTGCGGTGCACGCGCACCTTCTCGACGGTGACGTTGACGGCGTCGTAGCCGCAGGACGGCGCGTCGGTCAGCGCCAGGCGCAGCGTGCCGGTGTCCGAACCGGAGCCGGAACCACCGCAGCCGGCGATGACGGCGGCCGCGACGACGGGGAGCGCAAGGTGGGAGAGCTTCATGGCAGCGAGCGGGAAGGCGCCGGTCCGCGGTGCGGGCTGAACGGCATGCTGTGCATTTTGCCCTTTTGAACGCCCCGGGGTTGTGTCTCCCCGTATCCAGCGGTGAACGGCGCTTCGCGCGGCCGTCAGGCCTGCGCTCAGGGCGCGGGCAAGCGGGCCGGCGCGGCGAGGTCGTCGAGCTCGATGCCGCGCTCGCGCAGCAGTTGCTCCAGCGCCGGCCGCAGCGGACCCAGGCGTTCGTCGATGGCCTCGCGCACGGTGTCGACGAAGACCTGCGTCTGGCGCTCGATCTCGATGTTCAGCGCCGCGCCTTCGGCCTTCTCGCCGAAGGTGGTCATGCGCAGCGTCTCGGGGATCAGCCAGACCTCGAACCAGCCGGCCGCGCGGTCGGCCTCGGCCACCGTGAGGCTGGCGCCGTTGATCGCGATGTAGCCCTTCGCGAACACATAGCGCACGAAGCGCGGCGGCACCGCGATGCGCAGCACGCGGTTGTTCTCGGGCGTGCGGATCGCGGCCAGCGTCGCCATGAAGTCGACGTGCCCCGACAGCGGATGGCCACCGATCTCGGCGCCGTCCTTCGCCGCCCGCTCCACGTTCACGCGGCTGCCCTCGGCGAGCGCGGCCAGCGTGGTGAGCGCCAGGCTCTGCTGCATGACGTCGAAGCGCGCCGCATCGGCGCCTTCGAGCGCGGTGACGGTGAGGCAGACGCCGTCGACGGCCACGCTGGCGCCGAGGGCCAGGCCGTCGGCGAAGCCGCGCGGGAAGCGCAGGCTGAAGCTGCGCAGCCCCGGGCGGTCTTCGAGCCGCTGGACGGTGGCGATGCCTTGAACGATGCCGGTGAACATGGGCCGGAGCTTAGCGCCACCGGCGCGTGGCGCCGCGCGGCAGCGATCCGCTAGCATGCCCCGCGTGAGCCCCATCCGCCCCCGCATCCCCGGCCGCCGCCTGCTGCACTCGCCCGGCCCGACGCCGGTGCCCGACGAGGTCGTGCACGCGATGTCGCGCCAGCCCACCGATCTCGCCGACGCCAACGTGATGCGCATGATCGGCGCCTGCGAGCACGGCATGAAGCGGCTGCTGCAGACCGAGCGCGCCGAGGTCTTCTTCTACTCGGCCAACGGCCATGGCGGCTGGGAGGCGGTGATCGCCAACCTCGTCGGCCCCGGCACGAAGATCCTGGTGCCCGGCACCGGCCACTTCAGCGATGGCTGGGCCGAGCAGGTGAACGCCTTCGGCGGCAGCGCGCTGCGCACGCCCTGGGTCGAAGGCGAGCCGATCGAC
The DNA here is from genome assembly GCA_963204815.1 of Pseudomonadota bacterium. Lineage (GTDB taxonomy): Bacteria > Pseudomonadota > Gammaproteobacteria > Burkholderiales > Burkholderiaceae_C > Rubrivivax. The sequence continues at coordinate 98 of CAUJHQ010000116.1, read as the reverse complement.
GCCGCCGCCGTCGAGGCGGCGCTGAAGGCCGACACGCGGCACGAGATCACGGCCGTCTTCGCGGTGCACACCGACACCGCGAGCAGCGTCACCAGCGA
>CAUJHQ010000115.1 GCA_963204815.1 Pseudomonadota bacterium | reverse complement strand
GACGAGCGCGGTGTCGGTGCCCTGGTAGCGCACGTGGATCGCACGCCGCAGCACGACCTGCGCGCGCGCGACGCCCTGGCTCGCCACCTCGTCGGCCGCCGCCTCGCCCAGCGCGGCCAGCCGCGCCTCGGCGGCAGCGAGACCGGCTTCGTCCAGCGGCAGCTCGATCGAGGCTTCGCGCATCGCGATCTGGTCCGCCAGGCCCATGCCGTAGGCGCTCAGCACGCCGGCCAGCGGGTGCACGAAGACGCGGCCCATGCCGAGCGCGTCGGCCACGCCGCAGGCGTGCTGGCCGCCGGCGCCGCCGAAGCACTGCAGCGTGTACTGCGTGACGTCGTAGCCGCGCGCGACCGAGATGCGCTTGATCGCGTTCGCCATGTTCTGGATCGCGATCTGCAGGAAGCCTTCGGCCAGGCTCTCGGCCGTTGCGGCGCGGCCGGTCTTCGCCCGCACCTCGGCGGCCAGGGCCTCGAACTTCAAGGCCACGCCGTCGCGGTCGAGCGGCTCGTTGGCGGCCGGGCCGAAGACCTTCGGGAACCAGGCCGGCTGGATCTTGCCGAGCAGCACGTTGGCGTCGGTCGTCGCCAGCGGGCCGCCGCGGCGGTAGCTGGCGGGGCCCGGATTGGCGCCGGCGCTCTCGGGGCCGACGCGCAGCCGAGCACCGTCGAAGCCGAGGATCGAGCCGCCGCCGGCGGCCACGGTGTGGATGCTCATCATCGGCGCGCGCATGCGCACGCCGGCCACCAGCGTCTCGAAGGCACGCTCGAACTCGCCGGCGTAGTGGCTGACGTCGGTGCTGGTGCCGCCCATGTCGAAGCCGATCACCTTGCCGTGGCCGCCCGCCACCGCGGTGCGCACCATGCCGACGATGCCGCCCGCCGGGCCGGACAGGATGGCGTCCTTGCCCTGGAAGTGGTGCGCCTCGGTGAGGCCGCCCGAGCTCTGCATGAAGAAGAGGCGCACGCCAGGCATCTGCGCCGCGACCTGGTCGACATAGCGGCGCAGGATGGGGGAGAGATACGCGTCGACCACCGTGGTGTCGCCGCGCGACACCAGCTTCATCAGCGGGCTGACCTCGTGGCTCACGCTCACCTGCGTGAAGCCGACCTCGCGCGCGATGCGCGCCGCCGCCTGCTCGTGCGCCGGGTAGCGGTAGCCGTGCATGAAGACGATCGCGACGCTGCGGATGCCGGCGTCGTGCGCGGCCCAGAGGCGTTCGCGCAGGTGCATCTCCTCCAGCGGCTGCAGCACGTCGCCGTGCGCGCCGACGCGTTCCTGTGCCTCGATCACGCGCTCGTACAGCAGCTCGGGCAGCACGATGCGGCGGTCGAACAGTCGCGGCCGCGCCTGGTAGGCGATGCGCAGCGCGTCGCGGAAGCCGCGCGTCGTGACGAGCAGCGTGCGGTCGCCCTTGCGTTCCAGCAGCGCGTTCGTCGCCACCGTGGTGCCCATCTTCACGCAGTCCACGCGCTCGGGCGTGATCGGCTCGCCCGGCGCCAGGCCGAGCAGGCGGCGGATGCCCTCGACGGCGGCGTCGGCGTACTGCTCGGGGTTCTCCGACAGCAGCTTCAGCGTGTGCAGCGCGCCGTCCGGCGCGCGGCCGACGACGTCGGTGAAGGTGCCGCCGCGGTCGATCCAGAACTGCCAGCGCGGTTGTGTGTTCATGGCGTGGGGAGCGCGTGCCAGCGCTCGTGGACGTGGGTCATCAGGTGGTGCACGGGCCGGCCGGTGGCGGCCTGCACGGCGGCGGCGTAGGGCGGCATGTTGGTGCATTCGAGCACCAGCGTGCGCAGCGTGGGCACGCGCGCGACGAGCCGGCGCGCCGCGGCCACCACGTCGGCCTCGGCTGCGGCGGCGTCGAGTTCGGTGCGGTCTTCGAGCAGCGTGCGCTGCAGCGAACAGCCGGGGGTCAGGCCCTCGACCGGCGTGTCGGCGGCGGCGCTGGCGGCGCGCAGGTGCGCCGGCCCCAGCGACGCCGCGTCGACCGTGATCACGCCCGGCGCGTCGAGCATCGGCAGCGCGAGCAGGCTCGACGTCCACACCGGCACCGGCAGCGCCGCCTGCAACTCGGACTGGAAGGCGACGAGAAAGCCGCAACTCGTGGTGAGGGCCTGCGCGCCCTCGGCCACCAGTGCACGGCCGGCGTCGACGAAGGGCTGCAGCAGCGCCGGGTCGCCCTCGCGGACCACGCGCTGCGGCGAGGCGCCCTCGACGGTGCGGTAGCGCACCGGCAAACGCCAGCTCGCCGGGTGGCCGACGTCGCCGGGCGGGCGCGGGAAGCGCGTCTCGAGCATCAGGATGCCGAGGAAGCTCACGGCGACGGGGTCACAGCGAGGTGGCGGCGCGTGCCGCCTGGTCGTACATGCCGCTCATCGTGCGCAGCAGGCGCGCGAGTTCGCCGATGTCGGCGTTGAGCTCGGTGTCGAGGCTCTTCACCAGGCACTCCTCGCGCACCGCGCGGTACTGCTGCACGAAGGCCTCGCCCTCGGGCGTGGGGCTGTAGAAGACTTCCTTGCCCTGCTTGTCGGCACGCACCAGGCCGGCGGCGACCAGCTTCTTCAGCGAGTAGGCCACGACGTGCGTGTCCTCGTAGTTCAGCACGAAGCAGATGTCGGCCAGCTTCTTGTTGCGCGCGCGGTGGCTCACGTGGTGCATCAGCAGCACGTCGGTGATGGTGAGGTCGGGGCAGCCGGCGGCGGCCATGCAGCGCACGGCCCAGCGCGAGAACGCGTTCCACGCGACGATGAGGCCGAATTCGAACTCCGACAGTTCGACGCTCTTCGGGCTGACGAGGTGCGACGAGGACACGATGCCGCCGGCCCGCTGGGCGGCGGGTGCGGCAGCGGGTGCTGCGGCGGTTGAGGCGGCGCGTTTGCGGGGCATAGTGGTTTGCACCAGAACGTCGAAGATTTATTGACAATTTATCTGAACGATCTCTAGACTTCAACCCACCTGCGGTAAACCACGATGGGCGCGGCCCGGCGGCACGCCGCATGCTTCCGCGCCCCACACCCGACCCCTCACCAGGAGCCCCGATGAAACTGCTGCCCTCGCTGACCCTCGCCGCCGCGCTGCTGGCCGCCACTGCCGCGCAGGCCCAGACCAAGTGGGACCTGCCGGCCGCATACCCGGCCGCCAACTTCCACACCGAGAACCTGGTCGCGTTCGCGAACGACGTCGACAAGGCCAGCGGCGGCAAGCTCAAGATCACCGTGCACCCGAACGCTTCGCTCTTCAAGGCGCCGGAAATCAAGCGTGCCGTGCAGGGCGGGCAGGCGCAGATCGGCGAGATCCTGCTCGTCAACTTCGCCAACGAATGGCCCATCTTCGGTGCCGACGGCCTGCCCTTCCTGGCCGACAGCTGGGACGAGGCGATGAAGCTCTGGAAGGTGCAGAAGCCGATGCTCGAGAAGAAGCTCGGCGAGCAGGGCATGATGGTGCTGTACGCGGTGGCCTGGCCGCCGCAGGGCATCTACAGCAAGAGGCCGCTGAACACCGCGGCCGACCTGAAGGGCATCAAGTGGCGCGCCTACAGCCCCGCCACCGCGCGCGTGGCCGAACTGGTCGGCGCACAGCCCGTCACCGTGCAGGCCGCCGAAGTGAGCCAGGCCTTCGCCACCGGCGTCGTCGAAAGCATGATGAGCAGCGGCTCCACCGGCTGGGACGCCAAGCTGCACGAGCACGTGAAGTACTGGTACGACACCCAGGCCTGGCTGCCGAAGAACGCCGTCATCATGAACAAGGCCGCCTACGACGCGCTCGACGCCGGCACCAAGCAGGCCGTGCTGAAGGCCGCGGCGGATGCCGAGGTGCGCGGCTGGGCCGCCGCGAAGAAGGCCAACGGCGAGACGCTGGACAAGCTGAAGGCCGGCGGCATGCAGATCCTGCCGCCGAGCGCGCAGCTCAGCGCCGACATGAAGAAGGTCGGTGAGACGATGCTGAAGGAATGGCTCGACAAGGCCGGCCCCGAAGGCAAGCAGCTCGTCGACGCCTTCCGCAAGTAAGCGCACCATGCGGCGGCTGCTCGACGGTCTGTACGATGGCGCCGCCTGGGTCGCCGCCGCCTTCATGGTGGGCCTGCTCGCGATGGTGCTCTTGTCCATCGTGAGCCGGCAGCTGAACTTCCACCTGCCCGGCACCGACGCCTATGCCGGCTACCTGATGGCCGGCGCCGGCTTCCTGTCGCTGGCGCACACCCTGAAGCGCGGCGAGCACATCCGCGTGACGCTGCTGCTGCAGGGGCTGCAGGGCACGGCGCGGCGCGCGCTCGAGATCTGGGCGCTCGCCGCCGCCTGCGCGCTGTCGGCGCTGTTCGCCGTCTACAGCGTGCGGCTGGCCTGGCAGTCACGCGCCTTCAACGACATCTCCACCTCGAACGACGCCACGCCGCTGTGGATCCCGCAGCTGGGCATGGCGGTCGGCGCGGTGATCCTCGCCGTCGCCTTCGTCGACGAGCTGGTGCTCGAGCTGCAGGGCCGCCGCGCGGCGGTGAGCAGCGACGAAGCGCTGCACAACGAATAGGGGCCGCGCGCCATGTCCGACATCGGCATCAGCCTGCTGCTCGTCGCCGCGCTGTTCGTCATCCTGGGCAGCGGCGTCTGGATCGGTCTCACGCTGTCGGGCGTGGCCTGGTTGGCGATGCAGCTCTTCAGCAGCCGCCCGGCCGGCGACGCGATGGCCGTCACCATCTGGGGCAGCGCCAGCAGCTGGACGCTGACCGCGCTGCCGCTCTTCGTGTGGATGGGCGAGATCCTGTTCCGCACCCGCCTCAGCCAGGACATGTTCCGCGGCCTCGCACCCTGGATGCAGGCGCTGCCCGGGCGGCTGCTGCACGTGAACGTGGTCGGCTGCGCGATCTTCGCCGCCGTCTCGGGCAGCAGCGCCGCCACCTGCGCCACCATCGGCAAGATGAGCCTGCCGGAGCTGAAGAAGCGCGGCTACCCCGATGGCATCTCGGTCGGCTCGCTCGCCGGCGCCGGCACGCTGGGCCTGCTGATCCCGCCGTCGATCATCATGATCGTCTACGGCGTCAGCGCCGACGTGTCCATCGCGCAGCTCTTCATCGCCGGCGTGCTGCCCGGCGTGCTGCTGGCGCTGCTGTTCAGCGGCTACCTCGTGTTCTGGGCGCTGCGCAACCCTTCGCTCGTGCCGCCGGCCGACGAGCGCATGAGCTTCGCGCGCAAGCTGGCCGAGTCGCGCCACCTGATCCCGGTGGTGCTGCTGATCGCCGCCGTGCTGGGCAGCATCTACAGCGGCATCGCCACCGCCACCGAGGCGGCGGCGATCGGCGTGCTCGGCTCGCTGGTCATCAGCGCCGTGCAGGGCTCGCTGTCCTGGCAGACCTTCAAGGACAGCCTGCTCGGCGGCACGCGGCTGTACTGCATGATCGCGCTGATCCTCGCCGGCGCCGCCTTCCTGACGCTGGCCATGGGCTACATCGGCCTGCCGCGCCACCTGGCGGAATGGATCGGCTCGCTCGGGCTCTCGCAGTTCCAGCTGCTCGCCGTGCTGATGGTGTTCTACATCGTGCTCGGCTGCTTCCTCGACGGCATCAGCATGGTGGTGCTGACGATGGGCGTGATCATGCCCACCATCCAGAAGGCCGGCATCGACCCGCTGTGGTTCGGCATCTTCATCGTGCTGGTGGTCGAGATGGCGCAGATCACGCCGCCGGTGGGCTTCAACCTGTTCGTGCTGCAGGGCATGACGAAGCGCGAGATCGGCTGGATCGCGAAGGTGACGCTGCCGTTCTTCTTCCTGATGATCGCCGCCGTCGGGCTGATCTACGCCTTCCCGCAGATCATCACCTGGCTGCCGCAGCAGATGCGGAACTGACGGCGCTTCGCCCCGCTGTTCGGGGCTTCGGCGGCGCCGCCGCTGCCTAGCATCGCCAGCGCGTGGGTCCCATCGCGGCCCGCGCACCGCCGATGCTGATCGACCCCAAGGAAACCGCCACCGTCGCGTCCACCGCCGCCGCCGCCCCGCGGCAGAAGCTGCGCCTGGGCGACGTGCTCGTGCAGCAGGCGCTGATCTCGCCCGAACAGCTGCAACAGGCGCTGGAGGTGCAGCGAGGCACCGGCAAGCGGCTCGGCCGCCTGCTCGTCGAGGCCGGCATCGTCACCGAAGAGGCGGTGGCGCACGGACTGGCGCGCCAGTTGCGCGTGCCGGTGGTCAACCTGAAAAGCTTCCCGCTGAAGAGCGAGACGGTGCGCCTGCTGTCGGAATCGCCGGCACGGCGCCACCGCGCCATCGTGCTGGAAGACAAGGGCGAGCACCTGCTGGTCGGCTTCGTCGACCCGCTGGACATCGTCGCCTACGACGAACTCACGCGCATCCTGAAGCGCCCGGTGCGCGTGGCCGTGGTGCCGGAAAGCCAGCTGCCGCCGGTGCTGGACCGCCACTACCGCCGCACCGAGGAGATCAGCGGCCTGGCCAAGGCGCTGGAGAAGGACGTCGGCGACGCCGTCGACTTCGGCGCGCTGGAGGCCAGCGTCGGCCAGGAAGGCGCGCCGGTGGTGCGCCTGCTGCAGAGCGTGTTCGAGGACGCGCTGCAGGTCGGCGCTTCCGACGTGCACCTGGAACCGCAGGAGACCGGCCTGCTGATCCGGAGCCGCATCGACGGCATCCTGCAGACCCAGACCACCGCCGACAAGCGCATCGCCGCCGCGCTGGCGCAGCGCCTGAAGCTGATGGCGGGGCTGGACATCTCCGAGAAGCGCCTGCCGCAGGACGGCCGCTTCTCGCTGCGCCTGAAGGAACGCACGGTCGACGTGCGCCTGTCCACGCTGCCTTCGCAGTACGGCGAGTCGGTCGTCATGCGGCTGCTCGGCCAGGGCGACAGCGTGCGCCGGCTCGACGAGATCGGCATGCCGCAGCCGATGCTGTTGCGCTTCAAGGAGATCCTCGGCCGCAGCTCGGGCATGGTGCTCGTCACCGGCCCCACCGGCAGCGGCAAGACGACCACGCTGTACGCCGCGCTCGCCGAGCTCGACGCCGAGCAGCACAAGATCATCACCGTCGAAGACCCGATCGAGTACCGCCTGCCCGGCCTGACGCAGGTGCAGGTGAACGACAAGATCGAGCTCAGCTTCGCGCGCGTGCTGCGCGCCACGCTGCGCCAGGACCCGGACGTCATCCTCGTCGGCGAGATGCGCGACCCCGAGACGGCCGAGATCGGCCTGCGCGGCGCCATCACCGGCCACCTGGTGTTGTCCACGCTGCACACGCGCGACGCCATCAGCACGCCGTTCCGCCTGCTCGACATGGGCGCGCCGCCGTACATGGTGGCCAGCTCGCTGCAGGCGGTGATCGCGCAGCGCCTGGTGCGCATGAACTGCGAGAACTGCGCCGAGCCGCACGTGGCCACGGCGCAGGAAGCGGGCTGGCTCAGCGCCCTCGGCGGCCCGGCCGCGGCGGCCGAGCGCACGCTGCGCGGCCGCGGCTGCAGCGCCTGCAACGGCACCGGCTACAGCGGCCGCATCGGCGTCTACGAGATGCTGGAGATGGACCCCGCGCTCGCCCAGGCCGCCACCGCCAGCGACCCCGGCACGTTCTCCGCGCTGGCCGGCGAGAAGCTGCGCGGCCGCACGATGGCCCACCACGCGCTGGCGCTGGTGCGCGCCGGCCGCACCAGCGTGGCCGAGTCGATGCGGCTGGCGAACGACTTCGAAGCATGAGTTCTTACGCGTGGCGCGGCCGCGACCCGCGCGGTGAACTGGTGCAGGGCGTCATCGACGCCGACACCGACGACGCCGTCGCCGACCAGCTGCTCGCCATCGGCGTCACGCCGCTGGCCATCACCACCAAGACCGACACCGCCGCCCACGCGCCGCAGAGCACCTGGCAGGCGCTGCGCGCGGCGCCGGTCAGCGGGCTGGACCTGCTGGTCTTCTCGCGCCAGATGTACACGCTGCAGAAGGCCGGCGTGCCGATCCTGCGCGCGCTCGCCGGCCTGCAGGCCAGCACCGACAAGCGCAGCCTGATCCAGGTCATCGCCGACCTGCGGGCCGGCCTCGACCAGGGCCGCGAGCTCGCCACCGCGATGGCGCGCCACCCGGCGGTGTTCGACGGCTTCTACGTCGCGATGATCCGCGTCGGCGAGATGACCGGCCGGCTGACCGAGGCCTTCGGGCGCCTGGCCGAGCACATCGAGTCCGAGCTCGACCTGCGCGAACGCGTCAAGCAGGCGCTGCGCTACCCGACGATGGTGATGGTGGCGATCGCGATCGCGCTCGTCGTCGTCAACGTGTTCGTGATCCCGACCTTCGCCACTGTGTTCGCCGGCTTCAAGGCCGAGTTGCCGCTGCTGACGCGCGCGCTGCTCGGCTTCTCGAACTGGATGCTGCGCTGGTGGCCGCTGCTGCTGGCCGCCGTCATCGGCGGCGGCTGGGCGCTGAAGGCCTGGCTGGCGACGCCGGCCGGCCGCTACCGCTGGGACCGCGCCAAGCTGCGCCTGCCGGTGGCCGGCCCCATCGTGCTGAAGGCGACGCTGGCGCGCTTCGCGCGCAGCTTCGCGATGGCCTCGCGCAGCGGCGTGCCGATCACGCGCGCGATGACGGTGGTGGCGCAGACGGTGGACAACGCCTGGGTCGGCGAGCGCATCGAGCGCATGCGCGACGGCGTCGAGCGCGGCGAGAGCCTGTCGCGCTGCGCCGCGGCCTCCGGCGTGTTCACGCCGATCGTGCTGCAGATGATCACCGTCGGCGAGGAAACGGGCGAGCTCGACACGCTGCTGATCGAGATCGCCGAGATGTACGAGCGCGACACCGACTACGCCATCAAGGGCCTGTCGGCGTCGATCGAGCCGCTGCTGCTGGCCGTGATCGGCGTCTTCGTGCTGCTGCTGGCGCTGGGCATCTTCATGCCGCTGTGGAACCTGGGCCAGGCGGCACGCGGCGGCTGACGGGGCACATCAAGCGTGATCGACGGCACATCACATGACCCCGGCCCGGCCATCAAGGCACCGCGCCGGCGGCCGATAACCCCGACATGCGGAACACACGGGCCCGGCACGCATGACGCCGGGACACGCGTTCACATGCCATTGAAGGAGCATTCCATGCGCAAGCAACAAGCGGGCTTCACGCTCATCGAACTCGTGATGGTCATCGTCATCCTCGGCATCCTGGCCGCGGTGGCGATCCCGAAGTACCTGGACATGAAGTCCGACGCCACCACCGCGGCCGTCGCCGGCGTCGCCGGCGCGCTCAGCTCGGCGGCGGCCGTCAACTTCGCCAGCCGCACCGCCAACGGCACGAAGGGCGTGGCAGTCGCCAACTGCCAGGACGTCGCGAAGGCGCTGCAGACCTACAGCTCGGGCGCCTACTCGACCGCGCTGCCGACCGGCTACACGATCACCTCCGGCGCCATCGCCGCCGGCGCGTCCAAGGCCGACTGCGAGGTCATCGCCCCGGCCGCGGCCGCCAGCGCCGCGTTCACCGGCCTGGGCATCAGCTGACGACCCGGCCGGCCATGGCACCGCGCAGGCCGGCGGGCGGCTTCACGCTCGTCGAACTGGTGATGGTGCTGGTGGTGGTGGGCGCGCTCGCCGCGTTCGCGCTGCCCCGCATGACCGACCTCACGGCCTGGCGCCTGCGCGCCTTCGCCGACACGCTGGCCGCGCAGTCGATGGCGATGCAGCGGCTGGCGCTCACGCAGCGCCGCGCCGTCGTCGCGACGATCGAACCGACCGGCGTCGCCTTCGCCTACGCCGCCGGCGGCACCCTCGCCTCGCTGCCCTGCCCGGCCGCCGCGTCGCCGTGCATCGCCGAAGCCAGCACGCGCAGCGCCACCTTCAACGCCGCCAACAGCGGCCGCACCACCACGTCCACCGGCAGCGCGCTGCCGGTGACGGTGAGCGGCAGCGGCGTGACGCTTGCCTATCAGATCGAATCGGAAACGGGCCTGTTTCGCGCCCTTCCTTGAGGCTTCGCCTCCCCCCTCCCCTCCCTAGCATCGGTTCCGGGACTCTTTCCGGACCACGATGTCTTCGCCTGCCGCTTTCGACCCGCCGCACCGCACGCCGCCGCATCCGCGCGCCGGTGCGCGCGGCTTCACGCTGGTCGAGCTGCTGATCTTCATCGTCGTCATCGCGGCGGCCATCGCCGGCGTGCTGAAGGTCTTCACCGAAGCCACCACGCGCAGCGCCGACCCGGCGGTGCGCCGGCAGGCGCTGGCCATCGCCGAGTCGCTGCTGGAAGAGGTGCAGCTGATGCCCTTCACGTTCTGCGACAGCGAGGACGCGAACGTCGAGACCGCCACCTCTGCCGCCGGCTGCGCGGGCACGGCCGACGCGCTCGGCCCCGAGGCCGGCGAGACGCGCTTCGCGACGCCGCCCTTCGACCACGTCAACGACTACCACGGCTACGCGATGGCCGGCGGCATCGTCGACATCACGAACACGCCGGTCGCCGGCCTCGCGGGCTACAGCGCCAGCGTGGCCGTTGCGCCGGCCGTGCTGAACACGATCACCGCCGCCAGCGGCGACGCGCTGCGCATCACGGTGACGGTCACGGGCCCGGGCAACACCAGCCTCGTGCTCGAAGGCTACAGGAGCCGGCATGCGCCGAACTCGTCGATGTGACCGGCACGCGGCGCGCGGCTTCACGCTCATCGAGTCGGTGATCGTGATGGTCATCACCGGCGTGCTGGCGGCCGTCGTCGCCGTCTTCATCGTGCAGCCGGTGCAGGCCTACATGGCGACCGCGGCGCGCGCCGCGCTCGTCGACCAGGCCGACCTGACGCTGCGCCGCATCGGCCGCGACCTGCGCGGCGCGCTGCCGAACAGCGTGCGCGTGAACGCGAGCGGCAGCGCGCTCGAGCTGATCCCTGCCACCGGCGGTGCACGCTTCGCCACCGAAGGCAGCGGCGCGCTCGCCTTCGGCAGCGTGGACACCGCGTTCGACCTCGTCGGCCCGCCGCTCACGCTGGCCGCCGGCCAGGACCTCGTCTTCTACAACCTCGGCCCCGGCGTCACCGGTTCCGACGCCTACGCGCCGAACGGCAACGCCACCGAGCAGGCGACGTCGAACCGCCGCAGCGCCACCAACGGCGCCGGCGACGCCAGCACCGTGACGCTCAGCTCGGCCGCCGGCCTGCCGGTGGCCGGCTTCGCGGCGCCGTACCGCGTGATCGCGGTCGAGGCGCCGGTGAGCTACCGCTGCGACATCGGCAGCGGCCGCCTCGTGCGCCACCAGGGCTACGGCTTCCAGGCCGCCCAGCCCGACCCGCCCAGCGGCGGCACCAGCGCCGTGCTCGCCACCGGCGTCACGGCCTGCCGCTTCAGCGTCGACGGCACGCTCGTCGCCGCGCGCTCGGCACTCGTCAACCTCCAGCTCACGCTGGCCACCAGCACCTCGGCCGGCGCCGAGAGCGTGGCGCTGCAACATGCGGTCTTCGTCAGCAACCTGCCGTGAGCGCCGCCGCGCGCGCACCGACGCCGGCTTCACGCTGGTGTCGGCGCTGTTCGTCGTCGTCGTGCTGGCGCTGCTGGGCGCGGCGCTGGCGAATATCGCACTGCGCCAGCAGCTCGGCTCGGCGGCCGAAGTGGAGCACGCCCGCGCGCTGCAGGCCGCGCGCGGCGGTCTCGAGTGGGCCGCCTTCCAGGTGCTGCGCAACCCGGCGCCGCCGGCCGCCGCGCCGGCCTGCTTCGGCGCCACCAGCTTCGCGCTTGCTGGCCTGGCCGGCTTCACAGTGACCGTGAACTGCACGCGCACGAACGGCAGCGACGGCGGCACCTCGCTGGCCTTCTACCGCCTCGTCGCCAACGCCTGCAACGCGCCGAGCGCCGGCGCCTGCCCGGCCAGCGGCACGCCGCAGCCGACCTATGTCGAGCGCGAACTCGCGTGGACGGTGGTGCGGTGAACCGGCCTTCGCTACGCCCCTGGCCCCGCGGCGCCGCGCGCGCGATGGCGGCCGCCGCGCTGGCGCTGGCCGCGGGCTCGGCGCAGCCGGCCACCTACACGAGCGCGTCGACCACCTACAGCCTGATCCCGTCGGCGACGCACGCCAAGCTCGGCTACAACACCACGCCCTACAAGTTCACCGGACCGAGCGACTGCGGCACCGTGCCGCCGGTGCTGGACGATGTCATCAGCGAAGCCCTGCCGATCGGCTTCCCGTTCGCCTTCGGCACCTCGGTCTTCACCTCGGTCCGCGTGATGACCAACGGCCGCGTGCAGTTCGGCAACACGATCTGCGACTACGGCACCAAGAGCATCGGCCCGCCGCAGACCTACCCGAACACCTATCCCGACGCGAGCATGAGCTCGACGATGAAGATCTTCGGCGTCGACCTCGACCCGACGAACCTCGTCGACAGGCCGAACTACCCGAGTTCGACGAACAAGACGCCCTGCACGAACCCGAACAGCTGCTACGTGTCGTACGCGACGATCGGCAGCGCGCCGACACGCAAGTTCGTCGTCACCTGGATGAACGTGCCCGAGTGGGTCAACACCACCAACACCAGCGGCTCGTTCGACCTGCAGGTCATCCTCAACGAGGACGGCTCGTTCATCTACCAGTATGGCGACATCTCGCACGGCGGCACCGGCACCGCGCAGGTCGGCTGGCAGCTGACGACGGGCGACTACGAGGTGCTGTCCTTCGGCGCGTCGACCGAGCCGCCGCCGTACACGGCGATCAAGTTCTACATCCCGGCGCCGACCGCGAGCTACCTGTTCGACGAAGGTGCCTGGGCCGCCGGCGTCGCCGGCCAGGTGCTGGACGCCGTCGGCAGCCGCACCGGCAGCACGCTGGGCGAGGTGCAGACCAGCAGCAGCGGCCGCCTGTGCCGTGCCGCCAGCGTGCCGCTGAACACCAGCGCCGCGACGGTGGATGCGGTGCGCACCGGCGTCGACCTCGCCGACACGGCGCTGAACCTGCTCGGCAAGGGCACGGTCGCGTTCTGGTACCGCGCCAGCGCCCCCTGGAGCGGCAGCGGCGCACGCGCCGCGCAGCTGCTCGACGCCACCGCGGTCAACGGCGAGTGGTTCTACCTCGCGAAGACGGCTGCCGGCGCGCTCGTCTTCGAGGTCAAGGACAGCACCGGCAGCGTGCGCTCGGTGACGACGGCGGCGCAGTCCTTCGCCGCCGGCACCTGGGTGCACATCGCGGTGACCTGGGACTTCAACGGCAACCCCGGCACCAACCAGGACAAGCTGCAGGTCTTCGTCAACGCCGGCTCGCCCACCGCGTCGGCCTTCACGAGCAACGGCTCGGTGACGGCGCAGGTGGGCACGCTGCACGTGGGCGACAACCCTTCGGGCTTCACCGGCAGCGCCGGCACCGTGAACTCGGCCGACGGCCTGCTCGACGAGGTGGCGGTCTACAACTTCACGCTCACGCAGTCGCAGCTGAACTCGCTGATGAACACGACGCGCGCCTGCAGCACGCTGGCGGTCGACCACGTGCGCGTGCAGCACGCCAGCGGCAGCGGCGTGACCTGCACGCCGGCCACGCTGACGCTGGTGGCCTGCGCCGACGCCGCCTGCACCACGCTGTACACCGGCGGCCTCTCGGGCACGCTCACCGCCACCGGCACGCCGACCGTGAACTTCGATGGCGGCACCGGCTACGGCTCGGGTGCGCGCTTCGTCGTGCCGGTCGGCGCGAGTTCGGTGACGAAGGCGCTGCAGGTGACGACGCCGGGCAGCGTGGTCGTCGGCACGAGCGGCCTGTCGCCGGCCGCGGTCAACGCCGGCAACTGCAACTTCGGCAGCCCGTCGTGCACCTTCACGGCGGCCGACTCGGGCTTCGTGTTCAGCGTGCCGAACCACGCCGCCGACAGCGCGCAGGCGATCACCGTGAGCGCGGTGAAGACCTCGCCGCAGACGCTGGCCTGCACGCCCGCGTTCGCCAGCGTCAGCAAGAGCATCACCTTCGCCTGCGCCTACGCCGACCCCGCCAGCGGCACGCTGCCGGTGCTGCTCGGCGGCAGCGCGCTCAACGCCGCCGGCAGCGCCGCCGCCGCCTGCGACAGCGGCGGCCGGGCCGTGAGCCTGGCCTTCGATGCCACCGGCGTCGCGGCGACGACGCTGCGCTACGCCGACGTCGGCCGCCTGAACCTGACGGCACGCTACGCGCCGACCAGCGGCACCGAGGCCGGCCTCGTGATGCAGGGCTCGACCTCGTTCGTCGCCCGGCCTGCAGGCTTCGGCATCGGCAACGTGCGCTGCACCTCGACCGCCGCCGGCCAGTGCGCCGCCGGCCTCGCCGCCCCCGGCAACAACCCGGGCGCGACCTCGGCCGCAGGCGCCGCCTTCATCCCTGCCGGCCGCGCCTTCAGCGCCACCGTGACGGCACTCAACGCGTCCGGCGCGGCGACGCCCAACTTCGGCCGCGAGAGCGCGCCCGAGGGCGTGCTGCTGACGCCTTCGCTGGTGCTGCCCGCCGGCGGCACCAACGGCACGCTGGCGAACGCGACGATCGCCGGCGCCAGCTTCAGCGCCGGCGTGGCCACCGTCACCACGCTGGCCTACGGCGAGGTCGGCATCATCTCGATCACGCCGTCGGTGGCCGACGGCAGCTACCTCGGCACCGGCGCCGCCAGCGGGCCGGCGAGCGCGAACATCGGCCGCTTCGTGCCGCTGCGCTTCGCCCTCTCGAACGCCAGCCTCACGCACCGCAGCACGCTGGCGTGCACGCCGGCGTCGACCTTCACCTACCTGGGCGAGACCTTGCGTCTCGGCCTCACGCTGACGGCGCAGAACGCGAGCGGCGCCACCACCGCCAACTACGCCGGCAGCTTCGCCAAGCTCGACCCCACGAACGCCGCCGCCTGGCAGCTCGTCGGCCGCGACGGCAGCACCGTGTTCAGCACCGCCAGCGGCCGCCTGTCGCTGGGCACCGCCACGGGCAGCTTCGTCAACGGCGTCGCCAGCGGCGTCACGCTCGGCGTCGCCGCGCTGCGCGCGAGCACACCGGACGGCCCGTTCAACGCCAGCTTCGGCGTCGCGCCGGTGGACAGCGACGGCGTGGCGCTCGCCAGCTTCGACATGGCCGCGGCCTCCGGCGGCGCGAACGACCGCGCCAGCCTCGGCAGCGCCGCGCTGCGCTTCGGCCGCCTGCGCCTGGGCAGCGCGATCGGCGCCGCCGACCGCGCGCTCGTGCTGCCGGCCTGGGTGCAGCACTGGAACGGCAGCGCCTGGGACACCAACACGCAGGACAGCTGCACCACGGTGGCGGCCGGCGCGGTGAGCTTCGGCAACCTGCGGCGCACGCTGACCACCGCCGACACCGCGGCGAGCGGCCCGATCACCTTCGCCGCCGGCCAGGGCAGCCTGCGCCTGGCGGCGCCGGGCGGCGGCCGCAGCGGCACGGTGGACGTCGCGCTCAGCCTGGGCACCGGCGCCACCGACGCGTCGTGCCTGCAACCGTGGGCGCCCGGCAGCGGCGACGCCGCGAGCGCCGGCGCCAACCTCGCCCACCTGCGCGGCGCCTGGTGCGGCAGCGGCTTCGTCAACGACCCCTCGGCGCGCGCCAGCTTCGGCCAGCAGCGCACCCAAGACCACGTCCTTTACCGGCGGGAGAACTACTGACCATGAAGTGGCCCTGGAAACGCAAGGCCGCCGCCGCCGACCGCGTCGTCGTCGCCAGCCGCCCCGACCGCCTGGCCTACGCCTGGTGCGACGCCACCGGCCGCCTGAAGGGCTGCGGGCTCGAAGAGCGCGGCCGCGATTCGCTGCCCGACTTCCAGCGCCGGCTGCGCGCGCTGTCGCTGCCGGCGCGCGGCGGCACCGCGGTGCTGCCGCTGGCCGATGCGCAGCTGCTGCAGGTGGAGGCGCCCGCCGTCAAGGCCGAGGAGCTGAAGGCCGCCGCGCGCTGGCGCGTGAAGGACCAGGTCGACGGCCGGCTCGACGACATGACGATCGACGTCATGGTGGTCGGCGACGAACGGCCGCGGCCGAACCGCCAGCTGTTCGTCGCCGCGGCGGCGAACGCGACGATCCAGCAGTGCGTGGAGCGCGCGCGCAGCGCCGGCGTCGAGGTCGCGGTGGTCGACATCGCCGAGACCGCGCAGCGCAACCTGCAGTCCGAGCTGGCGCTGGCCGCCGGGCTCGCGAAACGCGCCACCGCCGCGCTGGTGCGCCACGGTGCCGTCGTGCTGCTGACGATCTGCGCCGGCGGCGAGCTCTACTACGCGCGCCGCATCGACTGGGACGCGCCGCTCGCCGCGCCGCCGGCACCGAAGCCGGCGCCCCGGCCGGTGGCCGCCCTCGCCTTCGAGAGCGCCGACTTCGTCGACTACGGTGCCGACTCGCGCCTGCCGGTCGACGCCGCGCCGCCCGGCGACGCGCCGCGCCTCGTCATCGAGCTGCAACGCTCGTTCGACCTCTGGGAACGCTCCTGGCCCGACCTGCCGCTGGCGGTGCTGTGGGTCGACGTCGGCGCCGAGAGCGACGCGTTGATCGACGTGCTCGCCGGCACGCTGGCGCAGCAGGTGGCGCCGCTGGACGCCGGCGCCGCCTTCCCCGGCTTCGACCGCCTGGCGCGCACGCCGGCGGTACGCGCCGCGGTGCTGCCGATCCTGGGCGCGCTGCTGCGCAGCGAAACGCGAAAGCTCTGAGGAGGCGAACGCCATGGCCCAACAGATCAACCTCTACAGCCCCATCCTGCTGGCCCCCCGGCGCCACTTCTCGGCGCTCGCGATGGCGCAGGCGCTCGCCGTGCTGGCGGCCGGGCTGGTCGCCTTCGCGGCCTGGTCGGCCTGGTCGACGGCAC
Organism: Pseudomonadota bacterium; assembly: GCA_963204815.1. Classification (GTDB taxonomy): domain Bacteria; phylum Pseudomonadota; class Gammaproteobacteria; order Burkholderiales; family Burkholderiaceae_C; genus Rubrivivax. The sequence continues at coordinate 125,018 of CAUJHQ010000115.1, read as the reverse complement.
GCCTGAAGGACGGCTTCAGCGCCGCCGAGCAGGCCAACGAACGCGAGAAGCAGGCGGTGGCCGCCGAACTGGCGCGCCGCCCGGCGGCACCGAAGGACACCGCCGCGCTCGAGCAGGAGCTGGCCGCCGCGCGCGGCGCGCTGGCCGCGCGGCGGGCGCTGCGCGACGAGCTGTCCGCCGGCCGCTTCGCGCCCGGCACCGACAACGCGACGCTGCTGCGCCTGCTGGCGCAGACGCTGCCGCCGCGCATGTGGCTGACCGAGGTGCGCCGCCGCCCCGGCCGGCTGGAGATCGCCGGCATCACGCAGCAGCCGGAGGCGCTGCGCCCCTGGCTGGCGCAGCTGGCCGCGCACCCGGTGGCCGCCGGCCAGGCGCTGCGCGCGGTGAAGGTCGAGCGCAGCGACGAGCCCGGCGGCGCCGAGGCCTGGAGCTTCCGCGTCGTCAGCGGCGCCGCCGAGGGAGACACCCGATGAAGGACTTCTGGAAACGCCAGGCGCGGCGCATCGACGCGCTGTCGCTGCGCGAGCGCGCGATCATGTTCGCGTCGCTCGCGGTGGCCCTGGTCGCGGCGACCGACGCGCTGGTGCTGTCGCCGCGCAGCGCCGAGCAGAAGGCGGTGGCGACGCGCCTGCGCGCCCAGGCCACCGAGCTGATGGCGCTGCGCGGGCAGCTCGGCGGCGGCGCCGCGGCGGCGGACACGCCGGCCGGCCGGCTGGCGCAAGCGCTCGCCGCCCTGCGCGCCGAGCAGGCCACGGTCGATGCCGAGATCGCGCGCCGGCTCGCCGACGGCAGCGCCGGTGCGCGCCTGCAGGAACTGCTGGAACGCGTGCTCCGCCGCCACGAGCGCCTGACGCTGCTGCGCCTGGCGACCGGGCCGGCGCCGGCCGCGTCGGCCGCCGCCGCGCTGCCGCTGCAGGGCGTGGAGATCGCGGTGCGCGGCGCCTACCCCGACCTGACGCAGTACGTGGCCGACATCGAGCGCACGCTGCCCGGCCTGCGCTGGGACGAGCTCGCGGTGACGCGCGGCGACGCCGGCAGCGAGCTGCGCGCGCGCGTCGCGCTGCTGGGGGACACGCCATGAAGCGCCTGGCCATCACCCTCTTCGGCCTCGCCGCCGCCGGCGCGAACGCACCGGCGCAGACACAGGCGCAGGCGCCGCGCGACCCGATGCTGCCGCCCGCCGCCGCCCGCAGCGCGCCGGCCGCCGCCGTGGCGCCGGCCGAGCCGGCGTCGGCGCCGGTGGTGCGCCACCTGCTGGTCATCGGCGACCAGCGCTGGGTCGTCGACAACGGCCGCCGGCGCGCCGTCGGCGACCTGCTCGGCGGTGCGCGCATCGAGCGCATCGAGGACGCCGCCGTCTTCGTGCGCCAGGGCGCCACGCTGCAGCGCCTGCCGCTGTACGCCGGCGTCGTCAAGCAAGCCCCCGCTGCGCCGGCGTCCGCCGCCGTGCCGGCCCCGAAACCCGAGCCGCGCACCGCGCTGGCCGGCGCCACCGGCGCCGGCCGCCCTCGCCCGTGAGGAACCCCACCATGATCCGCCCGACCCCCCGCCCCTGGCTGCCGGCCCTGGCCTGCAGCGCGCTGCTCGCCGCCTGCGCCGACCAGCCCGCCCTGCAACGCGACGACCTCATCGGCCGCCTGCGCGCCGAGCAGGCCGCGCTGCTGGCCCTGGCCCCGCCCGGCCCGCCGGCGCCCGACACGCTGCGCGCGCCGGCCGCACCGCCGGCGCCGGCCGCGCCCGCAGCGCCGACCGAGGCGCGCTTCGACCTCATCGTCAACGGCGCCAACGTGCGCGAGGTCTTCCTGTCGATGGTGGCCGACACGCGCTACAGCATGCTGATGCACCCCGAGGTCCACGGCACGATCTCGGTGACGCTGCGCGCGGTGACCGTGCGCGAGGCGCTGGAGTCGATCCGCGACGTCTACGGCTACGACTTCCGCATCGACGGCCGCCGCATCACCGTCTACCCGCCGACGCTGCAGACGCGCATCTTCAGCGTCAACTACCTGACCGGCCAGCGCAAGGGCCGCAGCGAGATGCGGGTCAGCGGCGGCGGCGTCGGCGGCACCGGCAACGGCAGCAGCAGCAACGGCGCGGGCGGCAGCAGCGGCACGCCCGCCGCGGGCGCCGGCGGCACGGCGCCGGAAAGCTCGCAGATCACCACCACCTCCAACAGCGACTACTGGCTCGAGGTGGTGGACGCGCTGCGCAGCATCGTCGGCAAGGGCGGCACCGTCACCGCCAGCCCGCACGCCGGCACGATCGCCGTGCGCGCGATGCCCGACGACCTGCGCCAGGTGGAGCAGTTCCTGCGTGCCTCGCGGCTGGCCATCGAGCGCCAGGTGATGCTGGAGGCGAAGATCGTCGAAGTCGAGCTGCGCGACGGCTTCCAGAGCGGCATCGACTGGAGCCTGCTGCGCAGCCGCGGCGCCGTCGGCCAGGCGAGCGGCCTGCCGGGCAACGCGCTGGTGTCCAACGGCAATGGCGTGCCGACGCTGCCCGAGGCGGTGGCCGGGCTCGTGATCGACAGCGTGGCGCTGCCGGCGGCGGCCGGCGGCACGCTGGGCCTGTCGCTCGCCACCAAGGGCTTCCAGGCCGTGCTCGGCTTCCTGGAAACGCACGGCGACCTGCAGATCCTGTCGAGCCCGCGCGTGGCGACGCTGAACAACCAGAAGGCGGTGCTGAAGGTCGGCACCGACGAGTACTTCGTCACCGCCGTCTCGGGCGGCTCGGTGACGCCGGGCAACACCAACGCCAACACGACGACGACGCTGCCGACGGTGACGCTGACCTCGTTCTTCAGCGGCGTCGCGCTCGACGTGACGCCGCAGATCGACGAGGCCGACATGATCACGCTGCACCTGCGGCCGTCGGTGACCTCGGTGAGCGAGCGCACGAAGCAGATCGACCTCGGCACCATCGGCAACTACCGGCTGCCGCTGGCGAGCTCCAGCGTCAACGAGACCGACACCGTGGTGCGCGTGCCCAACGGCAACATCGTCGCCATCGGCGGCCTGATGCAGGCCGAGACGAGCCGCAGCCGTTCCGGCATGCCCGGCACCAGCGGCAACTTCTTCACGCGCAACCTGCTGGGCAACCAGGACGCCGTCGGGCGCAAGAAGGAGCTCGTCGTGCTGATCAAGCCGACCATCATCCACAACGCCGACGACTGGCAGCGCACGACGAACGCCGCACTGGCCGGGCTGGGCGAGGTCTCGACCCGCACCGTGAAGGTCGGCCCGCCGCCCAAGCCCTGAGACGAACTGGCCCCGGAACGCCGCCCACATCGGCCGATGGCGGCGGCACCGGCTTCCTAGCATCGTGCCCACGGGGCGCTGCGCGCCGCCGGCCCCGACCGACTCCCGATCCGCCACCACCATGTCCGACCTGTCCACGCCGCCGTTCAAGGTCATCACCGCCGCCACCGGCGACGGTGCGCCCGCCGACGCGACCGGCCGCTTCGAATGGCCGACGCCGCCCTATGCCTGCTACCCCGCGCCGACGCCGGCGATCGCGCCCGAGGGCTGCGAGGTCGAGGGCCTGAACGGCAAGGCGATGGTCGGCCGCCTGATCCACTTCGACGCCGCCGCCGGCCTGGTGCGGCTGCGCGTGGCGCCGACGCGCACCACCGTCACGCTGCGCTTCGACCAGTTCCGCCGCCTGCGGCTGCTGCAGCCGCTGGGCGTGGTCGGCCCGCTGCCCGACGTGCCGCAGGCCGAGGTGCTGTCCGAGCGCCCGGCGCTGCCGTTCCGCGTGCGGCTGAAGAACGGCGAGCCGATCGACGGCTTCACGGTCGGCCATGCCGAGACCGACAACGGGCTCTTCGTCTTCGAGCCGATGGACCGTGCCGGCCACGTGCGGCGCAGCTTCTTCCCGCGCGCCGCCTACGAGGACGCGCGCGTCGGCCCCCGCCTGGGCGAGGCGCTGGTCGAGCAGAACGCGGCCACGCCCGAGCAGGTGCAGGCCGCGCTGGCCGAGCAGGAACAGCTGCGCGCGCAGCGCCTGGGCGACATGCTCGTCGTGCGCCAGATCATCACGCCCGACGAGCTCGCCGCCGCGATCGACCAGCAGGCGAAGATGCCGATGGTGCGCATCGGCGAGGCGCTGGTCGCGCTCGGCTTCATCACCGAGGAGCAGCTGCAGGAGGCGCTGGCCCAGCAGCGGCAGGACCGCGGCGTCGCGCTCGGCGAGCTGCTGGTGCGCAAGGGCGTGGTCTCGCGCGACGACCTGCAGACCGCGCTCGCGCGCAAGATGGGCTACCCGCTCGTCGACGTGACCCAGTTCCCCTGCGACGCGCAGGCGCTCGCCCGGCTGCCGCACGCCGCCGCCGCGCGCACGCCGGCGCTGCCGCTGATGGTGCACGGCGGCCGTCTCGTCGTCGCGATGGAGGACCCGTCGCGCCGGCAATCGGTCGACGAGGTCGAGTTCGCGGCGCAGATCAAGGTGGTGCCGGTGCTGGCGCGCGCCAGCCTGCTGGCCAGCGCCATCGACCGCCAGTACGAGAAGATCGGCGGCATCGACTTCCGCCTGCGCACGCCGGGCGAGCCCGGCATGGCGCTCGAGTTCGAGGCCGAGGACGCCGGCAAGCTGCTCGCCAGCCTGGAGCTGCAGAACACCGGCGACCTGCGCATCGCCGACGAGGACGAATCCGCCATCGAGCAGAGCGACAACTCGCTCGTGCGGCTCATCAACTCGATGATCCTGGAGGCGCACGCGCAGGGCGTGTCCGACATCCACGTCGAGACCCAGCCCGGCCGCGACAAGGTGAAGATCCGCTTCCGCAAGGACGGCCTGCTGCGCCCCTACCTGGAGCTGCCGCACACCTACCGCAGCGCGCTGATCGCACGCCTGAAGATCATGTGCGACCTCGACATCAGCGAGCGCCGCAAGCCGCAGGACGGCAAGATCAACTTCGCGCGCTTCGTGCCGGGCCAGCGGCTCGAGCTGCGGGTGGCGACGATCCCCACCAACAACGGCCTCGAGGACGCGGTGCTGCGCCTGTTGACGAGCGCCAGGCCGCTGCCGGTGGACAAGCTGAACTTCAGCCCGGACAACCTGGCGCGCCTGAAGGACCTGGTCGAGCGGCCCTACGGCATGATCCTCTGCGTCGGCCCCACCGGGTCGGGCAAGACGACCACGCTGCACTCGCTCTTGGGCCACATCAACCGGCCGGACCGGAAGATCTGGACCGCCGAGGACCCGATCGAGATCACCCAGGCCGGCCTGCGCCAGGTGCAGGTGAACACGAAGATCGACTGGACCTTCGCGAAGGCGCTGCGCGCCTTCCTGCGCGCCGACCCCGACGTCGTGATGGTCGGCGAGATCCGCGACCAGGAGACGGCGCAGGTGTCGATCGAGGCCTCGCTCACCGGCCACCTCGTGCTGTCGACGCTGCACACGAACAGCGCGCCGGAGACGGTGACGCGCCTGCTCGACATGGGCATGGACCCGTTCAACTTCGCCGACTCGCTGCTCGCCGTGCTGGCGCAGCGGCTGGTGCGGCGCCTGTGCACGGACTGCCGCGCGCCGCACGAGGCCGGCGAGGCCGAGGTCGCCGAACTGCTGCGCGAACATCACCACCCGATGGACGGCGTGCCCGGCACGCCGACCGAGGCCGACGTGCTGGCCGACTGGAAGCGCCGCTTCGGCAACAGCCTGGGCCGGCTCACGCTGTACCGCCCGGTGGGCTGCCCGAAGTGCGACGGCACCGGCTTCCGCGGCCGCGCCGGCGTGCACGAGCTGTTGACGATGAGCCGCGCGCTGCGGCAGATGATCCAGACCGGCACGCGCGCCGACGAACTGCTGCAGCAGGCGCTCGGCGAAGGCCTGCGCACGCTGCGCCAGGACGGCATCGAGAAGGTGCTGGCCGGCATCACCACCTTCGACGAGGTGCGCACGGTCGCGAACTGAGCGTCGCGGCGCGTCGCCTGCACGCGATCGCGTGCTGTGCTACAACCGGCGCCCCCTTAGTTCCACCGTGCAGAGACCTCCATGAAGCTCTACTACAGCCCCGGCGCCTGCTCGCTGTCGCCGCACATCGCCCTGTACGAAGCCGGCCTGCCGTTCACCGCGGTGCTCGCCAGCACGAAGACGAAGAAGCTGCAGGACGGCACCGACTACACGACGATCAACCCGAAGGGCTACGTGCCGCTGCTCGAGCTGGACAGCGGCGAGCGCCTGTCCGAAGGCCCGGCCATCGTGCAGTGGATCGCCGACCAGGCGCCGGCGAAGAAGCTCGCGCCGCCCGCCGGCACGATGGCGCGCTACCACCTGATGGAGTGGCTGAACTTCATCACCAGCGAGCTGCACAAGAGCTTCAGCCCGCTGTTCAACCCCGCCATGCCCGAGGAAGGCAAGGCCGTCTACCGCGCCCGCCTGGCCGACCGCTTCAAGTACGTCGACCAGCAGCTCGAGGGCAAGGACTACCTGATGGGCAGCGACTTCACGGTGGCCGACGGCTACCTGTTCGTCGTCACGCGCTGGTGCGGTTTCGTCGGCGTCGACGTGTCGGCGCTGAAGAACCTGGCGGCCTACATGGCCCGCGTCGGCGCGCGGCCGGCGGTGCAGCAGGCCATCAAGGCCGAAGGCCTGCCCGGCTGAGCGCACGCCGCCCGGCCTGCCACGGGAAGGCGTGAGCCTTCAGCGCAGGCCGAGCGACAGTTCCAGCAGTTTCGCCGCGTCGAGGTGGCGCGCGGTGTCGGCGAAGCCGCGCAGCACCTGCGGGTGCTGCAGCAGTTCCTGCATCGCCGCCTGGCCCAGGGCCTGGAAGCCGAGCTGCACCGACGCCGGCCCCTCGGCGCGCAGCGCGTCCTGCGTCGGCTTGCGGCAGTTCTCGGTGATCAGGCGCTGGATCAGCGCCGCCGCGGCGCGGTTCTGGGCGTCGCGCTGCGCCGGCGTCAGCGCCGACACCGCGGCCACGTCGGGGTGCAGCGCGGCGGTGCCGAAGACCCAGCGTGCGAGCTCGGCGCGCTCGCGCTCGTTGGTGGCCTCGACGAGGCAGTGGCCCATCGCGTCGGCGTACGCACCGGCGCGCGCCGGCGGCGCGGCCGCGAACAGGGTGGCGAAGAGGGCGGCGAGCAGCGGGCGAACGATCGTCTTCATGGCGCGAAGCTACCACCGCGCGGCGCGCCGCCGGTAACCCGGTGCTCAGGTGATGGCGGCGAGCACGTCGCGCGCCATCGCGTCGGCGAGCGCCTCCTTCGCGTGGCGCGCGGTCTGCGCGCCGTCCTGCAGCAGCAGCGCGGCTTCCTCGGCGTTCGGCGCGCGCACGATCACCGGGATGCCCGGGTTCAGCGCACGCGCGGTGCGGATCAACGGCCGCACGTCGGTGATGTCGGCGGTGGCGACGACGAGCAGCCCGGCATCGGCGATGTGCGCCTGCACCAGCGTGGCGGGGTCGGCCGCGTCGCCCGACACCGCCTGCAGGCCGGCGGCGCGCAGCGCGCCGACGCGCTCGCGGTTCTGCTCGACGACGACGAACGGCAGGTCGCGCGCCGCCAGGGCTTCGGCGATGCGCTGGCCGACCGCGCCGTAACCCACCAGCACCACCTGTTTCGCGAGGAAACGACGGTCGGTGGACAGCGGCAGCTCGGCCAGCGGGTCGTCGCGCGCCTCGAGCCGCCGCGCGACGGCCGAGCGCGCGAGCACCCAGCGCCGCGCCGGCTCGACGAGCGAGAACAGCAGCGGGTTGAGCGCGATCGACAGCAGCGCGCCCGCCACCACCAGGCTCTTGGCCTCCGGCGGCAGCACGCGCAGGCCGTCGCCCAGCGCGACGAGGATGAAGGAGAACTCGCCGATCTGCGCCAGGCTCACCGACACCGTCAGCGCCGAATTCAGCGGGTAGCGCAGCGCCAGCACCAGCAGCGCGGCGGCGACCGACTTGCCCACCATGATGACCGCCGCCACCGCCAGCACCTGCAGCGGCCGGTCGAGCAGCACCATGGGGTCGAACAGCATGCCCACCGAGACGAAGAACAGCACCGCGAAGGCATCGCGGAAGGGCAGCGACTCCTCGGCCGCGCGGTGCGCGAACTCCGACTCGCGCAGCACCAGGCCGGCGAAGAACGCGCCCAGCGCGACCGAGACGCCGAACAGCGCCGACGCGCCGAACGCGATGCTGACCGACACCGCCATCACGCACAGCGTGAACAGCTCGCGCGAACCGGTCTTCGAGATCTGCCACAGCACCCACGGCAGCACGCGGCGGCCGCCGACGAGCATGATCGCCACGAACGCCGTCACCGCGAGCAGCGTCTTGGCCAGCGTGAGCCACAGGCCGCCGCCGTCGGCGCCCGGCGCGGCGCCGACGATGGCCGGCAGCAGCACCAGCACCAGCACCATCGCGAGGTCCTCGACGACGAGCCAGCCGACGGCGATGCGGCCGTTGTGCGACTCCAGCGCGCCACGCGATTCGAGCGCGCGCAGCAGCACCACCGTGCTGGCCACCGACAGCGAGATGCCGAACACCAGCGCGCCGCCCACCGGCCAGCCCCAGCCGAGCGCAAGCGCGGCGCCCATCGTGGTGGCCACCGCCATCTGCACCACCGCGCCGGGCACCGCGATGCGGCGCACCGCCATCAGGTCGGCGAGCGAGAAGTGCAGGCCGACGCCGAACATCAGCAGCATGACGCCGATCTCGGCCAGCTGCGCCGCGAGGTCGACGTCGGCCACGAAGCCCGGCGTGTGCGGCCCGAGCAGCACGCCGGCCAGCAGGTAGCCCACCAGCGCCGGCAGCTTCAGGCGCGACGCCACGAAGCCGAACACCAGCGCCAGCCCGAGCGCGGCGGCGAGGGTCACGATCAGCGGCATGTGGGCGTGCATCGGCGCGCGGCCTCGGTCGGGGGCGGGGCCCCGATTCTCCCGGCCGAAGCCCCCCCGGCCGCCATGCCGCGCGGTATCCGAGCACCCGGTGGGGACAAGGCCTGCCCCGCCGGGCGGCGTGCAAGCTCCGGTTGGGGTTGCGGGCGTACCATCGAGCCGCGCCCTGCCCGCGCTCGCGCGGCGCCCCGGGGCAGCAGACACACCGGCCCTGAAGACCGGCACAGGAGACACGCGATGCGCCGAACCGAAGAGCCGCCGCGCCCGCTGGCGGCCGGGCTGAAGCTCAGCGAGGACCACCTCGACGCCATCGAGCAGTCGCACGAGCGCTGCGTGGCGCTGGGCGTGTCGCGCATCGAGCGGCCCGACCACTCGCCGCTCGGCCGCCCCGACCTCGCCGTCGCGCGCGAGCGCAACCTGCGCCTGCACGACCAGGCCGCGCCGGTGATGGAGATGCTGTACGAGCAGATCGTGCGCAGCGACAGCATGGTCGTGCTGACCGACGCCACCGGCACCATCATCCATTCGGTCGGCGACGACGACTTCCTCGAGCGCGCCAGCAAGGTGGCGCTGAAGCCCGGCGCCGTCTGGTCCGAGACGGCCAAGGGCACGAACGCGATCGGCACCGCGCTCGTCGAGGAAACGCCCACGCTCGTGCACGCCGACGAGCACTACGTGCACGCGAACCACTTCCTCACCTGCAGCGCGGCGCCCATCCTCGACCCGCGCGGCAACATCCTGGGCGTGCTCGACGTCTCCGGCGACCACCGCAGCTACCACCAGCACACGATGGCGCTGGTGAAGATGTCGGCGCGCATGATCGAGAACCGCTGGCTCACGGACGACTACCGCAACGTGCTGCGCCTGCACTTCCACGGCCGCGTCGAGTTCATCGGCACGCTGATGGAGGGCATCCTCGCGGTCGCCGCCGACGGCAAGATCGTCGGCGCCAACCGCGGCGCGCTCGAGCAGCTGGGCCTGTCGGGCGCGGCGCTGCGCATGCACACGCTGACCACGCTGCTGGGCACCAGCGTCAACGCGCTCGTCGACCGCTTCCGCTCGCCGCTGGCCACGCCGACGAAGTTGACGCTGGCCGACGGGCGCGCCTTCCACGCCGTCGCGCGTTTCAACTGGCCGGTGTGGACCAGCCTCGCCGAGGCGATGGCCGCACCGCCGGCGGCGGCCGCCACCGATGCGGCCGCGCCGCGCCCCGCCGAGCCGCCCACCGACCCCGCGGTTTCGGCGCTGGCCCAGATGCGCACCGGCGACGCCCAGCTCGACGCCGTCGTCGACAAGGTACGCCGGGTGCTGAACCGCGACATCCCGATCCTGATCCTGGGCGAGACGGGCACCGGCAAGGAGCTGCTGGCGCGCGCCATCCACGCCGATTCAGAACGCGGCAAGCAGCCCTTCGTGGCGTTGAACTGCGCGTCGATCCCCGAGACGCTGATCGAGGCCGAGCTGTTCGGCTACGAGGACGGCGCCTTCACCGGTGCGCGCCGCAAGGGCGCGGTCGGCAAGATCGTGCAGGCCAACGGCGGCACGCTCTTCCTCGACGAGATCGGCGACATGCCGGTGGCGCTGCAGGCGCACCTGCTGCGCGTGCTGCAGGAGCGCCAGGTCACGCCGCTGGGCAGCAACAAGAGCGTGGCGGTGGACGTGTCCATCGTCTGCGCCACGCACCGCAACCTGCGCGAGATGATCGGCGCCGGCGGCTTCCGCGAAGACCTGTACTACCGGCTGAACGGCCTGGCCGTGAAGCTGCCGCCGCTGCGCGAGCGCAGCGACCTCGCGCCGCTGGTGCGGCGCATCCTCGACCGCCAGTGCGCCGGCCGCCGCCACCAGGTGGCGCCCGAGGTGATGGCGCTCTTCGAGCACTACCACTGGCCGGGCAACGTGCGCCAGCTCTTCAACGTGCTGCGCACCGCCTGCGTGATGGCGGCCGGCGACCCGACGATCACGCGCGAGCACCTGTCCGACGACTTCCTCGAGGACGCGCACGCCCGCTTGCCCCAGGCCGCCGCACCCGCCGCACCCGCCGCAGCGCCCGCCGCCGCGCCAGCGGCGCCCGTGCCGCGCAACGCGCAGACGCTGGGCGACCTGGAGACGGAGGCGATCCGCAGCGCCGTCGAGCAGGCCGGCGGCAACATCAGCGCGGCGTCGAAGCGGCTGGGCATCAGCCGCAACACCATCTATCGCAAGCTGCGCTGGAACCAACCCGCGCGCTGAGGGGTCGGACCCGCGGGCCGGCGGGTGCGCACCGAGGGATATCCCTGTGCCGCCAGCGAACAGCGCGCGTGACAGGCTGTTCGCCTGGCCCGCCGCCGCGCCCCGGGGCGTGCGTCGAAACCCCCTGCAGCGCAGCGGCATGTGACTTGCTGCGGCAGGCCGCACCGTGCCCCACGCAACCCAGGAAGAAACGTCCGACATGCCCGCTCACCGCCCCCGACCTGCCGACACTGCCGCCGGGCCGCTGCCGCAGATGCCGCTGCGGCACAAGGTGACTTTCGGCGATGTCGCGCGCCGCGGCGGGCGTGGCAAGCTCGCCGGGATGGACTTCGCTCTGTGACCACCGCGCGCATCGTCGTGAAGGGCCTCGTCAAGCGCTACGGCGCGCGCACGGCGCTCGACGGACTCTCCTTCGCACTGGACGCCGGCCAGCGCGTCGCGCTGCTCGGCCCCAACGGCGCCGGCAAGAGCACGCTGTTCCAGGTGCTGACCGGCCTCTTCGCCGCCGATGCGGGCGATGTCGAAGTGGCCGGCTTCTCGCTGCGCCGCCAGCCGACGAAGGCGCTGGCGCACATTGGCGTCGTCTTCCAGCAGATGTCGCTCGACCTCGACCTCAGCGTGCGCCGCAACCTCGCCTTCCACGCCGCGCTGCACGGCATCCCGGGCGCGGAGGCGAACACACGCATCGAGGCGCTGTGCGAAGCGCGCGGCATGAAGACCGATCTCGCGCGGCCGGTGCGCGAACTTTCGGGCGGCAACCGCCGCAAGGTCGAGCTGGTGCGCGCGCTGCTGCACCGGCCGGCCGTGATCCTGATGGACGAGCCCACCGTCGGGCTCGACCCCAAATCGCGCCGCGACCTGCTGGGCGCGATCGACGCCGACGTGAAGGAACGCGCGAGCACCGTGCTCTGGGCCACCCATCTCGTGGAAGAAGCCGAATCGGCCGACCGCGTGCTGGTGCTGCACCAGGGCCGGCTCGTCGCCGACGGCACGCCGGCGCAGGTGACGCAGGCGCTCGGCGCCGGCAACCTCGAAGAAGGCTTCATCGCCGTGACCCACAAACCCCAATGGGAGACAACGAAACCATGAACCTGAAGCAGTCGATCGCCCTCCTCGCCGCCTGCCCCGCGCTGGCCTTCGCCCAGGGCAGCGTCTTCGTGTCCAGCGAGAAGGACCACGCGCTGAGCGTGCTCGACATCGCCAAGCAGGAAATCACCGGCACCGTCGCCACCTGCAAGCGCCCGCGCCACATGCAGGTGCTGCCCGGCGGCAAGGAGATGCTGGTCGCCTGCACCGAGTCGAACCAGGCCGACATCATCGACCTGGCGACGAAGAAGTCGGTCCGCCGCATCCCCTTCGGCGAAGAGCCCGAGGCCTTCGACCTGTCGCCCGACGGCAAGACGGCCTACATCTCGCTGGAGGACGAAGGCGCGCTCGGCATCGTCGACATGGCCACCGGCAAGACCATCAAGACCATCGAGGTCGGCAAGGAACCCGAAGGCGTGAAGACCTCGCCCGACGGCAAGACCGTGTGGGTGACCTCCGAGGTCGCGAACATGGTGCACTCGGTGGACGTCGCCAGCGGCAAGGTCACCAACATCAAGGTCGGCAAGCGGCCGCGCCGCTTCGCGCTCACGCCCGACGGCAGCCAGCTGTGGGTGACCAACGAGCTCGACGCCAGCGTGTCCATCATCGACCCGAAGACGAACAAGGTCACCGCCACCGTCAAGTTCGAGGTGCCGGGCGCGCGCGCGGCCGACATCACGCCGGTCGGCATCGCGATGACGAAGGACGGCAAGCGCGCCTTCGTCGCGCTCGGCAAGGCCAACCACGTCGCCTTCGTCGACGTCGCCACGCGCAAGACCGAGAAGCTGGTGCTGGTGGGCAAGCGCGTGTGGGCGGTGTCGCTCGACAAGGCCGAGGCGCGGCTGTATGCCGTCAACGGCCTGTCCGACGACATGACCATCGTCGACGTCGCCGCCGCGAAGGCGCTGAAGACCGTGAAGGTCGGCCGCGTGCCGTACATGGCGGTGGTCGTCGAATGAAGTCGATCGGCGCGCTGGCGCTGCTGGCGGCGTTGCCCGCCGCCGCCGCCACCTTCAAGGTCACGCTGCTGGTACCGGCCGACGACACGCGGCTGGAGCGCAGCCGCGTCGAACGCGCGGTGCTCGGGCAGCCCGGCGGGCCGGCGACCGACGGCCTGGGCATGGCACTGGCCGACGGCAAGTTCGAGCTCGAGTCGGCCGGCGCGAAGGTCGAGCTCGCCACGGTCGAGGTGGCCGACGCCGCCGCCGCACGCACCGCCGCCGTGGCGGCCGAGAAGGCAGGTGCCGTCGCGCTGCTCACCGACCTGCCGGCCGCCTGGGCGCTGGCCGCCGCCGATGCGGCGCCCAAGCTGCCGGCGCTGAACCTTAGCGAGACCAGCGACGCGCTGCGCGGCGCCGACTGCCGGCGCAACCTGTACCACCTGATCCCGTCGGAGCGCATGCGGGCCGACGCGCTGGCGCAGTCGCTGGTGGCGCGCAAGTGGTCCGGCGTGCTGCTGCTCACCGGCCCGAGCGCGGCCGACCAGGCGCGCGGCGCGGTGGCGCAGGCCGCGATCAAGCGCTACGGCCTCAAGCTGGTGGGCAGCAAGCCCTTCAAGCTGTCGGCCGACCCGCGCGAGCGCGACCTCGCCAACCCGCTGCTGCTGACCAACCCTTCGGGCGGCACCTACGACGTCGTCTGGGTCGTCGACAGCGACGGCGAGTTCGCGCAGATGCTGCCCTACCGCATCGCGCTGCCGCGGCCGGTGGTGGGCGACGGCGGGCTGGTGCCGGTGGCCTGGTCACCGAAGTTCGAACGCTTCGGCGCGCCGCAGGTGGCGCGCCGCTTCGCGAAGGCCGCGAAGCGCCCGATGGCCGCGCCCGACTGGGCGTCGTGGATGGCCGGCAAGGCCCTCGTCGCCGCCGCCACGGCCGCGCCGAAGGGCCCGGCCGCCGCGTTCCAGAAGGCGCTGGTCGAGGTCGAGCTCGACGGCTCCAAGGGCGTCGAGATGAGCTTCCGCCCCTGGGATGGCCAGTTGCGCCAGCCGGTCCTGCTGAGCGACGGCCAGGCGGTCATCGGCACGGCGCCGATCGACGGCCTGCTGCACCCGAAGAACAACCTCGACACGCTCGGCAACGACGCACCGGAGAAGCTGTGCAAGGCGAGATCGTGATGCCGGCATTCGGCCCACTGCGGTCGTTCGCGTTCTTGCATCGGCGCGCAGGCCGAGGCCGCCGGGTGCCGGGCTCCGCTCATGTCCCCCGGCCCGGCCTGCGGCCGTGCCTCCTCCTTTACTTCGCTCCGCCCGGCACCCGACGTCCTCGGCCCGGCACCATCGAGGCGTGCCAGCAGATCGCACGCCACCAGCGGTGCCGGAGCGGGCGATTGGGGTGCCCCACGGAGCGAAGTAAAGGAGGAGGGGCGGGCGAAGCCCGGCCCGGGGGACGTGAGCGGAGTGGGGTACCCCAAGCGCCCGCGACCACCAACGGCAGAAGAACCGCTTCGGGCCAACCGCAGCCTTCGAAGAGATCCTCCCCATGACCCACGCCCTGCGCGCCCTGTGGGCCATCGTCCAGCGCGAGCTGGTGAAGTTCGGCCGCCAGTACGGCCGGCTCGTCAGCGCGCTGGTGCGGCCGCTGCTCTGGCTGGCGGTGTTCGCGGCCGGCTTCCGCAACGTGTTCGGCGTCGCGATCGTCGAACCGTACGACACCTACATTCCGTACGACGTGTACATCGCGCCGGGTCTCGTCGGCATGGTGCTGCTGTTCAACGGCATGCAGAGCAGCCTGGCGATGGTCTACGACCGCGAGATGGGGCTGATGCGGCTGCTGCTGACGGCGCCGCTGCCGCGGCCGTGGATCCTGTTCTCCAAGCTCGTGGCCACCGCGGTGCTGTCGCTCGCGCAGGCGGCGGCCTTCGTCATCGTCGCGGCGCTGCTGGGCACCACGCTGCCGGTGTTCGGGCCGCAGACGCCCCAGGTGCTGCTGGCGGCGGTGGCCTCGGCGCTGATGCTCGGCGCGCTGGGGCTGCTGCTCAGCGTGCACATCAAGCAGCTCGAGAACTTCGCCGGCACGATGAACTTCGTCATCTTCCCGATGTACTTCATGTCCACCGCGCTCTACCCGCTGTGGAAGCTGGAGGAATCGGGCGCGGCCTGGGTCTACCAGATCGCCCGCTTCAACCCCTTCACGTACGCGGTGGAGTGGATGCGCTTCGCGCTCTACGGCAAGGACCCCGGCCTCGCGCCCTACGTGGTGATCGGCACGCTGCTGGTGTGCTTCGCGCTCGCGAGCTGGGGCTACGACCCGCAGCGTGGCTTCGGCGCCCTGACGAAGCGGCCCGGCGCGCCGGCCTGACGCGCTCACGCCCTCCCCGACGATGGACCCCGCTTCATGGACATGACCCCCCGCCGCCGCTTCCTGGCCGCCACCGCCGCGCTCGGCGCCGGCCCCGTGTTCGGCATGAGCGCCGCGCGCGCGGCCGACCGCTTTCCGCTGCGGCCGATCGCGCTGTGGGTGCCGTGGCCGCCCGGCGGCGGCACCGACCTGACGATGCGCCTGCTGGCCGAGCTGGCCGGCAAGCAGCTCGGCCAGAAGGTGCTGGTCGAGAACCGCCCCGGCGCCGGCGGCACGCTGGCCATGCCGGTGCTGCAGCAGGCGCAGCCCGACGGCTACACGATCGCGCAGATGCCGCAGCCGGTGTTCCGCGCGCCGCTGCTGCAGAAGCTGACCTGGGACCCGATCCGCGACACCACGCCCATCATCCAGGTGAGCGGCGTCACCTTCGGCATGGTGGTGCCGACGGCGAGCAAGCTGCGCAGCGTGGAAGACGTCGTCACCTACGCGCGCCAGAACCCCGGCCAGCTGACGGTGGCGACGAACGGCGTCGGCACCACGCCGCACCTGGTGCTCGACGAGCTCTTCGCGCGCCGCAAGGTCGACTGGATCCACGTGCCGTACAAGGGCACCGCCGAGCAGATGATCGCGGTGTCGTCCGGCCAGGTGATGGTGGGCGTCAACTCGAACGGCTTCGCGCCCTTCGTCGACAACGGCCAGCTGCGCCTGCTGGCCACCTTCGGCGAGCACCGCACCAAGCGCTGGCCCAGCGTGCCCACGCTGCGCGAACTGGGGCTGGGCATCGTCGCCACCTCGCCCTACGGCCTGGCCGGGCCACGCGGCATGACGCCCGAAGTGGTGCGCGTGCTTCACGACGCCTTCCGCGCCGCCATGAACGACCCCATCCACCTCGCCGAACTGGAGAAGTACGACCAGGAACTGGCCTACCTGGGCCCCGAAGACTACGGGCGCGCGATGCGCGAGGCCTACGCAGCGGAAAAGCGCTCGGTCGACCGGCTCGGGCTGGTGAAGAACGTGCCCGGATCCTGAAGACGGCCGCACGGGCGCGAAGCGCGCCCGCTTGATCGCGCGCAACGACATCGCGCGGCCGCAGGGCTACCGTGAACCTCCGGACGGTTTCCGAGGTAGCCGCACCATGACGAACAGATCGATCCGCATCTCCGGCCGCACCATCGACCGGGCGAGCCGCCGCCCCATCGAGGGCCTGCGCATCGAGGCCTGGGACCAGGACATGCTGGTCGACGACTTCGTCGGCCGCGCCGAGCGCACCGACGCCGACGGGCGCTTCACGATCCGGCTCGAGGACAGCTACTTCGAGGGCCTGTTCGGCGAGCGCAACCCGGACCTGTACTTCCGCATCTTCGACGGCGGCGCGCTGCTGGCGCGCACGGCGCCGATGGTGCGCCGCCTCGGCCGGCCGCGCGGCGCGGCGCACGAGGTCGTCGTCGAGGTCGAGATCCTGGTGGACCGGCTGGCCACCGTCGAGACACCGGCGGCTGCGCCGCCGCGCCGCGTCGTCGGCAGCGTGCGCGGCGCCGACGGCGCGCCGGCCCTGCAGTTGCGCGTGCAGGCCCACGAAGTGCGCAACGGCGAGCGCCGTTTGCTCGGCGAGGTGCTGACCGACCCCGAAGGCCGCTACGTGCTGGCGCTGGCCGACCGCCCCGACGACGAGCGGCCGGGCGATCCGATGTCCATCGTCGTGCAGGTCTCCGACCCACTGGGCGCCGTGCTGGCCAGCACCGGCACGCAGGTGCCGCCCCGCGCCGACGCCGCCGTCGACATCGTGCTCGGCAAGCCTTGGCGGCCGGCCGCCGGCGTGCCCGGCCGGCTGGTCGACCAGTGCCACCTCGACCTGCCGAGCGACGACGTCGTCGACCGCATGGAGTTCGAGCGCTTCTTCCGCCTGAACGCGGCCTACGGCGACCTGATGGACAAGCCCCCGCCCGTGGTCATCAACCTGCCGCCGCAGCCCGGCACGCCGCAGCCCGTCGAGCCCGAGGCGGCGCCCAACCCGCTGGACATCCGCAGCCTGCCGCTGGCCTTCCACCTGCCGTTCACGCAGACCTGGAAGCTCGAGGGCTACACCCGCGGCCGCATGGTCAACTCGTTCGCGCTGGCGCCGGGCGAGGAGCAGACGGTCGACGTCTTCACCTGGGACCGCCTGAAGAGCAGCCTCGAGTCGACGCTGTCGTTCGAGCAGGAACAGTCGACCGAGGCCTCGTCGACCCGCCGCGACGCCAGCGATGTCACCCGCGACGTCGCGCGCCAGAACGGCTTCGAGATGACGACCCAGGGCAAGGTGGGCTTCCAGGTCGGTGTCGTCAACGTCGACCTGAAGACCGACACGGTCGGCAAGACCTCGCTGACCGAGGCGGAGAAGAGCACCCGCAACGCCATCGTCGAGGCCACGAGCCGGGCGACGCAGAAGGTGCGCAGCAGCCGCACGCTGAAAGTGAGCGAATCCCGCGAGACCGGCAGCGAAGAGCGCGTGACGCGCAAGCTGCGCAACCCGAACGCGCACCACACGCTGACGGTCGCGTTCTTCGAGATCCTGGCCAACTACGAGATCACGACCCGGCTCGACGCCGACGGCGTGCGCCTCGTGGTGCTGATCCCGAGCGCGCAGTTGTCCGGCATCGGCCGCTTCGACGGCCGCCTGGTGCGCGCGCACGAGACCACGCTGCGGCTGGCGCTGCTGGACCGCGCGCTGGCCGGCGGCTTCGACGCCGCCCGGCTGCTCGACGCGCGCGACCGCGCCTGCGCCGTGCTGTGCCAGGGCTGCGACTGCGGCGGCACCGTGGTCGACGCCGGCTCGCCCGACTGGGCGGCGCTGCTGGTCGACGCCACGGGCGCCGCCAAGTCGGTGGCCGAGATCCAGGCCCGGCAACTGCGGTTTCCGTTCTCCGTCCCACAGGCCGAAGCGGGCAAGGCCGAAGGCATCGCGGACATCAACGCCTACCTGTTCGCGCAGTCGCTCAAGCGCAACGCGCCGCGGCTGGTGCAGGACATCGCCGGGCTGGGCCTCGACACCAGCGGTGCCTTGCCACCCAGCGCCGCGCAGGTCGAGGCGGTGCACCTGATGCTCGCCACCCTGCCGCCCGACGCCGTGGCCAAGCTGCGCTTCGACGAAGCGGTGGCCAACTCGGTGTGGAGCCAGATCCGCGACGCGATCCTCGGCACGCTGCCGAGCGGAGACCCGATCTCCTTCGCCATCAACTACGGCATCGCCTGCAAGCGCGCCGACGACATCAAGAACAGGTGCGGCGGCTTCACGTCGTTCGACGACGCCGGGCTCGTGGGGCGGGCCATTGCCTTCGTGTCGCACTACGACACCTGGGCCAAGAACCGCGAGGCGGCGCGCCAGGCCGACGAGAAGAAGGCCGAGCTCGCGCGCATCGCCAAGGAAGAGCGCGAGGCCCGCGTGCTCGAAGCCTTCGGCCTGCGCGAGACGGCCGACGCGCAGGAGCGCCTGCAGGCGCTGCTGGACCACCTGAACGACGACCGCAACCTCGACCACTACCGCTTCGCGGTCTGGAACGAACGCGCCGGCTCGAGCGACGACGCGGTGATGAGCATGGCGCTGCAGGGCCTGGTCGACCCGACGCCGGTGGGCGTCGTCGGCGACCGGCTGGCGGTGCCGGTGCGCGCGCAGGCCGACAGCGTGCTCGCCGCCTTCGTCGAGCGGACGCTGGCCGACCTGCGCCCGCAGTTGCAGGCGCAGGTGCAGCGCCACCTGCTGCCGACCGCGGCCCTGCACAGCGAGGCGATCGTGGGCGAATGCTCGTGCAGCGAAGCGCAGGCGCTGGCGCGCGAACAGTTGCAGACCTGGCGGCTCGCGATCGACAACCAGGCCGCCGCGCTCGAAGTGCAGCGGCTCGCCGCCCGGCTGGCGGCCGTGCCGCCGATGCTCGACCGCGACGGCAGCGCGAAGTGCCCGCCGCTGGACATCCGCGTCACGAGTGCCGCCAAGCCCGAAGCCGCCGCCTGAGTGCCCCCGATGGCCAAGGACGTCGAACGCGAGTGGGCGCGGGCGAACCCGCAGCCGCGGGCCAGCGCCACCGAAGAGGTGCTGACGCTGTGGAACTTCCCGGTCGCGGGCAGCACGCTCGGCCCCGAGCACCAGGACGCGATCCGGCGCTTCGTGGCGGTCGACCTGGGCCTGAGCCCCGCGCTCTGCCGCACCCAGTTCCACGCCATCGGCCACGCCAGCCGCTCTGGCAGCGAAGGCGGCAACATGGCGCTGTCGGAACAGCGTGCCGAGGCGGTGGCCGCCTTCCTGAAGCGGCTCGGCGCGCGCCAGGTCTCGGCCACCTGGGCGGGCTCGGAAACCCCGCTCGACGACTCGGCGACCGGCCTGGCCCATGCGCGCAACCGGCGCGTCGAGCTCGGCCGGTTCCGCCCGGAGCCGACGTCGAAGGTGGTGCCGCGGCAGCCGGTGCCGGGCGAGCCGGCCGCGCCGACGGGGTCGGGCGGCTGGGGCCTGGCCGTGAAGCGGCCGTTCGAGACGCCGCCGATCCCGATCCGCGTTGGCGGCGTCGCGGTCGACTTGCGCCTGATCGGCGAGATCGAGCTGAGCGCGCAGTCCGGCGGAGGCGAGCGTGCGATCGAGGCCGCCGTGCAGGGGGGCAAGTTGTCACCGGAGGCCAAGGGCCTGATCGTCAACGGCGTCAAGGGCGTCGTCGGCGTGAACCCGGGCGAAGACGGGCGCCCGCCCGGGCTCAAGATCGGCGCGCAGCTCGAATGCCTGGCCGGCGAACCCGAGATCGGCGTGCAGGCCGGGCAGAAGTTCATCTACATCGAGTTCCAGGTGGCACAGACGCCGTTGACCGAATTCACCTTCAAGGGCGTGCGCATCGCGACGCGCTTTGCCGGCAAGGTGCGGCTCGAGGCCGGCCCTTCGGAGGCCACCGCGCTGCGGCTGGCCATGACGCAGGCGGGCGCGGTGGCCGGGGTGATCGCGGCCGCCGCGGTGATCAACGGCGGCACCGCGCTGCTGGCGCAGTCGGCCCGCGCCGAGGGGCTGCGCGCGATGGAAGTGCTGGCCGAGCGCGACGGCGTCGCCACCGGCGTGGCCTACGAGGTGCTGGGCACCGACGCGCTGGCGCAGGTCAAGAGCCAGGAACTGCAGTGGGCCAAGCTCGAAGGCGGCACCCGCACCGCCTTCCGGGACGGCATGGCGCGCGTCAATGCGCTGCTCGTCAAGCTCGGGCCCGAAGGGCGCACGCAGCGGCGCCAGCGCTGGGACGCCGCCTACGCCGCCGGCAACAACGCGATGGACTTTCCGGTGGTGCAGCGGCGCATCTTCGATGCGCTGGGGGGCACCGAGTGGAAGGCCGGCAAGGGCGGCAAGGCGCTGGAGGAACTCTGAGCCGAGCGCCGCGCGCGTCGGCGTTCGTCACGGCGCCGCCTTCGGCCCATGGTCGTTCACCTTCGCGATGCCCGACGTGCGCCGCCGCACCTGCGCCGAGCCCCAGTGGTCGACCGTGCCGACGCCGGAGACGGTGATGTTCAGCTGCTGCTGCGCCCAGACCTTGACATCGCCGATGCCGCTGACCTGCACGGTGGCGCGCTCGCTCAGCAGCTGCTCGCCGCGGAACTCGCCGCGGCCGGAGACGTTGATGTCCAGCTGCTGCACGGCGCCGCCGATCTCGCCGCTGCCGGCGCCGGACACGCTGAAGATCAGCTGGCCGGCGCGCAGCCGCTCGAAGCGCGCGAGACCGGCGCCCGAGATGCTGATCGCGAGCTGGCGCACCTGCACCGGCGCGCCGGCGACGACGTCGGCCGCGCCGCTGATCGACAGCCGGCGCAGGTCGCGCGCCGTCACCTGCAGTTGCGTGCGCTGCGCGCTCCAGAACTTCCAGCCGCCGCTGGAGCGGATGAGGAGCTGGCCGTCGCGCACCTCCAGGTCGACCGCGCGCTGCGCGTCGGCGCCGCCTTCGACGAAGACCTCGTCGACCTCGCCCTGCACGAAGCGCACGGCGGCGGCACCCGACACCTCGATGGCGTCGAACGCGCCCGGCGTGTACACGCGCCCTTCCGGCGCCTGCGCGAAGGCGGCGACCGGCAGCAGCAGCGCAATCAGCGCGAAGCGGGTCATACCGAGTCCGCCCGCAGCTGCTTGCTGACCTCGCGGCTCGCGGTGACGCGCGTGCCGTCGCGCATCTGCACCACGAACTGCGAGCTGTCGTCGGGTGTCATCGACTCGACGAAATCGAGGTTGACGATGCACGAGCGGCTGATCTTCAGGAAGCGCGCCGGGTCGAGCCGGCGTTCGAAGCTCGTGATGGGCAGGCGCACGAGATAGCTCCTGCCCTTGCTGGCGATCGCCGTGTACTTGGTGTCCGAGCGCAGGTGCTCGATGGCGTCGACGTGCACCGGGAACAGCCGCCCCTGGTCGCGCACGATGATGCGCGTGATCGGCGTGGTGTCTTCGCCATCGGCCAGCGCCGCCGCATCCAGGGTCCGCAGCCCGGATGCGCCGGCCGGCTGCAGCGCGTGGCGCACCGCCTCGTCGAAACGCTCGCGCGCATAGGGCTTCAGCAGGTAGTCCACCGCGTGCAGTTCGAAGGCGGTGACGGCGTGCGTGTCGTGGGCGGTGGTGAAGATCACCACCGGCATCGCCGGCGGCGGTTCGGCGGCCAGCGCGCGCAGCACGTCCAGCCCGCTCAGGCCGGGCATGTGGATGTCCATCAGCACCAGCGCCGGCTGCAGCGTGCGGATGGCGGCCAGCGCCTGCGGGCCGTCGGCGACGGCGCCGACGAGCTCGAGCGCGGGCGTGTCGGCCACCCACTCGGCCAGGCCTTCGCGCGACAGCGGCTCGTCCTCGGCGATCAGCGTGCGGATGCGCGGCGTGCGGTGGTTCATGCGAGCTCCGAGCGCGGAATCAGGATCTCGACGCGGAAGCCGGCGCCGGGTGCGCTCTGCACGTCCAGCCGCGCGCGGCCGCCGAAGTCGAGTTCGAAGCGCCGCATCAGCGCCGCCAGGCCGACGCCCTGGCGCGCCGGCGGCCAGCGACAGCCGGCGCCGTCGTCGGCGACGCGCAGCGCCAGCGTCTCGCCGGCACCGACGAACGCGCTCTGGATGCGCACCGTGCCGCCGCCGACCTGCGGCGCGATGCCGTGCACGATGCTGTTCTCGACCAGCGGCTGCAGCGTCAGCGGCGGGATCGCGTGCTGGACGGTGGCTGGATCGACCTGCCACTCCACGCGCAGGCGCGGCCCCAGGCGCAAGGCTTCCAGTTCGAGGTAGTCGCGCACGAAGTCCAGCTCGTCCTGCAGCGCGACACGGTCGTGGGCGCCGCGGGTGGTGTCCAGCACGTAGCGCATCAGGCGCGAGAAGCGCAGCAGCGCCTGTTCGGCCGCCGCGGCGTCGCGCCGCGTCAGCACCTGCAGCGAGTTCAGCGTGTTGAACAGGAAATGCGGGTTCAGCTTGCCGCTGATGGCGGCCAGTTCGGCGCGCACCAGGGCCGCTTCGGCACGCGCGGCGCCCAGCGCGGCGGCGTTGGCGCGCCGCGCTTCCAGCGCACCGCCAAAGCCGAGCACGAGCGCGACGTAGAAGAACACGCCCCACATCGCGCGCCACAGCACGTATTGCTCGAAGGTGGCGCCGGCATGCTCGGCACCGAAGAACAGGCGCGCCGCCGCGTAGTCCAGCGCCTGCCAGGCGACGACGAGCGCGAGCGCGCCGGCCCCGTGCAGCGCCAGGCGAGCACCGGCGCCACGCGGTCGTGCGCGCAGCCAGCGCACCCAGGGCAGCCCGGCGCAGCCCAGCAGCATCGGCGGGCCGAGCGTCCAGGTGGCGTCGAACACGCCCTGCGCCAGCCGCCAGCCGCCGCGCTGGCCTTCGGTGCCGGCCATCGCGTAGAGCACCCAGCACAGCAGGCACAGGCCGGCGTAGCCGAGCCACAGGCCGCGGTCGGGCGCTGGGCGGGCGGGGTTCGGCAGCGGCTGGGCCATGGCGCCATGCTAGGGCCGGCGGGACGCCGCGAGGGGGGTCGAGCGACGAAGTGCGGCGCCGCGGTCACCAAGCGCGGGCGTGGTGCGGCGCCTC
Source organism: Pseudomonadota bacterium (assembly GCA_963204815.1). Classification (GTDB taxonomy): domain Bacteria; phylum Pseudomonadota; class Gammaproteobacteria; order Burkholderiales; family Burkholderiaceae_C; genus Rubrivivax. Next base: position 101,541 of record CAUJHQ010000115.1, on the reverse strand, counting down.
AGGCCAGGCCGTCGAACAGCCAGACCTCGACCGCGTCGCCCTCGGCCACGCTGCCCTGCTGCGGCCCCAGCACGACGAGCGCGTTGGCCACCGTCAGGCTGCGCAGGATGCCGGCGCCCTGCGCGCCGGTGAGGCGCACGCTCCACTGGCCGTCGGCCGCGCGCTCGACGATGCCGCGCTGGTACTCGCTGCGGCCCGGCCGCTTGCGGATGGCCACCGCGCTGCGCGCGGTGAGCGAAGGCACCGGGTGGGGCGTGGCGCCGGCCAGCTTCAGCAGCCCGTCGCGCACGAAGACGTAGAACGTGACGAGCGCGGCCACCGGGTTGCCGGGCAGCGCGAACAGGAAGGCGGACTTGCCGCCGGCGCCGTGCAGCGGGCCGAACGCGAACGGCCGCCCCGGCCGCATCGCGACCTTCCAGAACGCGACCTCGCCGCGCGCGGCCAGCAGGTCGCGCGTGTAGTCGGCATCGCCCATGCTGACGCCGCCGCTCGTGACCACCGCATCGGCCTCGGCGATGGCGCGGTCGATCGTGGCCGACAGCGCCGCCGGGTCGTCGCGCACGAGGCCCAGGTCGAGCACCTCGACGCCCAGGCGCTGCAGCGCGCCGATGAGGCCGAAGCGGTTGCTGTCGTAGATGCAGCCTTCGGGCAGCGGCTGGCCCGGCGCGACGACCTCGTCGCCGGTGGAAAAGAGCGCCACCTTCAGGCGCCGCCGCACCGCGACCTCGGCCATGCCGAGCGACGCGATCAGCCCCAGGTCGGCGGGCCGCAGCACGCGGCCGGCGGCCAGCGCGGGCTGGCCCTGCGCCAGGTCCTCGCCGCGCTTGCGGCGGTTCTCGCCGGTGCGCACGGCGGTGGCCGCGAAGTCGACGCTGCCGGCGTCGACCTTGGCCAGTTCGATCGGCACCACGGTGTCCAGCCCGGGCGGCATCACGGCGCCGGTCATGATGCGCACGCAGCGACCCGGCGGCACGGGGGTGTCGAAGCGGGCGCCGGCGAACACGGTGCCCTCCACCGCGGCCAGCCGCGCCCGGCCTTCGGCCGGCAGGTCGGCGCCGCGGAAGGCGTAGCCGTCCATCGCCGAGTTGTCGTGCGCCGGCACGTCGATCGGCGAGACCACGTCGGCGGCGAGCACGCGGCCCACCGCGGCGGCCACCGCCACGCGCTCGATGCCGGCCACCGGCTGCAGGCGCCCGGCGATGCGCGCCTGCGCTTCGGCGACGGGCAGTTCGTCGCCGCTGACGAGAGGGGAAGGTCCGAGTTCAGCCATGGCGGGGATTGTGGCGTCGGCCACGCACCTATGCGCGAGCGTGCATATCGCGGCGGCGACGGCGCCTCGGCCACAATCGCGCCCCGCCGATGGACACGATTGCGCAGAGCCTCAAGCTCGCCCTGGACCTCATCGCGCAGTTCGATGCCCGCCTGCTCGCCATCGTGGGGTTGTCGCTGCGCGTGAGCGCGTCCGCCTGCGTGATCGCGGCGCTGCTCGGCCTGCTTGCCGGCGCCTTCCTGGCGGCGGTGAAGTTCCCGGGCCGGCGCGTCGCCGTGTGGTTCGTCAACACGATGCTCGCGCTGCCGCCGGTGGTGGTGGGCCTGGTCGTCTACCTGATGCTGTCGCGCTCGGGGCCGCTGGGGCAGCTGGGCATCCTCTTCACGCCGGCGGCGATGGTGGTGGCGCAGACGGTGCTGCTGCTGCCGCTGGTGGCGGCGCTGGCACGGCGCCTCGTCGTCGACGCGCTGGCCGACGGCGGCGAGCAGATGCGCTCGCTCGGCGCCGGCCCCGTCACCGCGGCGCTGCTGATGCTGCTGCACCAGCGCCACGGCGTGCTGACGGTGCTGCTCACGGCCTTCGGCCGCGCGGTGGCCGAGGTCGGCGCGGTGATGATCGTCGGCGGCAACATCGACGGCGCCACGCGCGTGATGACGACCGCCATCGCGCTCGAGACGAGCAAGGGCGACCTGCCGCTCGCGCTGGCGCTGGGCATCGTGCTGCTGTCGGTGGTGGGGCTGGTGAACCTGGTCGTCGCGCTGCTGCAGGCGCGCGGCGCGGACACGCGGGAGGCGCTGGCGTGACACCGCCCGAAGCGCTGATCTCGCTGTCGGACACCAGCGTCACCTTCGGCGACGTTGCCGCGCTGCGCGGGCTGACGCTCACGCTGCACCGCGGCGACCGCCTCGCGCTCGTCGGCGCCAACGGGGCCGGCAAGACGACGCTGATGCGCCTGCTGCACGGCCTGATCGACGCCCCCGGCCGCCAGGAGCACGCGCCGGCCGGGCGCCGGCTGCGCATCGCGATGCTGTTCCAGCGGCCCTTCCTGCTGCGGCTGTCGGTGCGGCGCAATGTCGAGCTCGCGCTCTGGCTGCGCGGCGTGCCGGCGGCCGGGCGGCGCGAGCGTGCGCTGCGGGCGCTGGAACGGGTGGGGCTGGCGCCGATCGCCGAGCGCTCGGCACGGGCGCTCTCCGGCGGCCAGCAGCAGCGCCTGGCGCTGGCACGCGCCTGGGCGCTCGAGCCCGACCTGATGCTGCTGGACGAACCCACCGCGAGCCTGGACCCGACCGCCAAGCGCGAGGTGGAGACGCTGATCGAGCAGCTTGCGGCCGACGGCGTCACGCTGGTGATGAGCACGCACAACCTCGGCCAGGCCAAGCGCCTGGCCAGCCGCGTGGCCTACCTGGAAGGCGGGCGCCTGCTGGCCGACCTGCCGACCGAGCGCTTCTTCGACCCCGCCGACCCGCCGGCCGCCGCCGCGGCCTTCCTGAAGGGCGAACTGCCCTGGACCTGAGGCGGCGGCACCCTCGCCGCGCCACGCCGCGCCACCGTTCCAGTCTGGAACACCCGCACTCCGAATGCGGGTTTCGCCTAGGTTTCACTCGCGGCACCCTATGCAGATCATTGCATAGGGCCTGCGCTTCCCTCGGAACGTGGGCGCGCACCCCATCACCACGAGGACCACATCCATGCAGAAGAGCCTGCACATCAACGCCGAGAAATGCACCGGCTGCCTGCAGTGCGAAATGGCATGTTCGTACGAGAACTACGGCGCCTTCGTGCCGGCCAAGTCGCGCATCAAGGTGTTCGACTTCCACGAGACCGGGCGCAAGGTGCCCTACACCTGCACGCAGTGCGACGAGGCCTGGTGCCTGCACGCCTGCCCGGTGGAGGCGATCACGGTCGACAAGGCCACCGGCGCCAAGGTCGTCAACGAGACCACCTGCGTCGGCTGCAAGGTCTGCACGATCAGCTGCCCCTTCGGCACGATCAACTACGTGCAGGAAACCGGCAAGGTGCAGAAGTGCGACCTGTGCGGTGGCGAGCCGGCCTGTGCCGAAGCCTGCCCCACCGGCGCCATCACGTTCATCGATTCGAACTGGACCGGGCTGGACAAGATGAAGGCCTGGGCCGACAAGCTCGGCAACCAGACCGCAGCCTGAGGAGCACACACACATGGCATGGGCAGGCAAGATTCTCCGCGTTGATCTCACCGCGGGCACCGTCAAGAGCGAACCGCTCCGCATGGACTGGGCCAGGGAATACCTCGGCTCGCGCGGGCTCGGCAGCAAGTACCTCGTCGAGGAAGTCGACGCCAAGGTCGACCCGCTGTCGCCGGCGAACAAGATCATCTGGGCCACCGGCCCGCTGACCGGCACGATGGCCTCCACCGGCGGCCGCTACACCGTCATCACGAAGGGCCCGCTCACCGGCGCCATCGCGTGCAGCAACTCCGGCGGCTACTGGGGCGCCGAGCTGAAGATGGCCGGCTGGGACATGGTCATCTTCGAAGGCAAGTCGGCCAAGCCGGTCTACCTGTCGATCAGCGACGACGAGGCCGAGCTGCGCGATGCCGCCCACCTGTGGGGCAAGACCGTGTGGCAGACCGAGGAGATGCTGAAGAAGGGCCACCAGGATCCGCTGCTGCGCATTTCCAGCATCGGCGGCGCGGGCGAGAACCAGGTGCTCTACGCCGCCGTCGTCAACGACCTGCACCGCGCCGCCGGCCGCTCGGGCGTGGGCGCCGTGATGGGCAGCAAGAACCTGAAGGCGATCGCGGTGCGCGGCACCAAGGGCGTGGGCAACTTCGCCGACGCCAAGGCCTTCATGAAGGCGTCCTACGCCGCCAAGAAGGTGCTCGCCGACAACGCCGTCACCGGCCAGGGCCTGCCCACCTACGGCACCCAGGTGCTGATGAACGTGATCAACGAGATCGGTGCGCTGCCCACGCGCAACCACCGCGACATCCAGTTCGAAGGCGCGAAGGACATCTCCGCCGAGGCGATGGCCACGCCGCGCGCCACCGACGGCAAGAAGCCGCTCGTCACGAACCAGGCCTGCTTCGGCTGCACGATCGCGTGCGGACGCATCCAGAAGATCGACCAGGGCCACTTCACGGTGCAGAACAAGCCCGAGTACTGGGGCGCCAGCGGCGGCCTCGAGTACGAGGCGGCCTGGGCGCTGGGCGCGGCCAACGGCGTCAACGACCTCGACGCCCTGCAGTACGCCAACGTGCTCTGCAACGAGCACGGCATGGACCCCATCAGCTTCGGCGCCACCATCGGCGCCGTGATGGAGCTCTACGAGATGGGCGTGCTCACGAAGGAGCAGATCGGCATCGACGCCAAGTTCGGCTCGGCGCAGGCGCTGGCGCACTTCGCCGAGATCACCGCCAAGGGCGAAGGCTTCGGCAAGGAGATCGGCCAGGGCTCGGCACGGCTGACCAGGAAGTACGGCCACCCGGACCTCAGCATGACTGTCAAGAGCCAGGAGTTCCCGGCCTACGACGGCCGCGGCATCCAGGGCATCGGCCTGGCCTACGCCACCAGCAACCGCGGCGCCTGCCACCTGCGCGGCTACACGGTGGCCTCCGAGGTGCTGGGCATCCCGGTGAAGACCGACCCGCTGGTCAGCGAAGGCAAGCCCGACCTGGTGAAGGCCTTCCAGGACGCCACCGCCGCGTTCGACTCCGCCGGCATCTGCATCTTCACGAGCTTCGCCTGGACGCTGGCCGACGTGGCGCCGCAGGTGGCCGCCGCCTGCGGCCCCGAGTTCACGATGGAGAAGCTGGGCGAGATCGGCGAGCGCATCTGGAACATGGAGCGCGACTTCAACAACCGCGCCGGCTTCACCGCCAAGGACGACACGCTGCCCAAGCGCCTGCTCACCGAACCGGCCAAGACCGGCCCGGCGAAGGGCCTGGTGAGCAAGCTGCCGGAGATGCTGCCGAAGTACTACGAGGTGCGCGGCTGGAACGCCGACGGCACGCTGAAGCCCGAGACGCGCGCGCGCCTGGGCCTGTAGTTCCCCGCCGGCGCCCCGCGGGGCGCTGCGAGTCGAGCAAGCGCGAGGCGGCCCACCACCGCCTCGCGCCGTTTCCAGCCACCGAGAAAGCTGCCATGAAACACGTCATCCTCGGCGCCGGCCCGGCCGGTGTCATCGCCGCCGAGACGATCCGCAAGCACGCCCCCGCCGACGAGATCGTGCTCGTCGGCGACGAGCCCGAGGCGCCCTACTCGCGCATGGCGATCCCCTACCTGCTGATCGGCAACATCGGCGAGTCGGGCACTCACCTGCGCCATGCCGGCGACCACTACCAGCGCCTGAAGATCGACCTGCGGCGCGGCCGCGCCACGCGCATCGACAGCGCAAGGAAGAGCATCGCGCTCGAAGACGGCAGCACGCTCGGCTACGACCGGCTGCTGATCGCCACCGGCTCGTCACCCGCCACGCCGCCCATCCCCGGCATCGCCGGCGCCGGCGTGCACGCGTGCTGGACGCTGGCCGACGCGCGCGCCATCCTCGCGCTCGCCAAGCCCGGCGCGCGGGTCGTCCAGATGGGCGCCGGCTTCATCGGCTGCATCATCATGGAAGCGCTGGCCGCGCGCGGCGTGAAGCTGGCGGTGGTCGAGATGGGCGACCGCATGGTGCCGCGCATGATGGGCCCCACCGCCGGCGGCATGATCAAGGCCTGGTGCCAGAAGAAGGGCGTGCAGGTCCACACCGGCGCGCGCGTCGAGGCGATCGAACGCGCCGGCGGCGCGCCGATGAACGTGAAGCTGTCGACCGGCCAGGTGCTGGAGGCCGACCTCGTGATCAGCGCCACCGGCGTCAAGCCCAACATCGGCTTCCTGGAAGACAGCGGCATCCGCTGCCTCGTCGGCGTGCTGACCGACGAGCACCTGGAAACGAACGTGGAGGGCGTCTACGCCGCCGGCGACTGCGCCGAGGCCTTCGACAAGGTGAGCGGCAAGACCATCGTCAGCGCGATCCAGCCCAACGCCGCCGAGCAGGCGCGCGTGGCGGCGCTCAACATGGTGGGCCGCACGGCCGAGCTTCGCGGCGTCACGCAGATCAACGTGCTCGACACGCTGGGCCTCATCAGCGCCAGCTTCGGCCTCTGGGAAGGCGTGAAGGGCGGCGAGCATGCCGAGCTGACCACCGCCGACCGCCACCTGAGCCTGCAGTTCGAAGGCGACCGGCTCGTCGGCTGCAACGCCATCGGCTGGACCGAGCATGTCGGCGTGATGCGCGGCCTGGTCGAAGGCCAGGTGAAGCTGGGCGAGTGGAAGGACACGCTGCTGAAGGACCCGACCAAGCTGATGGAGGCTTACCTCGCGCGCGCGCAGGCGCAGCACGAGCATGCCCACGTTCGGTGACCCCGCATCGGCCTCGATGAAGATCACGCTCAAGCTCTACGCCAGCCTCACGCAACACCTGCCGCTGGACCGCCGCACCGTCAACTTCGTCGAGCTCGACGTGCCCGAAGGCTCGACCATCGAGCGCATCGTCGAGCCTTTCGCGCTGCCGCCCAAGAGCGTGCACCTGGTGCTCGTCAACGGCCACTACGTGCCGCCGGCCGAGCGCGCGACACGCGCGCTGGTCGACGGCGACGTGCTGGCCATCTGGCCCCCGATCGCCGGCGGCTGAGTGGCAACGCCGGCCGAGCGTTTCGAACGCGAGCAGGGCTGCACCGAAGCCGAATGGCTCGGCTGGCTGCCGCATGCCGTGCACGGCCATGAAGTGCAGCGCCCGGCGCCCACGCGCGCCGTGGTGCGGGTCGGGCCCGGCACGCTGACGCTGGACTGGTGGGTGCTCGCGCCGCGCCGCATCGCGCTGCTGAACCTGCCGCGCCTGCAGGTGCGCTACGCTTTCGACGGTGTCCCCGACGACGAACGCACGCGCTTCATGAAACGCTTCGACCTCCACCTGCAACGCGGCGGCGGCTGATGGCCGGTGCCGCCGAAGGCAAGCCCGCCGAGTGGCGCCGCTGGCTCGGCATCGGGCTGCGTTGCGCGCACCTCGCCGCCGTCGCGCTGCTGGCCGCGCAACTGATGGGTGCCGGCGGTACGGCACGCTGGGGCGCCTGGGCCACCTTCGCGACCGGCCTGGGCATGCTGGCCAGCGAACTCGCCGACCGCCGCATCCACCTGGGCGAAGTGGCCGGCGCCACCGTGCTGCTGAAGCTGGCGCTGGTGGGCGTGATGGCGCTCTGGCCGGCCGCCGCGTTGCCGCTGTTCTGGGCCGTGCTCGCGCTGTCGGCGTTGATTTCGCACGCGCCGAAGGGGCTGCGCCACTGGCGCCCCCGGGGCTGAACCGCGTTCGGCGCGGCGATACTGGCGCCATGCGCTTCGCCCCCCTCGCCCGCCACGCCGCCGCCCTGGGCCTTGCCGCCGTCGGTGCAGGCTGCGTGATGGTGCCGCGCACGACCGAGACCTACGACCCCGAGTGCCGCATCCGCACCCGGCAGATGGAACTGCAGCCGGTGCAGATCGGCTCGCTGATGGGCTGCCACAACCAGGGCTGCGCCGCGCTGCTGGTGGCCGCCGGCGCCACCGCTGCGGCCAGCGCCGTGGTCTCCGGCAGCATCGTCATCGCCGGCAACGTCGTCTACTGGTTCGAGAAGCAGGGCCGCTGCAACCCGGCGCCCGCGCCCTGAGCGCCATGACGCCCACCACGCTGCCCGCACTGGCCCTGCCGGGGCTGCGCCTGCGCCGGCTGCGGCTGGAAGACGCCGAGGCCTGGGCCGCCTACATCACGCTGCCCGAGGTGATGCGCCACACCAGTTCCACCGCCAGCACGGTGGCCGAAGTGGCGGCGGTGATCGAACGCGGGCTGGAGCGCGAGCCCGCCTCGCCGGTGCACTTCGCCATCGTCGAGACCGACGGCGGCCGGCTCGTCGCCCACGTGGGCTTCCACACCGTGTCGCCGCTGAACCGCAGCGCCGAGATCACCTACGACGTGCACCCGGAGCGCTGGGGCCGGGGCCTGGCGCGCGCCGCCTGCGAGGCCGCCGTGCGCTGGGGCTTCGCGGATCGTGGCTGGCACCGCGTCCAGGCGACGACGCTGGAGAGCAACCTCGCCTCGCAGGCGGTGCTGCGGCACTGCGGCTTCGTGCTCGAAGGCAAGCTGCGCGCGTTCCGCGTGGTGCGCGGCGAGCCGCGCGACTACCTGATGTTCTCGCGCCTGCCGGGCGACCGGCCGCTTGAGGCAACGCAAGGCGCCGCCGCGCCGCCGGCCTAGGCTGGTGCCTGCGGGTTGCGGTGCGGCACGGCGCCGCGCCGGCCCTGCGAAGAGGAGTTCACGCCATGAAGGCCACCATCGCCGCGCTCGCGTTCGCCGCCACCCTGCCGGCGGCCGCGCAGGCCCCGGTGCCCCGTTCGTTCGAGGCCTCGCCCGAGGTCTACAAGGTGATCGCCGAGAACCCGAAGTACCGCGTCATCTCGGTCGTCTGGAAGCCCGGCCAGAAGGATGCGCCGCACGGGCACCCGGACTCCGCCGTCTACTACCTGAGCGACTGCGCGATGCGCCTGACCGGTGCCGACGGCAGCACGCGCGACGTGAACCCGAAGGCCGGCCACGCGGTGGTGCAGAACCCGATCCTCAGCCACACGGTGGAGAACATCGGCAGCGCCGACTGCCGGCTGGTCATGTTCGAGCCGCGCTGAGCGCGCCGCGGCGCGGCTTCAGAGCCGCGCCAGCAGCGCCGCCCAGCCGGGGTAGTCGGCCGCCGCGAGCGCCGACTTCCAGCCGAAGGCGCCGGTCGGCTCGCCGCGCACCAGCGCGTCGGTGAAGCCGGCGCCGTCGCTCACCCAGGTGCCGCCCAGCAGCGTGACGCCGCGCGCGAACAGCGGGTCCGGCGGCGTGCCCACGCTCGGGCCGACGAGCGCCAGGTGCGCCGCGCCGCGGCAGTGCGCGAGCATCGCGTCCAGCGAGTCGTTGAGCAGCATCGTGCCGGTGGCCATCACCTTGCGGCAGCCGGCGAGTTCGCGCGCGTCGGTGGTCACGCGCACGGTGCCGTCGTCGCGCACCAGGTCTTCGCGCAGTTCGATCACGACCAGCTTCGCGCCGCGCTCGACGATGCGGCCGATCAGCGGTGCAAAGTAGCCGACCATGCCGATCACGTCGCCCGGCTGCGGGTCCAGGCCGCCGAACGAATCGGCGCCCTTGGGCACGACGAAGCCGGCGCGGTCGAAGAGCGAGCGCGTCAGCGCGTTGATCGCCGCGAAGCCGAGCGTGCGGCGCAGCGTGTCGCCGCCGACGAAGCCGCGCGCCAGCGCGAGCGCGTCGACGCCCTCCACCGGCACGCCGCCACGCGCCAGCACCGGCAGCGTGTCGCCGAGCAGCACGTAGCTGAGCCCGAGCGCACCGTCGTCGAGTTCGAGGGCGCAGAACTCGCCGCGCTGGCGGTCGGGCTCGGGCGTGGGCGGCAGGTGCAGGCGGCGCACACGCGGCAGCGGCGCACGCTGTGCGTACTGCTCCAGCAGCGCGAGCGCCTCCAGTGCCCAGCCGGTCATTTCGGGTGCCTCGCCGCGCGCGGCGACAGCGCGTTCGGGAAGTACAGCGCCGTCAGGCTCTTGCTGTGCACGGGCGAGAAGCCCGGCCGCGCGTCGGCGCCGTCCTCGTGGGCGCGCCAGTCGCGCACCCAGTGGATGGCGTCGCACACCTCCAGCAGCCCCATCGTCTCGCGGTCGCCGACGAGCACGCCCTGCACGCGCAGGCCGAAGCGGCGGCGCGCGTCGTCCAGCCGCTGCAGCGTGGCGGGCACGCAGCCGAATTCGCCGTCGCTGACGATCAGCAGGTCGGCGCTGGCCCAGCGGGCGTCGTGCACGGCCTCGATGGCGCGTTCGATCGGCGTCTGCACGTCGGTGCCGCCGTCGAAGCCCTGGCCCATCAGGTCGAGCAGCGCTTCCAGGCCGGCGGCGCCGGTGTGCAGGTCGCGTTCGAGCAGTTCGCCCGGGCCGCCGAAGGCGATCAGGCGGCAGGCGCGGCCGGTTTCGTGGGCGGCGCGCAGCGCGGCGATGACCACCGCCTTGGCGATGTTCTCGGGCGCGCCGCGCATCGAGCCCGAGGTGTCCAGCGCGAGCAGGAAGGGGCCGCGCTCCAGCGTCTCGGGCACGGCCGCGGCGACCGGCACGCGCGCGTGTTCGGGGTCGGGCCGCCAGTCGACGAGCACCGCCTCGGTCTCCCAGCCGAGCAGCCGCGCTTCGGCGTGGCGCGCGCGCCAGAGTTTCTTCAGCACCGGGTGGCGCAGCATCACCGCCTCGCCGGCCAGCATGCGCTCGGGGCGCGCCGTGAAGCGCACGCCGGTGATCTCGCCCGGCGCGTCGGGCAGCCGCGTTTCCACCGGGCGCAAGGCGGCGCGCGCTTCGGCAGCGCGCGGCGTGGTGGTGGGCTCGGGCGCGTGGTCGACGGACCGCTCGCTGCGGCCGAGGCGGCGCAGCAGCGCCGCCAGCTCGGGCAGGCGCTCCAGCCGCTCGGCGGCGCGGCGCGCCGCCTGCCAGGGGCGCGACCGCAGGCGGCCGCGAATCTGGTCCCAGCGCAGGTGGCCGAAGTCGCCCAGGTCGCGCAGCAAGGCGATGTCCTCGTCGAGGCCGGCGGTCTCGTCGTCCCAGGCGGCGCGGAACTCGCGCGCCACCTCGGCGATGGCCTCGGCGCGCGTGAGCCGCGGCTGGTGGTCGACGATGCGGTCCAGGTGCCAGAGCAGCGTGCGCAGCACCTGCTCGGCCAGCGCCGGCGTGGCGCGGCACAAGGCCGGCAGGCCGAGCTCGCCGACGGTGCCGCGCAGCGGCCGCGCGGCCGGCGCGTCGCCGAAGTCGGCGTCGGGCGGCGGCAGCGCGCCGGCGCCGAGCGCGGCCAGCCAGCGCGCGCCGTCGGCGAGGCGCGTGCCCGGATCGCCGACGCTGCAGGTCAGGCCGGGCAGCCAGGTGGCGCGCGGCAGCGCCTGCAGGCGGTCGAAGGGGCGGTCGATGGCGTGGGTCATGCCGGCAGCGCCACCGGCGCCGGTTCCACCGCCGGCAGCGTGTCGTCCACCGGCAGCGCGGCGAAGCCTTCGCGCGTGCGTGCCAGCGTGGCGAGCAGGCCGTCGAGCACGGCCAGCGTCTGCGCGTGCGCGCCGAGCCAGCGTGCGGCCAGCGCCGGCGGCAGCCACACGCGGCTCCGCAGCCGCGCCGCCAGCGCATCGGCCTCGGCCGACACGGCGGTGCGCTGCGCGGCGGCGTGCGCCACGAGTTCGTCGACCTGCGCCACGCGGGCGGCGATGTGCACCGTGCTCCAGCGGCGGCGCAGCCGGTCTTCGAGCCGCGCCGACACCACGCGCAGCATGCCGTCCTCGCCCTCTTCGGTCATGCCGATGGCGCGCGCCAGCGCCAGCTTGCCGGCGCCGTCATCGCCTTCTTCGGTGGGCGCACTCCGCTCGACTTCCAGCTGCTTGTCGAAGGCCTGGACGGCGCGCGCGAGCCACGGCGCTTCCTGCGGCAGCGCGCGCGCGATCTCGGCATCGACCCAGGCGGCGATGCGCGGCACGTCGGCCGGCTCGGCGGCGGCCACGTAGGGCGCGAGCCAGAGGTCCAGCGCGTCGAGCGCGGGCCGGCCCTCGGTGGCGGCTGCCGTGCGCAGCAGGCCCACGCACTGGCGCCAGCGGCGGTCGGACACGGCGAGCGACTGCGTGCGCAGCCAGGCGCGCAGCGCGTGCAGCGCGGCCAGCGCGTCGGCGCCGATCTCGACCCGTGCGGCGGCCGCGGCCACGGCGTCGCGGTCGGCCGGCGACAGCGGCACGGCCGCGCCGGCGGTCGGCGGCGCCAGCGCGAGCAGCGCGCCGAAGCTCTCGTCGCCCACCGGCGCCACCGGCACGCGCACGAGGAAGCGGTCGAAGAAGGCGACCAGCGCCTCGTCGGCCGGCACCTCGTTGCTGGCGCCGACCACGCTGATCAGCGGCGTGCGCTCGCGGCCGCTGCCGTTGTCGAACTCGCGCTCGTTCAGCAGCGTCAGCAGCGCGTTGAGGATCGCCGAGTTGGCCTTGAACACCTCGTCGAGGAAGGCGATGCCGGCGGTGGGCAGGAAGCCGGCGGTCTGGCGCTCGTAGCGGTCGGCTTCCAGGGCCTTCAGCGACAGCGGGCCGAACAGCTCCTCGGGCGTCGAGAAGCGCGTCAGCAGGCGCTCGAAGTAGGGCGCGCCCTCGAACGCGCGGTGCAGGCGGCGCGCCAGCTCGCTCTTGGCGGTGCCGGGCGGGCCGATCAGCAGCACGTGCTCGCCGGCCAGCGCGGCCAGCAGGGCCAGCCGCACGGCGGCTTCACGCTCCAGAAGGCCGGCTTCGAGCGCGGCGATCAGCGCCCGCAGGCGTTCGGCGGTGGGTAGGCTCATGGCCCCGCCATCCTAGCCACCGCAGCTTGCGTCATCATTGCGGCATGAAAGCGCGCGGCATCCACCTCCAGTACAGCTTCGAGCAGGCCGGCCAGCGCGGCGCCGACGTGCAGAACCCGCTGTTCGACCTGCTGTCGGCGGTGCGCGATCACGGCTCGATCCAGCACGCCGCGAAGGCGATGGGGACGTCGTACCGCCACACCTGGGGCCAGCTCAAGCACTGGCAGGACGTCATCGGCGAGCCGCTCGTCACCTGGACGCAGGGCCAGCCGGCGCGCCTGACGCCCTTCGCCGAACGCCTGCTGTGGGCCGAGGCGCGCGCCCGTGTGCGCCTGGTGCCGCACATCGAGGCGCTGCGCGCCGAGCTCGAACGCGTGCTAGCCGACGCGCTCGACGGCACCCAGCAGGTGCTGTCGGTGCTGGCCAGCCACGACCTCGCGCTGCCGCTGCTGCGCGACCAGGCGGCCGCACAGGGGCTGCACCTGGAGCTGAAGTTCGCCGGCAGCATCGACGCGCTGCGCGCGCTGGCCGAGGGCCGCTGCACGGTGGCGGGCTTCCACGTGCCGCCGCTGGCCGACGCGCGCAACCCGTTCGCGCTCGGCCTCAAGCCGCTGCTCGAGCCGGGGCGCCACAAGCTGATCGGCTGCACGCGCCGCCAGCAGGGGCTGCTGGTGCCCAAGGGCAACCCGCTGGCGCTGCACTCGGTGTCCGACCTCGCGCGCCGCGGCGTGCGCGTGGTGCAGCGCCAGCCGGGTTCCGGCACGCGGCTGCTCACCGAGTATCTGCTCGCCGAGGCCGGCCTGGCCGGCGCGCCGCTGCACGAGGCGCTGGTCGAGGACAGCCACCTCGCGGTGGCGGCCGCGGTCGCCAGCGACCTCGGCGACGTCGGCCTCGGCGTGGCGGCGGCCGCGGCGGCCTTCGGGCTCGACTTCGTGCCGCTCGTCGAGGAGGACTACTTCCTCGTCTGCCTGGACGACACGCTGGAGACCGACGCCGTGCAGCGCCTGCGCAAGCTGCTGGCACGCAACGCCTGGGCGCAGGCCGTGGCCACGCTGCCCGGCTACCGCAGCGAACAGGCCGGCGAGGTGCTCTCGCTGACCCGCGCGCTGCCGTGGTGGCGCTTCCGCTCGCCGAAGGCGCAGGGCACGGCGGCGCGCAAGCGCTAGCGCCGGCGCATCACAGGTTGCCGAGCAGGCGCACCGCCAGCAGCGCGGCGCGCGGCGCGCCGGTCTCGTAGTAGCGGCCGTTCGCCTCGTTGACGATCACGCTGCCGGCATACCGCTTGTCGGTCAGGTTGTCGACGCGCGCCAGCAGTTCGACGGCGTCGAGCGCACCGCCGATCGGGATGCGGTAGCCCCAGCGCAGCGCGGCCAGCGCGTACTTGTCGGCGAACGCGGTGTTGGTGTCGTTGGCCGTGGTGCCGCTGACGCCGCGCACTTCGAGGCCGAAGGTGCCCGCCACGCCGGTGGCCCAGGCCGCTTCGGCAAAGCCGTTGTGACGCTGCGTGCCGGCGATGCGGTTGCCCGCCGTCACCGCCGCCGTGCCCGCGCCGGTGGTCAGGTTGCAGGGGATCGCGACGCAGGTGACGAAGGGGTCGCGGTAGGTCGCGTCCAGGTAGGTGTAGGCCACGCGCGCGCTGAAGCCGCCACCCAGGCGCGCCGCACCGCCCACTTCCAGGCCGCGCCGCTGCGTGCGGCCGACGTTCTGGAACGCCGAGCGCCCGCCGGCGTTGGTGGCGACGCCGATCTCGTCCTCGGTGGCGATGTCGAACAGCGCGACATCGGCGTCGAAGGCGCCGGCGCGCCACTTCGCGCCGAGCTCGAACTGGCGGCTCTTCTGCGGTTTCAGATCGAAGTTGATGCCGTTGCTGCCGTCCACGCGGTAGGCGATCTCGCCCAGCGTCGGCGACTCGAAGCCGCGCGCCGCGCTGGCGTGCAGCTGCAGCCCGGGCGCCGCCTCCCAGCGCAGGCCGAGCACCGGGTTCGTGTAGCTGAACTCGACCGCGCCGGAGTCGTCGCCGTTCACACCGTTGAAGTAGCGGTCTTCCGTCGACAGCTTGACGCGGCCGCTGCGCAGGCCGCCGCTGACGGTGAGGCCGGCGCCGGCGGCCCACTCGGCCTGGCCGAAGACGTCGGCCGAGCGGGCACGGTTCGTCTCGTCGCGGCGCAGGTTGCCGATCACGCCGTAGACCGGCGGCGTGGTGCCGCGCAGGTAGTTTTCGTAGCCGCGGCGGTCGTCCGCCTGGTCGTCGAGCGCGGCGCCCACCTGCAGGTCGACGCTCGTCCAGCCGAAGCGCAGGCGCGCCTCGGCACCCTTGAAGTCGCGGTCGAAGTCGATCACGCCGCCGCCGTGGCGCACGTTGTTCTGCGTCGTGTCGATGATGGCCAGGTACTGCGTGACGCTGCGCCGGCCGGCGTAGGCCATCAGCTGCAGGTCGCGCAGTGCGCCGTCGCCGAAGCGGTGCTTCCAGGTCGTGCCGATGTTCTGCTGCGTCGATTCCTTGCGGGTGTCGAACTGCGTGGCCTGCGACGTGGTCTGGTAGGGGTCGGCGTCGAACTGCGCGCGCGTCAGGCCCAGCGGGTCGTCGGCCGGCTGGGTGTAGAGGCCGCCGAGCACGACGACGCTGTCGTCCTCGTCCTTCCAGCCCAGGCGCGCGTTCAGCAGGCCGCGCCGGGCCTCGCTCTGCGGGCGGAAGCCGTCGATCTGCATCGCCGAGCCCGACACGCGCAGGTCGAAGCCGGCGCCCAGCGGCGACGCGATGCTGGCGCGCACCTGGCGCAGGCCGAAGCTGCCGGCGTCGACCTCGCCTTCGTAGGCGCCCTTCTTCACCGGCGCCGAGACGAGCGAGATCACGCCGCCCGAGCTGTTGCCGTAAAGCACCGAAAACGGCCCGCGCAGCACTTCCACGCGCTCGGCGCTGCCGAGGTCGAACTGCGACACCTGGCCCTGGCCGTCGGGGCCGCTGGCCGGGATGCCGTCGGACAGCAGGCGGATGCCGCGCACGCCGAAGGTGGCACGCGCGCCGAAGCCGCGCGAGCCGATCTGCAGGTCCTGGGCGAAGTTGCTGCGGTTGGCCACCATCAGGCCGGGCACCCGCGCCAGGCTCTCGCTGAGGTTGATCTGCGGCCCGCTGTCGCGCAGCACGTCGCGGCCGACGACGCCGATGGCGTACGGTGCATCGACCACCGCGCGCTCGACGATCGAGCCGGTGACGACGATCTCTTCGGCCAGGGCCGGTTGCAGGGCGAGCAGCGCGGCCAGGGCCACGCCGGTGAGCGGGAATCGGGTGTGCATCGGGGTTTCCATGGGGTCGGTGGCGTGCCGTCGGTTCGCGCGCCTCTGGCTTCGATGCTAGGCAGGCACCCCCTCCAGAAAAGCATGAATCGGTCTCGGGGTTTCCGGCCGGCGGGCTTCGCGCACAATGCGTTTCACACCCCCGAACCCGACCGGCCCGGAGACCGCATGCAAGCCTTCGCCTACCAGACCCCGACCACGCTCGCCGATGCGGCCCGCGCCGCAAAGGCTGAGGACGCGCGCCTGCTCGCCGGTGGCCAGAGCCTGCTGCCCTCGATGAAGCTGGGGCTGGCGGCGCCGTCGGCACTGGTCGACCTGGCCGCCATCGCCGAGCTGAAGGGCATCACGGTCGACGCCACGCAGGTGACGATCGGCGCCGCCACCACGCACGCCGAGGTGGCCGCGTCGGCGGCGGTGCAGAAGGCGATTCCCGCGCTCGCCGACCTGGCCGGCCGCATCGGCGACCGCCAGGTGCGCCACCGCGGCACGCTGGGCGGCAGCCTCGCCAACAACGACCCCGCCGCCTGCTACCCGGCCGCCGTGCTCGGCCTGGGCGCGACGGTGGTGACGAACCTGCGCCGCATCGCCGCCGACGACTTCTTCCTGGGCGTCTACACCACCGCGCTCGGCGAGGGCGAGATCATCACCGCGGTGAGCTTCCCGATCCCCGCCAAGGCCGGCTGGCAGAAGTTCAAGCAGCCGGCGTCGCGCTTCTCGCTCGTCGGCGTGTTCGTGAGCCAAGGGCCGGCCGGCACGCGCGTGGCCGTCACCGGCGCGGGCTCGAACGGCGTGTTCCGCGCCACCGGGCTCGAAGCGGCGCTGGCCAAGGCCTGGAGCGCCGCGGCGCTGCAGGGCGCCACGGTCGGCGCCGACGGCCTGAACGGCGACCTGCACGCCAGCGCCGCCTACCGCGCGGCGCTGATCCCGGTGCTGGCGGCACGCGCCGTCGGCTGAACCGCTTTAACCTCGAGCCTCCCGCACGACCAGCGGGCGCCTCGAGCTTGCGCACCGTGACCGACCCCACCCTGCCCACGAGCATCGACGACACCGCGGCGCGCCTGCTCGCGCTGGACTACGTGCCCGAGCGCGCGCTCGCCACCACGGTGTTCCTGGCGCTGAAGCTGCAGCGCCCGCTGTTCCTGGAAGGCGAGCCCGGCACCGGCAAGACCGAGATCGCGAAGACGCTGGCCACCATGCTGGGCCGGCCGCTGATCCGCCTGCAGTGCCACGAGGGCCTGGACTTCGCCGGCGCCGCCTACGAGTGGAACTACGCGCGCCAGATGCTGGAGATCCGCCTCGCCGAAGGCGAAGGCCAGAGCCGCGAACAGCTGGCGAACGACCTCTTCAGCGAACGTTTCCTGATCCGCCGCGCGCTCTTGCAGGCCATCGACCCGTCGCAACCGGTGCCACCGGTGCTGCTGATCGACGAACTCGACCGCGCCGACGAACCCTTCGAGGCCTTCCTGCTGGAAGTGCTGTCCGACTTCCAGATCACGATTCCCGAATACGGCACGGTGAAGGCGAAGGAGCCGCCCATCGTCGTGCTGACGAGCAACCGCACGCGCGAGATCCACGACGCCGTGAAGCGCCGTTGCCTGTATCACTGGGTGGGCTTCCCCGACGCCGCGCGCGAGGCGCAGATCCTGGCGCGCCGCGTGCCCGGCGCGCCGGCCGCGCTGGCGGCGCAGGTCGTCGCCTTCGTGCAGGGGCTGCGCGCACTGGAGCTCTACAAACGACCGGGCATCGCCGAAACGATCGAGTGGATGCGCGCGCTGCTGGCGCTGGACGCGACCGCGCTCGATGCGCGCACCGCCGACGAGACGCTGGGCGTGCTGCTGAAGTACCAGGACGACATCGAACGCGTGCGCGGCGCCGAGACGGCGCGGCTGGTGGCGGCGCCGCAGGTCTAGAGGTCGACGACCAGCGTGCCGCCCGCCGGCGCGCGCGAACAGCACAGCGCCACCTTGTGGCGCCGCTCGGCGCCGGTGAGGCAGAAGTCGCGGTGCTCGGGCGCCGCACCGCCGGCATCCCAACCGACGACGCAGGTGCCGCACAGGCCCTGTTCGCACGAGGTGGGAATGTCGATGCCGACCGAGGCCAGCGCCTCGACGGCGCTCTGCTCGGCCGCAACGGGCAGCGTGACGCCGCGGCGTGCCAGGCGCAGCGTGAAGGCTTCGCCGGCACGCGCTTCGCCCGCGCCTTCGGGGGGCGCGAAGTACTCGGCGTGCACGCGGTCTTCCGGCCAGTGCGCGGCGGCGCGGCGCACCGCCTGCATGAAGCCCGCGGGACCGCACAGGTAGAGCCGGCCATCGCCCGGCGCGCCGGCGAGCAGCGTGCCGAGGTCGATCTTCTCCGGCACCGCGGCATCGTCGAAATGCAGCCGCACGCGCGGGCCCAGCGCCGCCAGCGCGTCGGCGAACGCGAGGTGCGCGCGGCTGCGCGCGAAGACGGCGAGCGTGAAATCGCGACCTTCCTGCTGCAGTTGCTCGGCCATCGCCAGCAGCGGCGTGAGCCCGATGCCGCCGGCCAGCAGCAGGTGCCGTGCGCCCGGTTGCAGGCCGAAGCTGCCCCGCGGCGTGCCGACGGCGAGCAGGTCGCCTTCCTGCACGCGTTCGTGCAGCGCTGCCGAAGCCCCGCGGCTCGCCGGTTCGCGCTTCACGCCGATCACGTAGCTCGCGACCGGCCCCGGCGCGGCCGCGCGCGCCAGCGAGTACGGGCGCATGAAACCACCGGGCGTGTGCACGTCAAGGTGGGCGCCCGCGGCGTAGCCGGGCAGCATGCCGCCCCACGGATGAACGAGTTCGAAGGCACGCACGTCGGGCGTCATCGCTTCAATGCGCACCACGCGAACGGTCAGGGTACGGGCGGACATCTCAGACACTCTCGATATCGACAGACTGCCTATGGCCCGAAGCGGTTCTTCTGCCGTTGGCGGTCGCGGGCGCTTGGGGTACCCCACTCCGCTCATGTCCCCCGGGCCGGGCTTCGCCCGACCCTCCTCCTTTACTTCGCTCCGTGGGGCACCCCAATCGCCCGCTCCGGCACCGCTGGTGGCGTGCGATCTGCTGGCACGCCTCGATGGTGCCGGGCCGAGGACGTCGGGTGCCGGGCGGAGCGAAGTGAAGGAGGAGGCACGGCCGCAGGCCGGGCCGGGGGACATGAGCGGAGCCCGGCACCCGGCGGCCTCGGCCTTCGCGCCGATACAAGCACGCGAACGGCCGCAGTGGGCCGACGGCGGCAACGGAAGACAAGCCGCCCCGCCTCATTTCAACGGAATGAACGCCGTCCCCTCGACCTCGATGCGCACCTGCCGCGAAGGCAGCATGCCGCTCACTTCCACCACCGTCGACACCGGCGGCTCGCCGGGATAGAAGAGGCGGCGCACGCGCGCGTAGAGCGGGTAGTCGCGCAGGTCGGTGAAGTACTGGACGAGCTTGAACACGCTGTCCATCGTGCCGCCATGCTCCACCGCGAGCTGGCGGATGCGGTCCAGCACCACCCAGCTCTGCACCAGCACCGGCGCCTGGTAGACGTCGATCGACATCTCGCCGGTTTCGCCGAGCGCGGCGCGCACGTCGGCCGGCAGCTGGTCGAAGCGCTCGATCACGTGGCGCGTCGCGGGGTCGACGGCGATCACGCCGCTGAAGTACACGTGGTCGCCGATGCGCTTGGCGGCGGCGTAGCGCGCCAGCGGCTGGCCGGATGTGGTCATGACAGGGCTCCGAGCACGCGGCTCACGCGCGCCAGGAAGCGCGTGCGGTCGTCGGCGGTGGTGTTGTTCATCGAATAGAGCTGCAGCCACTGTACCTTGCAGCGCGGCGCGAACAGCGCGCGCAGCCCGCGCGTGAAGAGCCGCCGGCCGGGGTCGCCCAGCACCTTCAGCCACCACCACGGCGAACCGGATGTCGTGATGACGCCCAGCCAGCGCACGTGCTGCATCAGCGGCCCCTGCTTGTCGCCCTTGAAGCGCGGCACGCGGAAGGTCACGCCGGGCAGCCAGACGCGTTCGAGCCAGCCCTTCAGCATCGCCGGCGGGCCGAAGTACCAGGTGGGGAAGACGAACAGCAGCCCCTCGCACC
This sequence comes from Pseudomonadota bacterium, assembly GCA_963204815.1. Lineage (GTDB taxonomy): Bacteria > Pseudomonadota > Gammaproteobacteria > Burkholderiales > Burkholderiaceae_C > Rubrivivax. Next base: position 81,537 of record CAUJHQ010000115.1, on the reverse strand, counting down.
AGCGCAGCGCCTCGACGTGGCGCGCCACGCCGGCCACGTTGGCGTCGCCGTCGGTGAGGTAGCGCTCGCGCTCCAGCGGCGACAGCACGGGGTCGAAACCCTCGGTGTAGAGGTCGATCAAGCGCACCTCGTGGCCGGCGCGCGCCAGCGCCGCGAGCGCGGCGTCCTTCAGCGCGGCGGCGTAGCTGGTGGGCAGCGGGTGGCAGTAGACGGCGAGGATGCGCATGGGCCGCGGGGATGCAACGCGCGTGCCCGCGTCACCGCGCCATCGAAGGGTGCCAGCCGCGCGTCTTGCCCGGGTTCATCAGCCCCATCGGGTCGGCGCGGCGCTTGAAGGCGATCTGCGCGTCGTCGATGGTCTTCATGCCGCCGTCCTCGATGGTGACGACGTGCGGGTTGAAGACGGTGCAGCCGTCGGCCTCGATCTCGCGGATCAGCTCGGCCTGGCGCTCGGCCGTGGTCCAGCGCACCAGCAGGATCGCGAAGGTCGCCCAGTCGCCGTGCATGCGCGCGAACTCCTGGTGCTGCAGCACCTCGTCGCCCCAGCGCGCCATCTGGCGGTCGATGATCGCGGGGTCGAAGGGCTGCGGGTAGGACACCTGCAGGTAGGTCCAGCCGAGGTCGGCCTTCAGCGCCTGCAGCGTGGTGTGGTTGTAGGCGCACTCGTAGGCCGGCGGCAGGCCGGCGGCGTCGAGCGCGGGCTCGGTCAGCGCCAGCGTGACGGCGCCGCCGTGCGCGCGAACCAGCGCCTCGAAGGCCGGCATCGCCGCCGGGTCGACCATCGCGAAGAGCGCGTGGCGGTCGGCCGGGAAACGCTCGCCGAGCATCGTGTAGTACGGCGCGAAGCGGCGGTCGACCGCCGACAGCAGGAAGGCGGGAATCGCCGGCGTGCTGGCCGCCAGCGCGCAGTCCAGCACCTGGCGGTAGCGCGGGAAGAGCGCGATCACGTGCACCCACTCCACCGCCGGCGACAGCGCCACCTCCACCTCGGTGATGATGCCGTTGGTGCCGAAGGCATGGTGCACCTGCTGGATCTCGTCGCCGACGAGCTCGATCACCCGCGGCTCGTGCTCGACCGTGACGACGCGGCAGCGCAGCAGGTTGCCGGGGTCGCGCAGCACGCCGTGGCGCGTGGAGCCGACGCCGCCGAAGCCGCCGGCGATGAAGCCGGCGATCGTCGCCACCTTCCAGGTGCTGGGCCACATGCGCAGCGCCTGGCCGGTCTCGCGCACCGCGAGCTCGATGTCGCGCATCTTCGCGCCGCCCTGCACGGCGACGCGGCCGGGCCCGATGTCCAGCACGCGCTGCATCTCGGTGATGTCGAGCACCAGCCCTCCCACCAGCGGCACGCACTGGCCGTAGTTGCCGGTGCCGCCGCCGCGCACCGTGAGCGGCAGGCGGTGGCGTGCGGCGGTGGCCGCGACCTGCATCACGTCCTCTTCGGTGCTGGCCTTGACGACGAGGTCGGCGCTGCAATCGTCGAGCAGCGCGCGCAGGATCGGGCTGTACCAGTAGTAGTCGCGCGACAGCTGCTGGCGCGGGCGCGGCGCGGTGACGAGGTTCAGGCCGTGCAGGTCGCGCGCGACCCGGGCCCAGTCGATGCCGGTGGCCAGGCCGTGGTCGGCAGCATTGCGTGACGGGGCTTCGAACATCGGCGCGGGCGGGGTCGGGGTGGCGGCGATCATAGGGTCGAGCCGCGACAATGACCGGCCACGCCATGACCACCCTGCCCGCTTCCGGCCACCTCGCCCAGCACGTGATGCACTTCGGCCGCCTGCTGCGCGGCGCCGGCCTGCCGGTGGGCACCGACCGCATACAGCTCGCGCTGTTGGCGCTGCCGGTGGCGGGGCTGGCCTCGCGCGCCGACTTCCGCGACACGCTGGCGGCCTGCTTCGTCGACCGCGTCGAGCACCGTGAGCTGTTCGACGCCGCCTTCGACCTCTTCTGGCAGGCGCCCGTCGCCGCCGCCGCGCTGCCGGCCGGCGTGGCCGACGCGACCGACGCCGCACCTGAGAACCGGCGCCTGGCCGACGCACAGGCCGCGCAGCAGGCCGACGCCTCGGGCGCCGCCGCCGAGCCGGACACCGAGCCTGCGCTCACCGCCGGCACCGCCCAGGAAGCGCTGCGCAAGGCCGACTTCGACCGCATGAGCGCCGACGAGTGGCGCACCGCGCAGCGCCTGCTGCACCGCATCGCGCCCTTCTTCGAGCGGCTGCCGACACGCCGCTTCGCACGTGCCGCCCAACCCGGCCGCGTCGACGGCCGCGCCACGCTGCAGGCGATGGCGCGCCACGGCGGCGAACTGTGGGACCTGCGCTGGCGCCGCGCCCGCGTGCGGCCGGCGCCGCTGGTGGTGCTGGCCGACATCTCGGGCTCGATGAGCCGCTACTCGCGCATGCTGCTGCACTTCACGCACGCGCTCGGCCATGCCGAGGCGCGCGTGGAGAGCTTCGTTTTCGGCACCCGCCTCACGCGCACCACGCGCGCGCTGCGCCAGCGCGACCCCGACCTCGCCATCGCGCAGGTCGTGCGCGACGTGGAAGACTGGTCCGGCGGCACCCGCATCAGCGAGTGCCTGCACGACTTCAACCACCACTGGGCGCGCCGCGTGCTCGGCGGCCGCGCCACCGTGCTGCTGGTGACCGACGGCCTGGAAGCCGGCGACACGCGTGCGCTGTCCTTCGAGATGGAGCGCCTGCACAAGAGCTGCCGGCGGCTGGTCTGGCTGAACCCGCTGCTGCGCTTCGACGCCTTCGAGCCGAAGGCCGGCGGCATCAAGGCGATGCTGCCGCACGTCGACGCCTTCCTGCCGGCGCACAACCTCGCCAGCCTGGAGGCGCTGGCCGCGGTGCTGGCCGGTGTCGATCAGGCCAGCGCGTCGCGCACGAAGTCCAGCCGGTCCTGACCGAAATGCATCTCGCCGCCGACGAAGAAGGTCGGCGCGCCGAACACGCCACGCTGCACCGCTTCGTCGGTCGTCGCGACCAGGCGTGCCTTCACCTCGGGGTCGGCCACCAGCGCGGCGAACGCGTCCGCGTCGAAGCCGTGCTCGGCGAGCAGCGCGGCCAGCACGGCGGCGTCGCCCAGGTTGCGCGGCGTGCGCCACATGGCGTCGAACACGATGTCGTTGAAGCGCGCGAAGTCGGCCGGCTGGCGCATCTGCAGGCCGGTGGCGCCACGCATCAGCGTCAGCGTGTTGACGGGGAAGAAGGGGTTGAACGCGAACGGCACGCCGGACTTCGCGGCCCAGCGCTGCAGGTCGCCCGCCATCCACTTGCCCTTCGCCGGCACCGTCACCGGGCTCGTGTTGCCGCTGGCCTTGAACACGCCGCCCAGCAGCATCGGCCGCCAGACGATGGTGGCGCCGCGCTCGGCGGCGATGCCCGGCAGGCGCTTGAAGGCGAGGTAGCTCGCCGGGCTGCCGAAGTCGTAGAAGAACTCCACCGTCTTGGCCATCAGAAGGTCTCCATCCAGGGTCGCAGGTCTATCTCGTGCGTCCACGCGTTCTTCGGCTGGCGGTGCAGCTGCCAGTAGGCCTCGGCGATGGCCTCGGGATCGAGGATGCCGCCTTCGGCCTTCAGCGCATAGCGCTCGGGGAAGTTCGTCGCGATGAACTCGGTGTCGATCGCGCCGTCGATCACCACGTGCGCCACGTGCAGCCCCTGCGGCCCGAGTTCGCGCGCCATGCTCTGCGCCAGCGCGCGCAGCGCGTGCTTGGCGCCGGCGAAGGCGGCGAAGCCCTTGCCGCCGCGCAGGCTGGCGGTGGCGCCGGTGAAGAGGATGGTGCCGCGGCCGCGCGGCGCCATCGGGCGCGCCGCCTCGCGGCCGACCAGGAAGCCGGCGAGCGCGCCCATCTCCCAGACCTTGCGGTAGACGCGCTCGGTCGTCTCGGTGACGGCGAAGCGCACGTTGGCGCCGATGTTGAACACGACCACGTCGAGCGGCGCGATGTCGCGCTCGATCTGCGCGAACAGCGCCGCCACCGCGGCCTCGTCGCGCGCGTCCGACGCGAAGCCGTGCGCCTGGCCGCCGTCGGCGCGGATGCGCTCGACCAGCGGCTGCAGCTTGTCGGCCGTGCGCCGCGTGACGCAGGCGATGTAGCCCTCGCGGGCGAAGCGGCGCGCGATGGCGCCGCCGGTGGCGTCGCCGGCGCCGACGACGAGCACGGCGCGCGGGGGGGTGCTAGGGGCTGACGGCATGGTGCGGGCGGCGTAGGGTGCGGCGTCCGGCGATTCTGCGGCGACGCGCCGCGCGAAGGGAACCGCGATGAAGGGTTCGTTGTTCATCAGCTACTCGCACCTCGACCAGCCCGTGATGCGGCGTGTGAAGAAGCACCTCGAAGGCATGCTGCTGGACCGCTGCGAGGTCTGGACCGACGAGGACATCGCCGCTGGCAGCAACTGGCAGGACACGCTGCGCGGCCAGCTGCGCCAGGCCGCCGCGGCGGTGGTGCTGGTGAGCCCCGACTACCTGGTGTCGGCCTGGTGCCGGCGCGAGCTGGCCGCGCTGGCGAAGGCACGCCACCTGAACGAGCTGGTGGCGGTGCACTGGATCCTCGTCGAACCCTGCGGCTGGCAGTGGTCCGAACTCGCCGACCTGCAGGCCGTGCAGGAACCGGTGACACGCGCCATCTCCGACCTGCCCGAGGGCCCGGCGCGCGACGCCCACCTGCTGCGCTGCTGCGAGGTCGTCGCCGGCGACCTGCTGCCGCGCCTGAAGACCGAGGACCCGGTGGTCGCCGCGGTGCGGCCGATCCTGGCGCGCTCGAGCTCGGGCGCGCTGATCACGCCGATCCAGGCGCTCGACGCCGGCGACTTCTCCATCGTCTGCCGCGGCCTCTACCCGAACGGCGACGACGTCGTCATCAAGGTGCTGACGAACACGCCGCTGCACCGCATGCGGCAGCTGTTCTTCGACGTCAGCCGGGCCTGCCGCGAGCTGAACTCGCCGTCCATCATCCGCACCACCGACGTCTTCATCGACGGCGAGAGCTACGAGGCGCGCATCGTCATCCTCAGCGAGCTGGCGCGTGGCACGCCGCTGGCCGACGAACTGCGCGCCGACGCCACGCGCGCGCCGGCCGAGCGCCACTTCACGGCCGACACCGTGCGCATCGTGCTGCGGCGCGTCGCCGAGGCGCTGGCGCTGCTGCACGGCCTGCCGCCGGTGCCGTGGGACGGCGGCGCCGACCGGCCCTACCAGCACCTGATGGGCCCGCTGGTGCCGGGCAACATCTACTACGACGCGGCGACGATGCGGCCGCAGGTGTCGCTGGTGGGCGTCACCAACTTCCTCTGGCACTTCTTCGAGCCGCAGACCTTCCGCCACATCGTCGGCCCGAAGAACGGCACCTACCTGCTGCCGGAGAAGCTGGCCGGCGGCGAGGCCGATGTGCGCGGCGACCAGTACTTCCTGGGCCTGCTGGCGCTGGAGCTTTTGGAGGGGCGCACGCTGTTCATCGTCGGCGAGAAGGAACAGCCGGTCGACCCGCTCGCGGTGCTGGCGCAGGCTGCCTGGGCGCCGCGCCACGTGCAGCTGGCGCGGCTGGTGCGCCGGCTGCTGGCGCCGAAGCCGGAAGACCGCTTCCAGGGCGACCCCGCCGAGCTCGCGTCGGCCGACGCCGCGCAACGCGCGCGGGCGCCGATGCGCGAGGTGCTGGCGCACCTGCGCACGCTGGAAAGCGCCGACCGCGCGCTCGCGAAGTACGCCTACCGCCGCGTCGTCACGCCGGCGTGGGAAGGCGTGGCGGCGAGCCTGGCGTTCTCGCACGCCTTCTACGACGCCTTCTTCACGCGCTCGCCGGCGTCGCGCGAAATCTTCGAGCGGGCGCGCCGCGCACGCGGCGGCAGCCACGGTCCGGTGCCCGACGAGACGCACCACCGCAAGCTGCTCGACGGCCTGAAGGCGGTGCTGAACTTCGCCCCCGGCGCCGAGCCGTCGGCGATCGACTCGCTGGCCGCGTCGCACGCCGGCTTCGGCCTCGACGCGACGCACTTCGCCGACTTCGAGGCCGCGTTCCTGACGACGCTGGACCAGGCGCTCGTCGCCGCTGGCGACAGCGAAAGCGAGCGCGCCGAGATCGCGGCGGCGTGGCGCGCGCTGTTCGCGCCGGTGCGCGCCGAGATGCTGGCCACCGCGGCGCGGCGCACGCGCGGCTGACGCGCGCGTGCGCCGCCGCCGCGATCAGGCGAACGGCGCGTCGAACTCGCGCCGCAGCGCGCGCCAGACCTGCTCGCCGGTGAGCGGCATCTGCACGCGTTCGGCGTCGCGGCCGAGGCCGGCCGAGGCGAGCGCGTCGATCACCGCGTTCACCACCGCCGGCGTGGCGCCGATGGTGCCGAGCTCGCCCACGCCCTTGGCGCCCAGCCCGTTGGTCTTGCAAGGCACGCTCTGGTCGAACGCGGTCTTGAAGGCGCGGAAACCGTCGGCGTGCGGCATCGCGTAGTCCATGTAGCTGGCGCTCAGCAGCTGGCCGCTCTCGCGGTCGTAGGCGATGCGCTCGCACAGCGCCTGGCCGATGCCCTGCACCGCGCCGCCCTCGACCTGGCCTTTGACGATGTCGGGGCTGACGATGCGGCCGATGTCGTTGACCGACGCGTAGGCGACCAGCGTGGTCTCGCCGGTGGCCGGGTCGACCTCGACTTCGCAGATGTGGCAGCCGTTGGGCCAGCTGGGCGCGCTCGCCGCCGCCTTGCCGCTGACGGTGATGCGCGTGGCCGGCTGCTTGGCCGCCAGGTCGAAGAGGCCGATGCCGAGGTCGGTGCCCGCCACCGTGAAGCGGCCGGCCTTGTATTCGATGTCGGCGGCCGGTGCCTCCAGCGCGGTGGCAGCGAGCTGCCGGCCTTCGTCGACCGTGCGCTCGGCGGCCACGCGCACCGCCGCGCCGCCGGTGAAGAGCGACCGGCTGCCGGCGCTGCCGAAGCCGTTGGCGCGGTCGGTGTCGCCCTGCAGCACGCGGATCTTCTCCGGCGGCACGCCGAAGACGTCGTGCGCCAGCTGCACGTAGCTTGTGGCGATGCCCTGGCCCATCGCCTGCGTCGCCGACGTGAGCTCGATGAAGCCGTCGGCGGTGACGTCGACGGTGACGTTCTCTTCGAGCGCGTTGCCGCCGGTCCATTCCAGGAAGGTGGCGATGCCGCGGCCGCGCAGCTTGCCTCTGGCCTTCGATGCCGCGCGCCGCGCGTCGAAACCCTGCCAGTCGGCGAGCGCCAGGCCCTGGTCGAGCACCTTCTCGAACGCGCCGACGTCGTAGACCTGGCCCATCGCGTTCGTGTACGGGAACTGCTCGGGGCGGATCATGTTGCGGCGGCGCAGCTCGGCGGGGTCGAGCCCCATCTTGCGCGCGGCGGCGTCGAACAGGCGCTCGGTGGTGTAGATCGCCTCCGGCCGGCCGGCGCCGCGGTACGGGCCGGTGGGCGTGGTGTTGGTGAGCATCGCCGTGATCTGCAGGTCGATCGTGCGGATGTCGTAGATGCTGGTCGTGACCCAGGGGCCGATCAGCACCTGGATGGCGACGCCGGCCACGCCCGGGTAGGCGCCCACGTTGGCCCACGAGCGCACGCGCAGCGCCAGCACCTTGCCGTTCGCGTCGAGCGCCATCTCGGCCTTGCTCGTCAGGTCGCGGCCGTGCACGGCGCCGAGGAAGTCGTCCAGGCGCTCGGCCTGCCACTTCACGGGCCGCTTCAGCGTCCAGGCGGCGAACGCCACGGCCACGTCTTCCGGGTAGCAGCCGGTCTTCATGCCGAAGCCGCCGCCGACGTCGCCCACCAGCACGCGCACGTTCGCGGCCGACAGGCCGGGGATGACGCCGGCCACGCCGTCACGCACCGCGGTCGGCATCTGGCTCGACGCGCGCAGCGTGAGGCGGCCGTCGTCGGCCACCCAGGCGAGCACGCTGCGCGGCTCCATCGGGCTCGGCGCCAGGCGCTGGTTGACGATCTCCAGCGACACCGTGTGCGCCGCCTGCGCGAAGGCGGCGTCGGTGGCGGCGCGGTCGCCGTGGCGCATCTCGGCGCAGATGTTGTCGGCCGCGCCGGCGTAGACCGCCGGCGCGCCCGGCTGGGCGGCGGCGACGGCGTCGACCACCGCCGGCAGTTCGTCGTACTCGACCATCACCGCGTCGGCGGCGGCGCGCGCGGCGTCGCGGCTCTGCGCGACGACCATCGCCACCGGGTCGCCCACGTAGTGCACGTGGCCGACCGCGAGCACGCGCTTGGTGGGCGACGCCATCGGCTTGCCGTCCGGCCGCGGGAACGCGGGCGGGAACACGAAGGGCTTGACGCCGGCGGCCTCGAGGTCGGCGCCGGTGTAGACGGCGACGACGCCGGGCAGCGCACGCGCGGCGTCGACGTCCAGGCCGGTGATGCGCGCATGCGCCACCGTGCTGCGCACGAAGCGCAGGAAGAGCTGGCCGGCGGGCTGCACGTCGTCCGTGAACTGGCCCTGGCCGCGCACGAGCGCCGGGTCTTCCACGCGGCGTACCGCGAGGCCGCTGCCGAATCGAAGCGTGTCCATCAGCCTTCTCCCCGCAGCGTCTTGGCGGCCGTCTGCACGGCGGCGACGATGTTGACGTAGCCGGTGCAGCGGCACAGGTTGCCTTCGAGCGCGTGCGCGACCTCGTCGTCGCTCGGCGCCTTGTTCTGCGACAGCAGGCAGTTCGCCGCCATGATCATGCCCGGCGTGCAGAAGCCGCACTGCAGGCCGTGGCAGGCGACGAAGGCGTCCTGCAGCGGGTGCAGCCGCTCGCCCTGCGCGAGCCCTTCGATCGTGGTCACGCTGCGGCCGGCGGCCTGCACCGCGAGCATCGTGCAGCTCTTCACCGCGCGGCCATCGACCTGCACCGTGCAGGCACCGCACTGGCTGGTGTCGCAGCCGACATGCGTGCCGGTGAGCTGCAGGCGGTCGCGCAGCAGTTCGACGAGCAGGGTCTGCGGCTCGACGTCGACGTCGGTCGCGCGGCCGTTCACGGTGAGGGATAGACGGGTCACGGGGTCTCCTGCGGGACGGTTCTTCTAGAGGGCGCAGCTTCGGAAGCCGCTGAACATCGTATCTTGGTCCGGGAGGGCGAAGCGGCGCGCCTTCGGATGGCGCTCGCGCGCGCGGGTCATCCACGAAGCGCCGCGCAGCACGCCGGCCGCGCCGCGCGGCACGCGGTCGAGCGCGCCGGGGCCCGCCTCGTGGCCCGGCCAGGCGCGCGCGCTGCCGGCGACCCACTCGAACACGTCGCCCCAGACGAAGCCGCGCGAGGCACCCACCATGGCGGCGAGCTCCCATTCGGGCTCGGTGGGCAGGCGGCGGCCGGCCCAGCGGCACCAGGCCTCGGCCTCGTGGCGGCTCACGTGCAGCACCGGCTGGTTGGCGGCCACGCGCTGCATCTGGCCGCGCCGCTGCACCAGCACGGCGCCGCGCAGTTGCTCGATGTGCCGCGGCGCGCGCCGCGACGTGTTCTGGACCCAGGCCCAGCCGGCGTCGGACCAGAGCTCGCGGCGGTCGTAGCCGGCGTCCTCGGCGAACTCGACGTAGCGCGCCCAGCTCACCGGCTGGGCGTCGATCTCGAACTCGGGCAGCAGCACCTCGTGTGCCCAGCGCTCACCTTCGGGCACCGTGCCGCCCATGCGCGAACCCAGCCAGTGGCGCTGAGACGGCAGCCACAGCGGCTCGCGCGGCGGCCGCGCGGCCAGCGTGCGCCAGGGCGGCGGCGGCACGCCGGCCGGCGCGGCGTCGGGCAGCTGGCGCTCGGCCGCGAGTTCGGCCAGCGCCTCGCCCAGGCGGTCCTCGTGACGAAGCGCGAGGCGGAAGAAGTGCAGGCCGGCGTCGTCCGGCGTGGCGGTGTGCAGCAGGTCGAGCGTGGTCTCCAGCGTCTGCACCAGCCAGGCCTGAAGGTCGTCGAACAGCGGCATGTGGTGCTGGCGGCCGCCGTCCACCATCAGGCGGTCGTTGACCGGTGGCAGGCGCGGCGCGTCGGCGGCGCAGGACTCGCCGCGGCTGCGCTGCAGATTGCGCGCGATCCAGTCGTCCTGGTACTGCCCGGCGCGCTCGACGATGTCGACGACCGTGTAGTCGACGGCGTCGCGGTCGGCAAACGCCGCGAACCAGCGCAGCGTGTGGTTGCGCGCGTCGATCAGCGCCAGCGACAGCAGCTCGGCATTCGCGGCGCGGATCGCGTAGGGGTCGTCGGCGCTGCTGCTCACGGCCGCCTCACCTGCCCCTTCGTCTGCCGGTTCACTCGCCGACCAGGCCGTTGCGGATGGCGTAGACCGTGAGCTCCGAGTTGTTCGCGAGCTGCAGCTTCTCCAGCACGCGGGCGCGGTAGACCGACACCGTCTTCGGGCTCAGCATCAGCGCCTCGGCAATGTCCGACAGGCGCTTGCCGCTGGCGATCATCACCAGCGTCTGCAGCTCGCGGTCGGACAGCTTCTGGTGCGGGTTCTCGACCGCCGGCGTCGTCAGGCTCTCGACGAGCATCTGCGCGATCTCCGGCGTCACGTACTTGCGGCCCTGCGCCACCGTGCGCACCGCCTGCACCAGGATCTGCGGGTCGCCGCCCTTGTTGACGTAGCCGAAGGCGCCGGCGCGCAGCGCGCGGATCGCGTACTGGTCCTCCGGGTACATGCTGACGACCAGCACCTTAACCGGCGAGCCCTCGTCCTTCAGTGCATGCAGTGCGTCCAGGCCGCTGCGGCCGGGCAGGTTGATGTCGAGCACGAGCACGTCGCACGCGGTCGTTCGCATCAGGCCGCGCAGCTCGGCGTAGTCGCCCGCCTCGCCGACGACCTGGATGTCGGGCGCGTCGGCCAGCGTGTCGCGGATGCCGCGCCGGATCAGCGCATGGTCGTCGCACAGGATCACCTGGATCATCGCCGTTGCCGTGTTGGAGGGTGGGTCAGAGCTGGCCCCAGGCCGAGGGGTCGTGCTCGAGGTTGTCGCGCGTGGACGGGCCGGCGTCGCGCGGCGCGCGTTCCAGCGGCACCGACAGGATCACCGTCGTGCCGCGGCTGCTGCTGGACAGGTCGATCCAGCCACCGACGGTGAGCGCACGCTCGCGCAGGCCGCGGATGCCGAAGCTCTGCGCCTTCGCGAGGTCGGCGCTCGACAGGCCCTGGCCGTTGTCGCTGATCTCCAGCGACAGCACGCCGCGCGCGATCGACAGGTCGATGCTCACGCGCGAGGCGTTCGCGTGCTTGCTGATGTTGGTCAGCGCCTCCTGCGCCGTGCGGTAGGCCACCAGCGGCACGCCGACCGGCAGCACCGGCCGGTCGTGGCTGGTGCGGAAGACGCAGACGACGCCGCTGCGGCGCTCGAAGCGGCTGGCCATCCACTGCAGCGCGGCCACCAGGCCCTGCTCGAGGATCGCCGGGCGCAGGTTGTGCATGATGCGCTGGCTGGCCTCGATCGCGTGCGTCACCGTGTCCAGCGCGGTGATCACGCGCTGGCGCACCTCGGGCTGCGTGACGCGGCGGCCGATCCAGTCGAGGTCGAACTTGAGCGCCGTCAGCGAACCGCCGACGTCATCGTGGATCTCGCGTGCGATCGCGTGGCGCTCGGCCTCGACGCTGGTCTGCAGGTGCTGCGCCAGTTCGGACAGGCGCTGCTGCGAGGCCTGCAGCTCGCGGTCGGCGTGAACTTTCGCACGTAGCGTTTCGGCTGCCGAGATGGCGTGCTCGACCGCCGGCGCCAGCCGCGCCAGGTTGTTCTTCAGCAGGTAGTCGGAAGCGCCGCCGCGCATGGCCGCCACCGCCGTCTCCTCGCCGATCTCGCCGGAGACCAGGATGAAGGGCAGCGGGCGCCCGCTCTCGCGCAGCATCTTCAGCGCCTGCAGGCCGGAGAAGCCGGGCAGGTTGTAGTCCGACAGGATCAGGTCCCAGGGCTGCGACAGCGCGAGCGCGAACTGCTCGCGCGTCTCGATGCGCAGCGCCTGCACGCGCAGGCCGGCGCGCTGCAGCTGCGCCATCGCCAGCGCGTGGTCGGGTTCGGAATCCTCGAGGTGCAGCAGGCGTATCGCCCGCGGGGGTCCGCTCATCGGCCGAAGTATCGCCCGAGCGGCCAGGGGTGAGCCGGCAGCACGGAAATGAGGTCCGATTTGGCACGTCATCGGCTCAATGTTTGTGTTTCAGCTGCCGAAAATGGGTCGGAAGAGACCCCGCGCGGGTCGCCGGAGGTTCCGTGACGGGACACCGGACGCCCGCAAAACCCGAACAAGACAGGACCTCCGATGCTCTTGCAGGAAGCCCCAGACCCGGTGCCCGACGGTGGCGGCATGCCGCTGCTCGCCGCCGCCGACCTCCAGGACGACCTGATGGTGGCCAGCAACGACCTCGAACGCCTGCAACGCCTGCTGAGCGACGCCTGCGATTCACTGCTCGCGCACTTCTACGGCGCCACCGGCGAACTCAAGCAGCTGCTGCACGGCGCCACGGCGCAGCCTGGCGTCGACCTGCACCAGCTGCACGTCGCGATGGAGCACATGGCCGGCGCGATCACCGCGATGCAGTTCCAGGACATGGCCTCGCAGCTCGTGACGCACACCTCGCGCCGCCTGCGCCACTGCGCCGACCGCCTCGCCCGCGACGCCTTCGCCGGCGACGAGGACGAAGGTGAGGGCGACGCCGTCGTCGAACTCGCGCCGCTACGACCGAATCCCGTGACCCAGGACGAGATGGACGCGGGTTCCATCGAACTGTTCTGAACCCGCCGCCCCGCCCTCAGCCACCGCAGCTTCAAATTCCCCGGAGAGAAACATGCACTCGATCCTTGCCGTTGACGACAGCGCCTCGATGCGCCAGATGGTGTCCTTCACGCTGAAGAACGCCGGCTTCAATGTCGTCGAGGCGGTCGACGGCCAGGACGCCTTCGAGAAGGCCAACAGCCGTGACTTCAACCTCGTGCTGACCGACCAGAACATGCCCCGCATGGACGGCATCAGCCTGACGAAGAAGCTGCGCGAGAACCCCAAGTTCAAGAGCACCCCGATCCTGATCCTGACCACCGAGTCGAGCGACCAGATGAAGCAGGCCGGGCGCGCCGCCGGTGCCACCGGCTGGCTCGTCAAGCCCTTCGACCCGGCCAAGCTGGTGGAAGTCATCGGCAAGGTGATCCGCTGAGCGCGAACCAGGATTCGAGGAGCACGGCATGGCCGACATGACGAACGAAGGCGCACACCTGTCCGCCGGGATCGACCTCTCGCAGTTCTTCCAGGTCTTCTTCGAGGAGGCCGGCGAGAACCTCGAGTCGATGGAGCAGATGCTGCTCGAAGTCGACCTCGAGAACGCCGACGACGAGCAGCTCAACGCCATCTTCCGCTGCGCGCACAGCGTGAAGGGCGGCGCCGCCACCTTCGGCTTCAGCGACGTCGCCGAGCTGACGCACCAGATGGAGACGCTGCTGGACAAGCTGCGCCGCCACGAGCTGCAGCCGACCGCGGCGATGGTCGACGTGCTGCTCGCCTCGGGCGACGCGCTGAAGGCCATGCTGGCGCGCCACCAGGGCAACGGCGCCGACGCCATCGAGACCGGCGACCTGCTGACGACGATCAGCGCGCTGTCCGCCGGCCAGGCCCCTGCCCCGGCGGCACCGCGCCCCGCCGCCGCGCCGGCCGCCGCCGCTGCCCCGGCGCCGGCCGCACCTGCCAAGCCGGCGGCGCGCGCGCTGGAGCTCACCGTCGGCCCACTGGAGAACCCGTCGCAGGCCGACAACCTGGCCGAGCTGTTCAAGGAAATCACCGACCTCGGCACGATCGAGCCGCTGGACGCCGGCAAGTCCGCCGACGGCATGCGTCGCTTCAAGGTCGTGACGGCGACGCCCGACAACGAGCTGCTGGACCTGTTCACGTTCCACGTCGCCCGCGAGGCGATGCGCATCACCCCGCTCGGCCCGGGCTACGGCTTCCACGAAGGCGCGCCCGGCGCGCCGGAAAAGCCGGCCGCCGCGCAAGACCCCGGCTACGGCTTCTTCGACGACGCCCCCGGCGCCCCCGCCGACGGCCCTGCCGCCGCCGCGCCGGCCCCGGCCGCGGTTGCCGCCCCGGCCGCGGCCGTGCGCCCGCCCGCGCCGAAGGCCGAGGTGAAGGCCACCGCCGCCGCCGAGTCGAGCACGCTGCGCGTCTCGGTCGACAAGGTCGACCAGCTGATCAACCTGGTCGGCGAGCTCGTCATCACGCAGGCCATGCTGGCGCAGAACGGCAAGGGCATCGACGCCGGCCTGTACCAGCAGCTGTCGGCCGGCCTCGCGGACCTGGAACGCAACACGCGCGACCTGCAGGAAGCGGTGATGTCGATCCGCATGATCCCGATGTCGCTGGTGTTCAACCGCTTCCCGCGCATGCTGCGCGACCTGGCGAACAAGCTCGGCAAGAAGGTCGAGCTGGTGCAGGTGGGCGAGGCGACCGAGCTCGACAAGGGCCTGGTCGAGAAGATCACCGACCCGCTGACGCACCTGGTGCGCAACAGCTGCGACCACGGCATCGAGCTGCCGGCCGAACGGCTGGCCAAGGGCAAGCCGGAGACCGGCACGATCACGCTGATCGCCAGCCACCAGGGCGGCAGCATCGTCATCGAGGTGCGCGACGACGGCAAGGGCCTGAACCGGGCCAAGCTGCTGGCCAAGGCGCGCGAACGCGGCCTCGACGCGCCCGACACGATGACCGACCAGGAGGTCTACGGCCTCATCTTCGCGCCCGGCTTCAGCACCGCCGAGCAGGTGACCGACGTCTCCGGCCGCGGCGTCGGCATGGACGTGGTCAAGAAGAACATCACCGCGCTCGGCGGCACGGTCGAGATCGACAGCGCCGAAGGCTACGGCATGACGGTGCGCGTGCGCCTGCCGCTCACGCTGGCCATCATGGACGGCATGTCGGTCGGCGTCGGCGAGGAGGTCTACATCCTGCCGCTGTCGTCCGTCGTCGAGTCGTTCCAGGTGCAGCCAGGCATGGTCAAGACGATCGGCGGCAGCGGCCGCGTCGTCGAGGTGCGCGACGAGTACATGCCGGTCGTCGACCTCGAGCGCGTGTTCGACGTGCCGCGCTTCGACTTCGAACACGTCTCCAACATCATGGTGGTGGTGGAGGCCGAGGGCGGGCGCGTCGCGCTGCTCGTCGACGAATTGCTCGGCCAGCAGCAGGTGGTGGTGAAGAACCTGGAGTCGAACTACCGCAAGGTGTCCGACGTGTCCGGCGCCACCATCATGGGCGACGGCCGCGTCGCGCTGATCCTGGACATCGGCTCGCTGGTGCGCCACTCCCGTCACTGACACCTCACGCGGCGAACGCCGCCCCAGGGCGCCCGACATGAACAGCACGAACCTGCGCATCGGCGCGCGCCTGGGCATGGCCTTCGCGGCCGTACTCGCCATCTCGCTCGGCATGGTGGCCGTCGGCGTCACCCAGATGCGCGGCCTGACCGCGCTCAACGCGCGCAGCGACGCCGCCGCCGGCCGCGTCGCCCACCTCGAACGCTGGAGCGGCGCGGTGCAGGTCAACCTGACCCGCGCGATGACGCTGGCCGCCGCCGGCTACCCGCCCGCGGCCAGCGCCTACCTCGACCCGCTGATGAAGGCGACGAGCGAGCAGATCAGCGTGCTGCAGAAGGACGTCGAGGCCGACGTCGGCACGCCGGAGGCGAAAGCCCTGTTCGACGCCGTCGGCGCCCGCCGCAAGGCCTACGTCGACGCCCGCGCCAAGGTCGCCGAGACCTTCAAGGCCGGCCGCGCGGAAGAGGCCTCCAGGCTCGTCGACAGCACGATGGCGCCCGGCGCCGCCGCCTACCTGGACGCCATCGGCCAGCTGAAGGCGGCCGCCCAGCAGGAGAGCGACGCGCTGACCGCCGACATGGCGCAGCGCGCGCAGGCCGCGCAGTGGCTGCTGGCCGGCCTGGGGCTGGCGGCGTTGCTGGTCGGCACGGTGCTGGCGTGGCGCATCACGCAGTCGGTGACGCGGCCGATGGGCCGCGCCATCGCGGCGGCCGAGCGCATCGCCGCGAACGACCTGTCGCAGCCGGTGCCCGACGCCGGCCGCGGCGACGAGATCGGCCAGCTGATGCGCTCGCTGCGCACGATGCAGGGCAACCTGAATGGCATGGTGCAGGAGATCCGCGACGGCACTTCATCGGTGGCGCACGCCAGCGGCGAGATCGCCAGCGCCGGCAGCGACCTGTCGGCGCGCACCGAGCAGACCGCCGGCTCGCTGCAGCAGACCGCCAGCGCGATGGAAGAGATCACCGCCGCCGTCGGCCAGACCGCCGACGCCGCGCGCACCGCGAACCAGCTCGTCTCGTCGGCGAACGACGTCGCGCAGCGCGGCGGCCAGGTCGTCTCCCAGGTGGTCTCGACGATGGACGAGATCAACGCCAGCTCGAAGAAGATCGCCGACATCATCGGCGTCATCGACGGCATCGCGTTCCAGACCAACATCCTGGCGCTCAATGCCGCAGTCGAGGCGGCGCGTGCCGGCGAGCAGGGCCGCGGCTTCGCGGTCGTCGCCAGCGAGGTGCGCTCGCTGGCCGGCCGCAGCGCCGAGGCGGCGCGCGAGATCAAGGCGCTCATCGGCAACTCGGTCGACAGGGTCGAATCGGGCGCGCGCCTGGTGGCCGACGCCGGCAGCACGATGGGCGAGATCGTCGCCAGCGTGCAGCGCGTGGCCGACATCATCGGCGAGGTGCGTGCCGCCGCCGACGAGCAGAGCCGCGGCATCGGCCAGGTCAACGGCGCCGTCACCCAGCTCGACCAGATGACGCAGCAGAACGCCGCCCTCGTCGAAGAGACGGCCGCGGCCGCCGAGGCGATGAAGGACCAGGCGGCGCGCCTCGAAGCGCTGGTGAACCGCTTCCGCCTCGACCCCGCCAGCGCGCCGGCCGCGCCGGCGAAGGTGGCCGCGCGCGCGCTCGCCAAGGCCGCGGCGCCGGTGCGCAGCGCCCCGCCCCGCCCCGCCGCACCGAAGCCGATCGTCCCGAAGGCGGCCGCCCCGGCGCCCGCCCCTGCCCCCGCCGTCGCGAGCGCCGACTGGGAAACCTTCTGAGCCCGAACCCCTGGAGGTCGCCATGAACCTCACCCAGATCCTGCGCGGCTTCACGATCCGCACCCGCATGGTCGGCGCGGTCGCCGTCGTGCTGGCGATGTTCGCGCTCATCGGCATCGCCGGCGTGCTGGCCGGCACGCGCATCCAGAGCCTGAACGAGTCGTTCATGTCGCACTCGGTGCACGAGATGGAGACGATCGCGCAGCTACGCCAGCAGCTGGCGGTGGTGCGCATCACCGAGAAGCAGATGGTCATCGACTACGAGGACGGCGTCGCCGTGCTCCAGCAGCGCGAGGCCTGGACGGCGGCCATCGCGGCCACGCGCAAGACGCTGGCGTCGCTGATCGAAGGCGACGAGGACGCGGACAACCCGATCGCCCGCGACGCCGTGAAGCACCTGGACGCCTACGCGGCCGGCGCCCAGCCGGTGCTGTCGAACCTGCAGAACGGCGGCTACGACAACGCGCGCGTGGCCGACCGCATGCTGGCGCGCGCGAAGGCCGAGATGAGCGCGCTCGAAGGCCTGATCGAGAAGATCAACACCATCGTGCACGACGAGGTCGGCGCCACGCAGGCCGCCTTCACGTCGATGATGAAGACGCTGTTCATCGTCTTCGTCGCCATCGTCGTCGCCGTCGTGGTGGTCGTGGCGCCGCTGACGGCGTTGAACTCGGTGTCGATCACCGGGCCGATCGGCTACGCGCGCACGGTGGCGCAGGCCATCGCCGGTGGCGACCTGACGCGGCCGATCCGCGTCGAGGGTCGCGACGAGGCGAGCGACCTGCTGGCCGCGCTGCAGACCATGCAGTCCAGCCTGGCGCGCGTGGTGCGCGAGGTGCACGCGTCGTCGCAGAGCATCCAGGCCGCCAGCAGCGAGGTGGCGTCCGGCAACGTCGACCTCAGCCACCGCACGGAGCAGGCCGCCGGCTCGCTGCAGCAGACGGCGAGCTCGATGACGCAACTCACCGGCACCGTCACGCAGAGTGCCGACTCGGCACGCCAGGCCAGCCAGCTCGCCAGCTCCGCCGCCGAAGTCGCGCAGCGCGGCGGCCGCGTCGTCGCCGAGGTGGTCTCGACGATGGACGAGATCACCGCCAGCTCCAAGAAGATCGCCGACATCATCGGCGTCATCGACGGCATCGCGTTCCAGACCAACATCCTCGCGCTCAACGCCGCGGTGGAGGCGGCGCGTGCCGGCGAGCAGGGCCGCGGCTTCGCCGTCGTCGCCAGCGAGGTGCGCTCGCTGGCCGGCCGCAGCGCCGAGGCGGCGCGCGAGATCAAGGCGCTCATCGGCAACTCGGTCGACAAGGTCGAGTCGGGCTCGCGCCTGGTCGCCGACGCCGGCAGCACGATGGGCGAGATCGTCGCCAGCGTGCAGCGCGTGAGCGACATCATCGGCGAGATCAGCGCCGCTGCCGGCGAACAGAGCAGCGGCATCGGCCAGGTCAACGGCGCCGTCACCCAGCTCGACCAGATGACGCAGCAGAACGCCGCCCTCGTCGAGCAGAGCGCCGCCGCCGCCGAATCGCTGAAGGAACAGGCCGCGCGGCTGTCGACGCTGGTGGCCACCTTCCGTCTCCAGAGCGGCACCCAGGCCGCGTAGTCCACCTCACCCGAAAGAGAGCGCCTCCATGAAGGCAGTCCTTGCACACGACGACCGGCTCGTGCTCGTCGCCATCGGCGTCACGCTGGTCGGTGCGCTGGCCTACGGCGCGGCGAACGCCGGCCTGGGCACCATCCTGATGGTCGGGCTGCCGCTGCTCGGCGTCGCCTTCGCGGTGGCGGCGGCGTCGCGCGGCGGCACCGGCGCCGCACTCGGCCTGCCGGTGCTGGGCATGGCGATGGTCGGCCTGCTGATCCACGCCGCGCGCGGCCAGGCCGAGGCGCACTTCGCCGTCTTCGCCTTCCTCGCCGTCACCTCCGTCTACCGGCGCTGGGACGCCGTGGTCGCCGGCGCGGCGACGATCGCCGTGCACCACCTGAGCTTCAACTTCTTCCAGGAGTGGGGCTGGGGCCCGATCTGCTTCACGAAGCCGGGGCTGGGCGTCGTCATCGAGCACGCGAGCTACGTCGTCGCCGAGGCCGGCATCCTGATCCTGCTGGCCGCGCGCGCCCACAAGGACGCCGCCGCCGGCCAGGAACTGGCCCGCATCGCCGACCGCTTGATCGACGAGCACGGGGCGATCGACTTCACGGCGACGCACGGCACCGTGAACTCGGCGCAGACGCGGCAGCTGCAGCGGGCGCTGGCGCACATCGAGCAGGTGCTCGGCCAGGTGCGCAGCAGCGCCGACTCGATCCGCACCGGCTCGACCGAGATCGCCAGCGGCAACGACGACCTGAGCCGCCGCACCGAACAGACCGCCAGCTCGCTGCAGCAGACCGCGTCGTCGATGGAGCAGTTGACCAGCACCGTCACGCAGAGCGCCGACTCGGCGCGCCAGGCCAACCAGCTCGCCAGCTCGGCCGCCGAAGTCGCGCAGCGCGGCGGCCGCGTCGTTGCCGAGGTGGTCTCGACGATGGACGAGATCACCGCCAGCTCCAAGAAGATCGCCGACATCATCGGTGTCATCGACGGCATCGCGTTCCAGACCAACATCCTCGCGCTCAATGCCGCGGTAGAGGCGGCCCGCGCCGGCGAGCTGGGCCGCGGCTTCGCGGTCGTTGCCAGCGTGGTGCGCTCGCTGGCCGGCCGCAGCGCCGAAGCGGCGCGCGAGATCAAGGCGCTCATCGGCAACTCGGTCGACAAGGTCGAGTCCGGTTCGCGCCTGGTCGCCGACGCCGGCAGCACGATGGGCGAGATCGTCGCCAGCGTGCAGCGCGTGAGCGACATCATCGGCGAGATCAGCGCCGCCGCCGGCGAGCAGAGCAGCGGCATCGGCCAGGTCAACGGCGCCGTCACCCAGCTCGACCAGATGACGCAGCAGAACGCCGCGCTCGTCGAGCAGAGCGCCGCCGCCGCCGAGGCGATGAAGCTGCAGGCCGACAAGCTCGCCGCGCTGGTGGCCCAGTTCAAGCTCGACGGTGCCGCCGCGCCGGCCGTCGCGCCAGCCCGACTGGCGTCGAAGGCCATCGCCAGCGCGGCCGCGGCGCCGCCCAGGCTGGCGGCGAAGGCGGCCGTGAAGCCGGCCTCGAAGCCGGCCTCGAAACCCTCCTCGAAGCCAGCCGCGAAGCCGACTGCGAAGCCCGCCGCCGCTCCTGCTGCGGTGGCGCCGGCGCCGGCGAAGAAGACCGTGGCCCGGCCCGCCGCCCCGGCCCCAGCCGCGGCGAGCAGCGCGGCCGCCAAGGTCGCCACCGCTGCCGACGGCGACTGGGAAACGTTCTGAGCGGGCTCAAGTAGTCCGAGCCCGCGCCGATACCCCACACACGACTGCACAGGATTTCCGCCATGGACATGATCACCGAAGCCAGCCACGTCGCCCGCCACGAAGCCAGCCGTGCCCTCAACGCCGCCCAGGGTGGCGTCGCGGGCGAACGCGAAGCCCACTCCGGCGGCGAGTTCCTGACCTTCCGCCTCGGCGCCGAGGAATACGGCATCGACATCCTGCGCGTGCAGGAGATCCGCTCCTACGAGCCGCCGACCCGCATCGCCAACGCGCCGTCGTTCCTGAAGGGCGTGGTCAACCTGCGCGGCGTCATCGTGCCGATCGTCGACCTGCGCCTGAAGCTGGGATGCGACAGCGCCGAGTACAACGGCTTCACCGTCGTCATCGTGCTCAACGTGCGGGGCCGCGTCGTCGGCGCCGTCGTCGACTCGGTGTCCGACGTGCTCGAACTCGGCAAGGAGCAGATCCGCCCCGCGCCCGAACTCAGCTCCAGCATCGACGCCGACTTCATCACCGGCATCGGCACCGTGAAGAACGGCGACGGCGAGAAGTCGACCGAGCGCATGCTGATCCTGATGGACATCGAAGCGCTGATGAGCGGCGCCGACATGGGGCTGATGGGCAACAACTGAGCGCCGCGCCCGGCGCCCGCGCGGCGCCCGGTTCACCCGCCCTCCGACCAAGACCGCCGCCGTGCGGTCTTTTTGCTTTGTGCGCCGCGTTGCGGCCGGGTGCCTGGCGCGGCCTCAAGCCGGCGCGGAAAACGCCGAAATTGGAAGATCGAGTGAATTCGCACTCATCCCCCAACGCCTCACTTCGACGGAGCGCACCATGACCCTGTCCTGCACCCCCCGCACGCTGGCCTTCGCCGTCGCCGCCCTGGTGGCCGCGGCGCCGCTGGCCGCCAGCGCCGCGCCGAGCGGCAACGCCACGCCGGCCGAGGCGACCTCGATGGTCAAGAAGGGCGTCGCCTTCATCAAGTCGAACGGCAAGGACAAGGGCTACGCCGAGATCAGCAACAAGGCCGGCAGCTTCATCGACCGCGACCTGTACCTCGTGGTCTACGGCCTCGACGGCGTCGTGCGCGCGCACGGCGCGAACGAGAAGATGGTCGGGAAGAACCTGATCGAGCTGAAGGACATCGACGGCAAGGCCTTCGTGAAGGAGCGTGTCGAACTGGCGCAGGCCAAGGGCACCTTCTGGCAGGACTACAAGTTCACCAACCCGGTGTCCAAGAAGATCGAGCCGAAGAGCATGTACTGCGAGAAGCTGGACGATGCCGTCGTCTGCGGCGGTGTCTACAAGTAAACGACGGCGCGGCGCCACGCGCTGCGCCGGGAACCGGATTCGCAGGGACACAAGATGAAACTCGGAGCCAAGCTGATCCTGGCGCCGCTGGCCACGGCCGTGCTGCTGCTGGCCGCCGGCCAGGTGAACAGCGTGCTGCTCGTCGGGCAGGCGGCGTCGAGCCAGGCCGACTTCAAGGGCCACCTCGACGACTTCAAGAAGCTCTCGGCGGTGCAGACACAGCTCGGCGAACTGCACGCGTCGGCCTACCGCACGGTGCTGCTGTCGGGCTCGCTCGACGAGGCGAAGATGACCGCGGTGCGGGCCCAGCTGAAGACCCAGCTCGACGGCGCCAAGCGCACGCTCGGCGCGGTGGCCAGCGGCGCCGACGACGACGAGTTGCGCGCCACCATCGGGCGCGCCGCCGACGAGGTCGACCGCTACCTGAAGCAGGCCGACAACGCGATCGACATGGCCAGCGTCGACCCCAACACCGGCATCGCCGCGATGCAGGGCGCCGACGCCACCTTCGCCAAGCTCGCGCTCGGCGCGGCGGCGGTGGTCAAGCGCATCGGCGAGCTCAACGACGAGGCCGCCGTCTCGGCGCGCCAGGCGGCGCTGCGCACCAGCCTGGCGCTCGGCGCGCTGGGCCTGCTGGCCGCGCTGGGCGCCGTAGCCGCTTCGTGGCTGATGCAGCGCCGGCTGGTGGCCGACCTCGCCGAGGCCGGCCGCGTGGCGGCGCGCGTGTCCGAAGGCCGGCTCGACGCCGTGCCGAGCAGCACGCGCAACGACGAGGTCGGCGACATGCTGCGCTCGATGGGCCGCATGACCGAGGCGCTCGCCGACTCGCTGCGCACGGTGCAGGCCTCGACGCAGTCGATCCACACCGCGACGGTGGAGATCGCCGGCGGCAACCTCGACCTGTCCTCGCGCACCGAGCAGGCCGCCAGCTCGCTGCAGCAGACCGCGGCGTCGATGGAGCAGCTGACCAGCACCGTCACGCAGAGCGCCGACTCGGCGCGCCAGGCCAACCAGCTCGCCAGCTCGGCCGCCGAAGTCGCGCAGCGCGGCGGCCGCGTCGTCGCCGAGGTGGTCTCGACGATGGACGAGATCACCGCCAGCTCGAAGAAGATCGCCGACATCATCGGCGTCATCGACGGCATCGCGTTCCAGACCAACATCCTCGCGCTCAATGCCGCGGTGGAGGCCGCACGCGCCGGCGAGCAGGGCCGCGGCTTCGCCGTCGTCGCCAGCGAGGTGCGCTCGCTGGCCGGCCGAAGCGCCGAGGCGGCGCGCGAGATCAAGGCGCTCATCGGCAACTCGGTCGACAAGGTCGAGTCGGGCTCGCGTCTGGTCGCCGACGCCGGCAGCACGATGGGCGAGATCGTCGCCAGCGTGCAGCGCGTGAGCGACATCATCGGCGAGATCAGCGCCGCCGCCGGCGAGCAGAGCAGCGGCATCGGCCAGGTCAACGGCGCCGTCACGCACCTGGATCACATGACGCAGCAGAACGCCGCGCTCGTCGAGCAGAGCGCCGCCGCCGCCGAATCGCTGAAGGAACAGGCCGCACGACTGGGCGAAGTCGTGCAGCGCTTCACGCTGCGGCCGGGCTGACCCACCGGCTCGCACGGCCGCCACGGCGTCCGGCCGCCGGCAGAATCGGGGCATGCTCCCCGAGCGCCGGCCAGCGGCCCGCGACCCCCGCATCGACGCCGCCGTCCTGGCGGCGTTGCTGCGCTCGCACGCCGATGCCGTGGTGCCCGCGGTGGTGGCGTCGGCCTGCGCGGCCGCCGTGCTGGCCATCACGTTGCACGGTGTCGTCGACGGCCGGGCGCTCGCCGCCTGGGCCGCGATGCTGGCGCTGGTGCTGCTGGCGCGGCTGGTGCTGTGGCGGCGCCACGCCGGCCGTGCCGATGCCGCACCGTCGGCGCACTGGCTGACCTTCTTTCGCGGCGGCGCGCTGCTGCACGGGCTGGCCTGGGGCGGCGCGGCCCTGCTGCTGCCGGCCGCGGCCAGCGGCACCACGCTGGCGACGCTGACGCTGCTGCTGGCCGGCCTGGCGGCCGGCAGCATGATGCTGGCGCTGTACGACGGCGTGTCCGCGCTGCTCTTCAGCGTGCCCACGCTGGCGCCGCTGGCGCTGCGGCTGGTGGCCGCGGCGCAGCCGGTGCCCGAGCTGATCGTCGTCGCCGCGGCGATGCTCGGGCTGCTGTTCTTCGTCTACGCCAGCGCAGCGCGCCGCGTCGCACGCGAACGCGCTGCGCTCGCCGCCGCGCGCATCGCCGAAGCCGACCGCGGCGCGCTCGTGGCGCGCAGCGATGCACTGCTGGCGCAGAAGTCGCGCGTGCTCGAGGTCACGCTGGAGAGCCTGTCGCAGGGCGTGCTCAGCCTCGATGCCGAAGGCCGCGTGAACGCCTACAACCGGCGTGCGCTCGACCTGCTGCAGCTGCCCGAATCGCTGCTGCTGCAGCGGCCCACGCTCGATGCGCTGGCGCGCTGGCAGATCGCGCAGGGCCACTTCGGGCCGGCGCTGCAGCAGATGGACGACGTCGGCCGCGACGGCCTGCAGCGCTTCGTCGGCGGCGACCCGCGCGCGATCGCCCAGCGCTACCAGCGCGTGCGGCAGGACGGCGTGGTGCTCGACGTGCAGTCGCACTTCGCGCCCGACGGCAGCCTCGTGCGCACCTACAGCGACGTCACCGACAGCGTGCGCGCGCAGCGCGCGCTGGCGGAAAGCGAGTCGCGCTTCCGCCGCATGGCCGACGGGGCGCCGGCGCTCGTCTGGCAGAGCGACGCCGACGGCCGCCCGCACTGGTTCAACCAGCGCTGGCTCGAACACACCGGCCGCACGCTGGACCAGGAGCTCGCAAGCTCCTGGCGGGCGCGCATCGACCCGCTCGACTACGAGCGCTGCGCCGAGGCGTTCACCGCTGCCTTCAAGGCGCGCACGCGCTTCGAGATCGAGTTCCGCCTGCGCCGCGCCGACGGCCGCAGCACCTGGATCGCCGACACCGGCATCCCGCGCCACGACAGCAGCGGGCGCTTCGAGGGCTTCATCTGCTACGGCTGGCACATCGACGAGCGCAAGGCCGCCGAGGCGGCGCTGGTCGCGGCGCGCAACGAGGCCGAGCGCGCCAACCGCGTGAAGACGGACTTCCTCTCGCGCATGTCGCACGAACTGCGCACGCCGCTGAACGCGGTGCTCGGCTTCGGCCAGCTGATGGAGACCGACCGCGCCGAGCCGCTGGCGCCTTCGCAGCGCGCGCGCGTGCAGGAGATCCTGCGCGGCGGGCGCCACCTGCTGACGCTCATCAACGAGGTGCTGGACATCGCGCGGCTGGAGTCCGGCGCCCTGCAGCTGAAGCTGGCGCTGGTGGCGCTGGCGCCGCTGATCGCCGAAGCCGCGCGCCGCGTGCAGCCGCTGGCGGCCGAGCGCGGCATCGCCGTCGTCACGGAGCCGCCGGCCGCCGGCGTCGCATTCGCCGAGGCCGACCGCCTGCGGCTCGAGCAGGTGCTGCTCAACCTGCTGTCCAACGCCGTCAAGTTCGGCCGCGCCGGCAGCACGGTGCGCCTGGGCTGCCGCGACGACGGCGCACGGCTGCGCCTGGAGGTGAGCGACGAAGGCCCCGGCATCAGCAGCGCGCAGCAGCAGCGCCTGTTCGAGGCCTTCGAGCGCGTCGACGCCCCGCACGCCGACGGCGCCGGCCTGGGCCTCGCGCTCAGCAAGTGGCTGGTCGAGCTGATGCACGGCGAGATCGGCGTCGCCAGCGAGCTCGGCCGCGGCAGCACGTTCTGGGTGCGGCTGGCGAAGGCGCCGGGCGCGGTGGCGGCCGAGCCCGCCGCGCCGGCCGCCGAGCCCGCCGCCGCGGCGCCGGCGGCCGCGGCGCGCACCGTGCTCTACATCGAGGACAACCCGGTGAACGTGGTGCTGATGGAGGCCATGCTGGCGCGCTGCCCCGGCGTGCGCCTGCTCACCGCCGAGCACCCGGTGGCCGGCCTGGAGATCGCGCTCGACGCGCGCCCCGACCTCGTGCTGCTCGACATCCAGCTGCCCGGCATGAACGGCTACGAGGTGCTGCGCCGCCTGCGCGCCGACGCCGCCACGCGCACGGTGCCGGTCGTCGCCGTGAGCGCCAACGCGACCGATGCCGACCTCAGCGCCGCACGCGACGCCGGCTTCGCCGACTACCTGACGAAGCCGGTGGAGATGGAGCGCCTGCTCGACCTGGTGCAGCGGCGCATCGGCAACGCCGCGCCCTAGTCGGCCGCCGCGCGGCGCAGCGTTTCCACCACCGGCCGGCGCAGCACGTCGCGCAGGCCCCACCAGCCGGCCGCCAGCGCGAGCAGCGCGCCGGCCACGCTGCCGTACAGCGGCACCGCGAGCTGCGGGTTCCAGCTGAACTCGAAGGCGAAGCGCGCCAGCGCCCAGCCCACCGCCACCGCCGCGATCGACGCCAGGAAGCCGGCGAGCGCGCCCACGCCCAGCAGTTCGGCGCGCTGCACCTGCGCGAGCAGGCCGCCGCCGGCGCCCATCGCGCGCATCACCGCGAACTCGCGCGCGCGCGTCTCGCGCGTGGCGCTGACGGCGGCGAACAGCACCACGAGGCCGGCCACCAGCGTGAATCCGAACAGGAACTCGACGGCGCGTATGACCTGGTCCAGCACCTGCTGCACCTGCGCGATCGACGCCGACACGTCGACTGTGGTGATGTTCGGGAATTCGCGCGACAGCGCGCTGTCGAAGCCCGCCGTCGCCGGCGCGCGGAAGGCGCTGATGTAGGTGACGGGCACGTCGTCCATGCGCGCGAGCGGGAACATGACGAAGAAGTTGACGCGCATCGAGCCCCAGTCCACCTTGCGCAGGCTGGTGATGCGCGCCTCCTTCAGCGTGCCGGCGATGTCGAAGCGCAGCGTGTCGCCGAGCTTCAGGCCCAGCGTCTGCGCGATGCCGTCTTCCACCGACAGCCCGTCGGCCTCGTCGGCCACCCAGCGCCCGCCGACGACCTGGTTGTGCGCCGGCGGCTTCGCGTCGTGGCTGAGATTGAATTCGCGGTCGACCAGGCGCGAGGCGCGCGGCTCGGTGTAGCTTTCGGCGCTGACGGCCTTGCCGTTGATCGCCACCAGGCGGCCGCGGATCATCGGGTACCAGTCGTAGCGCGCGACGCCGGCCTCGCCCAGGCGCTGGCGGAACGCGTCGCCCTGCTCGGGCTGCAGGTTGATGACGAAGCGGTTCGGCGCGTCGGGCGGCGTGGCGCGGCGCCAGCTGTCGATGAGGTCGGTGCGCAGCAGCACCAGCAGCACCAGCGCCAGCAGGCCGACCGCCAGCGCCGACACCTGCAGCACCGCGAAGGCCGGCCGCGCGGCGATCTGCCGCGTCGCGAGGATCAGCCACCGCGGCGCCCGCGATTCCGGCACCGCGCGCTTGAGCAGCGTCACCGCGCCCCAGGACAGCAGCGCGAACACCGCCACCGCGGCGGCGAAGCCGCCCACCGCGATGGCGCCCAGCGTGAGGTCGGACGACACCGCCATCAGCAAGGCCGCGAAGCCGGCGGTGCCCGCCGCCAGCACCAGCAGCGACGAGGCCTTCAGCTCGCCGACGTCGCGCCGGATCACGCGCAGCGGCGGCACGCGCGCCAGCTGCAGCACCGGCGGCAGGCCGAAGCCCAGCAGCAGCGTCATGCCCACGCCGATGCCGAACAGCGCCGGCCACGGGCCCGGCCAGGGCAGTTGCGTGTCGACGAAGCTGCCGAGCAGCCAGACGAAGACGTAGTGGACCGCGAAGCCGAGCGCGACGCCGGCCGCGCTGGCCAGCAGGCCGACGGCAGCGAACTCGAGCGCGTAGGCGCCGGCGATGCGGTTCTGCGACAGGCCCAGCACGCGCAGCATCGCGCAGTCGTCGAGGTGGCGCGCCGCGAAGTCGCGCGACGCGATGCCCACCGCCACCGCCGCCAGCAGCGCCGCCAGCAGCGCCACGAGGTTGAGGAACTTGCCGGCGCGGTCCAGCGTCTGGCGCATCTCGGGGCGGCCGGACTCCAGCGACTCGACACGCACGCCGCGCAGCGGCACGCTCTTGATGAGCGCCTCGCTGTCCTGCACGAAGCGCGTCACGGCGGCGTCCCGGCCGGCCGGCGCCGCCACCGCGAGGCGGTAGCTCACGCGGCTGGCCGGCTGCACCAGACGCGTGGCCGGCAGGTCGGCCTCGGCCAGCATCACGCGCGGCGCGAAGCTGCTGAAGCCGGAGCCGCGGTCGGGCTCGATGACGATGAGCTTCGCGATCGTCAGCGTGGCGTCGCCCAGCAGCAGCGGGTCGCCGACGTTCAGCTGGAGCGCGCCGAGCAGAGCGGCGTCGACCCACACCGTGCCGGGCGCGGGCGCCGCGGCCACGCGCTCCACGCGCGCGTCGGGCGCCGCCTTCAGCTGCAGCTGACCGCGCAGCGGGTAGGCCGGGCCGACCGCCTTCACGGCCACCAGGCGCGTGGCACCGCCTTGCGCGTCGGCGGCGCGCGCCATGCTGGGGAAGCTGGCGCTCTGCGCGACGTTCAGGCCGAGCGCCTGCGCGCGCGCCAGCAACTCGGGCGGCGGCGGCTTGTCGCTGCTGATGATGGCGTCGCCGCCGAGCAGCTGGCGGGCGTCGCGCGCGAGGCCGCCGTTCAGCCGGTCGGCGAAGAAGCCGACCGCGGTGAGCGCCGCCACCGCCAGCAGCACGGCCACCGCCAGCAGGCGCAGTTCGCCGGCGCGGAAGTCGCGCAGCGCCTGCCGCCAGGCCAGCCTGAAGATCGAGGGGGCTTCGTTCATGGCGCGCACGGTACCCGAAACGCTTGAACCGAGCGTGCAATCGGCCTGAAGCCCCGGGGCCGCGGCCGGTGGTTCAATGGGCAGCATCATGGAACGCCTGCCCACCCTCTTCCTGTCCCACGGCTCGCCGATGACCGCGCTCGAACCGCGCGAAGCCGGCGCGTGGTGGTCCCGGCTCGGCCCCGCCATCGACGCCGCCATCGGCCGCCCGAAGGCGGTGCTCGCGATCAGCGCACACAGCCTGACGCGTGAGCCCGTGCTGCTGGCGGCACCGCGCCACGAGGCCGTCTACGACTTCGGCGGCTTCGACCCCAAGCTCTACACGCTGCGCTACGACGCCCCCGGCGCGCCGGAACTCGCCGGCCGCGTGCAGGCGCTGCTGGCCGCCGCCGGGCTGCCGGTGCACCGCGTCGACGAAGGCGGGCTGGACCACGGCATCTGGGTGCCGCTGCGTTCGATGTGGCCGGGCGCCGACGTCCCCGTGCTGCCGCTCGCCTGGCCGCCCAACTGGCCGCCGGCGAGGCTGTACGAACTGGGCCAGGCGCTGGCGCCGCTGGCCGACGAGGGCGTGCTCATCGTCGGCTCGGGCAGCATCACGCACAACCTGGGGCGCGTGTTCTCGCAGGGCCGCATGAGCGCGGTCGACCGCCCGGCCACGCCGGAGAGCACCGCGTTCCGCCACTGGTTCCTGGACAAGACCGCGGCGGCCGACTGGCCCGCGCTCTTCGAGTACCGGACGAAGGCGCCGCACGCCGCGCTGATGCACCCGACCGACGAGCACCTGCTGCCGTTCTACGTCGCCGCCGGCGCGGCCGGCGCCGGCACGCCGGGGCGGCGCGTGCACGACAGCCTGACCTTCGGCGACCTCGGCATGGACGCCTACGCGTTCGGGCCGCAGGCCGCCGCGCTGGCAGACGCCGCCGCCTGAGGCGTCAGCCCTCCTGCGGCGCGGCAGCCGGCGCGCCGGCGGTGGCGCCGTGCAGCCAGGCGCCGGCGGCCAGCCCGGCCAGCACCCACAGCAACTGCAGGTTGCCGGTGCCCAGCCCCGCGATCGCCGGACCCGGGCACACACCCGACAAGCCCCAGCCGACGCCGAACAGCGCCGAGCCGACGAAGGTGTCGCGGTGCATGCGCGCCGTGTGCGCCTCGAACACGCCGCCGAGCAGCGGCCGCGGCGCCAGCCGCGGGGTGAGCTGGTAGGCCAGCAGCGTGACGGCGAGGCCGCCGCCCATCACCAGCATCAGCCCCCAGTCCTTGAACTGCAGGAACGACAGCACCACCTCGGGCCGCACCATGCCGCTGAGCGCGAGGCCGAAGCCGAACAGCGCGCCGGCGGCGACGACGGCGATCGAACGCGGGACGCCGCTCATGCGCCCCACCCCGCCAGCAGTTGCGCGGTGACGAAGCCGGTGGCCATGAAGGTCAGCACCGCCCCCAGCGACGGCAGCTTCAGCGAGCCCAGGCCGCAGATGCCGTGGCCCGACGTGCAGCCGCCGGCCAGCCGCGCGCCGTAGCCGGCGACCACGCCGCCGAGCACGAGGCGCCAGGTCGGCACCGTCGTCGACAGCGCTTCGGCCGGGCCGAGCCACAGCCACCACAGCGCCGCGCCGAGCACCAGGCCCAATGCCAGCTGCAGGCGCCAGGCGCGGCTTTCGAGCCAGCGCGGTTGCTGGAAGAAGGCGCGCGCCGACAGGTACGACCAGGTCGAGCTGAACACCGAGCTCATGCCGGCGAGGCGGCCGGTGGCCACGTACAGCAGCGCGGTGCCGAGGCCGATGCACAGCCCGCCGGCGAGGTAGTGCCACCAGCCGAGGGGAAAGAGGGACGCGATCACGATGAGTCTCCAGCAGGCTCGTGCAAAGGGGCCGCAGCATACCGGCCCGCGTACCACGCTGCACAATGGTCCGCCGATGACACCGCCGCCCGCACCCGTTCCCACCCGCCGCACCGCCGCCCTGCGCGCCGCGCTCGCCGAGCGCCTGCGCGCCTTCGACGTGCGCTCGCTCGCCGAAGGCGCCGAGCGCCATGCGGCGGTGGCGCTGGCCGTCATCGACGAAGGGCCGGGCGCGGGCGTGGCGGGCCTGCCGGCCTTCAGCGCCCCGAGCGACCGCGCCGCGCTGCTGCTGACGCGCCGCTCGGCCGCGCTGCGCGCCCACGCCGGCCAGTGGGCCCTGCCCGGCGGCCGCCTCGACGCCGGCGAGACGCCCGAGGCCGCCGCGCTGCGCGAGCTGCACGAAGAGACCGGCCTCGCCGTCGACGCGGGCGCGGTGCTCGGCCGCCTGGACGACTTCGCCACGCGCTCCGGCTTCGTCATCACGCCGGTGGTGGTGTGGGCGGGCGTCGGCGACGCGCTGGTGCCGAACCCCGGCGAAGTGGAGAGCGTGCACCGCATCCCGGTCGACGAACTGCTGCGCGAAGACGCACCGCTGCTCGACGCGCTGGCCGGCAGCGCGCACCCGGTGCTGCGCATGCCGGTGGGCGACAGCTGGATCGCCGCGCCCACCGCGGCCGTGCTCTACCAGTTCCGCGAGTGGTGCCTGCTGGGCCGGCCGACGCGCGTGGCGCACTTCGAGCAGCCGCACTTCGCCTGGCGCTGATTGGGCCGGGGGTTGCCACTCAGGACGCCCGCCGGGGCGCTGCCTACACTGCCCGCAACTTCCGGAGGAGACCGATGAAGAACGACCCGCGCCGCCGTTTCCTGGGCCAGATGCTCGCGGCGTCCGCCGTCGGCGTGGCGCCGCCGCTGTTCGCCGCTGCGCCGCTGGCCGGCGGCGGTGCGCTCGGCGTGCACCGCATGAAGCTCGGCAGCTTCGAGGTGACGACGCTGCTCGACGGCTTCATCGACCTGCCCGGCGCCGTGCTGCAGGGCGACGCCGACGCCATCCAGCGCGCGCTCGAGGCCGCGAAGACGAAGGCGCCGTTCCGCACCGCCGTCAACACCTTCCTCGTCAACACCGGCAGCAAGCTGGTGCTGGTGGACACCGGCGGCGCGAAGATGCTGGGCCCCACCGCCGGCCGGCTGCCGCAGGCGCTGGCCGCGGCCGGCGTCGCGCCCGAGCAGGTCGACGAGGTCTACATCACGCACATGCACGGCGACCACCTGCACGGCGCCGTCACGCCCGAAGGCGCGAAGCTGTTCCCGAACGCGGTGCTGCGCGTGGCCAAGCTCGACGTCGACTACTGGGGCAGCGCCGCCGTCGAGGCCGCGGCGCCCGACAACCAGAAGGGCCGCTTCGTTCCCGCCAAGCGTGCCATCGCGGCCTGCGGCGACCGCCTGCAGACCTTCGAGCTCGGCGCCGAGCTCACGCCGGGCATCCGCTCGGTGGCGGGCGTGGGCCACACGCCGGGGCACAGCTGCTACCTCGTGAGCTCGGGCGACGCGAAGCTTCTGTTGCTCGGCGACACGATGCACGTGGCGCCGGTGCAGTTCCCGCGGCCGGAGATCACGGTGATGTTCGACTTCCGCCAGGACCTCGCGCGCGCGCGCCGCGAGGAGCTGTTCGCGATGGCGGTGAAGGAGGACATGTTCATCGGCGCCGTGCACCTGCCCTTCCCCGGCATCGGCAAGCTGCGCGTGCGCGACGGCGGCGGCTACGCCTACGACCCGCTGCCCTGGCAGCTGTACTGATGCCGTGACGCCCTGACGCCGTGACGCCGGCCGCCCGGGTGGCCACCGGCCGGCGGCGTCAGTCGGCCGGCCGGAAGTGCTGCTTCACCACCCACTCGGCCACGCGCCGCCCGAGCACGGCGCCGTCGGTGGTCGAGAAGCGGAAGTGCATGCCGCCCCAGACGCGCGCGTCGGCGATCTCGCGCACCAGGTCGTCGGGGCCCGCATAGCGGTGCGGCTGCGTGCCCGCCACCGTGCTGTCGAACTCGAAGCGCACCCGGCTCGTGCCGTAGAACGATCGCAGCACCTCGGCCACCGCGGCGCAGGCGCAGCTGTGCGCGGCCGGGTAC
The DNA here is from genome assembly GCA_963204815.1 of Pseudomonadota bacterium. Classification (GTDB taxonomy): domain Bacteria; phylum Pseudomonadota; class Gammaproteobacteria; order Burkholderiales; family Burkholderiaceae_C; genus Rubrivivax. The sequence goes on along the minus strand of CAUJHQ010000115.1, from coordinate 49,167 downwards.
TCCGGGTGGTTGGGCGTCGGCACGTGCGGCGCCCACGCCGGGTCGGGCCGGGTGGCGGCGTTGCCGTCGGTGTCGGCCTGCTGGATCGCGCTCACCGGGCGCCAGAAGTTGTGGTGGTACTTGCTCTCGAAGCAGGCGGCGACCGCGTCGTGGTGCGCCGTGTACAGCATCGCCGACAGGCGCGCGTTGTCGGCCAGGCTGTCGCTCGCGGTCGCGAAGCGACGCAGGTTGCGCGTCCAGAACGGCGGCGGCGGCTCGGTGTGGAAGCGTGCCACCTCGGTTTGCGCGGCACTGCGCACCGTGCTCGTGGCCGACGCCAGCCGCTGCACCTCGTTCAGGTCGGCGGCGTAGGCCTCGCTCGCCAGCGGCGGCGGCCCGGGGGCGCGGAACTGGTCGTGGCTGCGCGTCGCGAAGGGCTTGATGAAGGGGCCGATGCGGTTGATCGGGTTGGCGCCGCGGAACTGCCCCGGCTGCGTGCCCGCCACGTAGGGCGGCAGCACGGTGGCGCGGCCATCGTTGGCGCGCAGCGCCAGCAGGCCGGCGGCGACCTCGGCGCCGATCGCCAGGCCGCGGCGCTTCGCGTCGCCCTCGGGCAGCGCCGCCAGGTCGGCGGCGTAGGGCGGCTCGTAGGTCGCGCCGCCGGCCGGCGCCAGCGCGCGCAGCGTGCGGTACGCGGCCTCGACGGCGGCCGCCTTCATGCCCACCTCGCCCGCGCCGGCGCCGCTGGTCGCGGGCCGGATCGCGTAGGGCTGGTGCGTGCGGGCGATCGCCATCACGGCGTCGTACATCGCCAGGTGCACGGTGACGAGGTCCTGGTTCGTGCTGCCGATGGCCTTGAAGGCCACCTGGCCCCAGGTGGCGACGACGTTGTCGCCGCGCGGGCTGATCGTCACTTCGCGGCCCGTGGCGGCGTCGGGTGCAGGGCTGCCGAGGCTGCCGCAGCCGGCCAGCGCCGACAGCAGCACGGCGGCGATCGGGCTCAGGGGAATCGTGGCGGTTCGGTGCATGGCGGCCTCGCGGGAGTGGTTGGGTGCGCGGATGATTCGACGCCGCCGCCGCGCCCGCAGCGCTTTCGGACGAACGCGGCGAAAGCGGCATCGAACGCGGCCCACCGGCCCGCCACCGCGCTACATCTGGCGGAACAGGTGCTCGTGCTGCTCGCTCACCGGCAGCTTCTCGCTGCGCGCCTTCAGCTTCAGGTGCACGCGGCCGCGGAAGTCGCGCGTGACACCGGCGATCGCGTTGGCGTTGACGATGGTCGAGCGGTGCACCTGCCAGAACTGCGCCGGATCGAGCTGGTCCAGCAGTTCCTTCAGCGTGCGGCGGATCAGCGCCTCGCCCTCGGCCGTGGCGACCAGCGTGTACTTGGTGTCGGCGCGGAAGTAGCAGACCTCGTCGACCGTGATGACGCGCACCTCGGTGCCTGACGAGGCGTTGATCCAGCGCAGGTGCTCGCGCGGCTGCGCCACCGCGGCCAGCTCGCGCAGCACGCTGTCGAGCGCCTCGGGCGCCGGCACCGCGCGGCCGAGCCGCTCCTTCACGCGGCGCACCGACTCGGCGAGCCGCGCCGCGGTGTACGGCTTCAGCACGTAGTCGACCGCGCCGCGCTCGAACGCCGCCACCGCGTGCGCGTCGTAGGCGGTGATGAACACCAGGTGCTGGCGCCGCTCGGCCTGGCGCGCCACTTCCAGGCCGCTGAGGCCGGGCATCTCGATGTCCAGGAACAGCACGTCGGGGCGGTGCCGCTCCTGCAGCTGCAACGCTTCCAGGCCGTTGGCGGCGCGCGCCACGATGCGCAGTTCGGGCCACAGCGCCGACAGGTGCGCGCACAGCTCGTCGCGCAGCACGCTTTCGTCCTCGGCGACGAGGGCGCTGGGGGCAGGCATCGCGTTGCGCCGGTTCAGGCCTTGCCGGCCGTCTTCAGCTCGACGATCAGCGTGCGCACGTGGCGGCCGGACAGGTTCTCCACCTCGTGCGTCTCGGCCTCGCTCCAGAACACGTCGCCGAGCTTCTTGCTGCCGCCGAAGGTCTTGCCGTCGGGCAGGCGGATGCGCGCCTGCGACAGGTCGGACAGCAGCACGGTCAGGTGCGCCGGGTGCGAGTGCATGCCCTCGCCGCAGATGCCCATGCCGGGGCGGCTGTTGAACTCCAGCACGCGCATGGCGTGGTTGTCGAGCACCACCTTGTAGGCGGCGGGCTGCACCTTGGCAGCGTCCTGCGCCTGCGCGGCGGGCGCGAAGACGAAGGCGGGCAGCAGCGCCGCGAGGGCGCGCCGCGCGTCGTCGACCGGGCCGGGCGCTTCGTTCGGGCGGGGATCAGTGTCCATCGGTCTTCTCCTCGGGCAGGGGTGGCAAGGGCAGCCACAGCGTCAGGGCGTGCGAGCCGCCGACGTCGTAGCGCGCGCCGGCGGCGTCGGGTGTGGTGCGCAGGGCGCGGTCGAGCCGCTGGCACCAGCGCTCGTCCAGCGGCGGGCCGGGTGCCGGCACGTCGAAGGCCAGCATCGCGCCGGCCGCCTGCACGCGCAGCGCCAGGCGCACCGGGCCGGCGCGTCCGCCCGCGCCCGCCAGCGCTTCGACCAGCGGGATCAGCAGCAGCGGCGCGAACGGCGGGTCGCGCGGCGGCGCTTCGGCGCTCACCTCGCACAGGCCGCGGCCGCCATCGACCCGCTGCACCAGCGTGGCGTAGCGGCGCAGCAGCGTCAGCTCTTCCATCAGCGTCGAGCGGCCGCTGCGGATCGCCGGCATCGCCTGCCGCAGGAAGTCGACCAGCGCGTCTAGCAGGCCCTCGGCGCGCTCGCGCGGGCCCGCGTAGGCGGCGCGCAGCGCCACCAGCGCGCGCTGCAGCAGCGCCGGGTCGACGCGCCCTTCCAGCGTGTCGGCGCGCGCCTGGCCGACCAGGGCCGCCGTGCGCGTGCGCTCGAACTCGGCACGGCCGAGCAGCGCGCGCACGCGCACCGAGCGCTGCACGATCAGACAGTAGGCGAAGAACGGCAGCCCGCTCGCGAAGGCGATCCACGCCGCGAACCAGGGCGACAGGCTCAGCGTGGGCAGGCCCAGCCAGACGTGCACCGCCGCGTTGGCCGGCCGCTGCAGCAGCGCCAGCGCCGTGCACAGCGCCAGCCCGAGCGCCGCGACGGCGGGCCACGACCAGCGGCCCTCCACCCACTGCGCGGCAACGGACATCGTCATCGCGAACGCCAGGAACGAGGCCAGCAGCACCAGCGCCTGCAGCGGCACGAGGCGGGGGTCCTGCGTCGACATGTAGATCAGGTAGCCCGGCTGGAACATCACCATCTGCATCGCCGACACCAGCAGCGACTGCACCAGGCAGCGCCGCAGGTCGATGGGCAGGGCCTCGCTCACCGCGGCTCCGCGCGCTGCAGCGGCCATTGCAGCGTGGCGACCACGCCGGTCGGCCGGTGGGCGGCCAGCCGCAGGCGCGCCATGTCGCCGTACAGCGTGCGCAGCCGCGCGCGCGTGTTCGCCAGGCCGATGCCGCTGCCGCCGCCGCCGCGCAGGCCGACGCCGGTGTCGGCCACCGCGAGCCGCACCTCGCCGTCGGCCAGGTGCGCGCGCACGGCGATCTCGCCGCCGGTGGTGGAAGGCGTGATGCCGTGCTTGACGGCGTTCTCGACGAGCGTGGCCAGCGCCAGCGGCGGCGCCTCGTGCCCGAGCACGGCGGGGTCGACGTCGAAGCGCAGGCGCAGGCGCCCTTCCATGCGCAGCTCGATCACGCTCAGGTAGGCGCGCACGAGCGAGAGCTCATCGGCAACGCACCAGCGCCGCCGCCCCGGCTGCGCCGCCTGCGACAGCGCGACGAAGTCGACCAGGTGGTTCAGCAGCTGCAGGCACTGCGCCGGCTCGGTGGCCCCCAGCCGCCGCACGGTGGCCAGCGTGTTGAACAGGAAGTGCGGCTCGATCTGCGACTGCAAGGTCTGCAGGCGCAGTTCGGCGATCTGCGCCTGTGCCCCCTGATCGGCCTGGCGCAGGCGATCGGCCGCCGCCTCGGCGTGCACGGCGCGCTGCCAGGCCAGCCAGAGGCCGGTGATGGCCAGCGCCACGCCGGTCCAGCGCAGCACGTGTTCGCCGAAGGCGACCGGGTCGCCGGCGGCGTCGGCCGTGTCCAGCGCCACGAGCAACCACTCCGCCGCCACCACCGCGGCCACCACGGCCGCGGTGTAGAGCACCGTCCGCGCCGCGCGCGGCAGCGAAGGCCGCCGCTCGAAGCCGCGCAGCGCCAGCAGCACCGCCGCCGCGACGGCCAGCCCCACCGCGGCGCGTTCGGCGAGGATGCCGACCCCCGCCCACAGCACCTCGCTGCGCTCCCAGTGGCGCCAGACGAAGTCCTGGGCAAAGAACTGGGTCGAGAAGACGAGCGCCAGCGCGAGCGCCAGGCCGACGATCCCGCGCCGCGGCGTACCCGCAACCGCCCGCGAGGCCGCTGGCGCGCGCCCGCGCTTCGCCTGCACCGAGGCGGTGTCCGGGGCCGACGTGCCGAGGGTCGAGCTCATGCGCACTCCGCCACCAGCGTGGCACGAAGGCCCGCGGGCCGCAAGGAGCGCCCCTGTCGTTGAGACGAACGCCGCTGCCAGCCGCCTGAATCCGGCACCGCGGCGACGGACGCGCCGCCGGCGGCGCGCTCAGCGCGGCGTGCAGCGCCCCTGCGCCGTGGCCACGCGCAGCCAGGCGATGAGATCGGCACGCTCGCCGTCGTCCTTCACGCCGGCATAGCCCATCGTCGTGCCGGGCACGGCGTCGAAGGGCGCACGCAGGAAGCGGTCGAGCGTGTTTGCGTCCCACACGATCCCGGACGCGCGCAGCGCCGCCGAGTAGCCTTCGAAGCCCGGCGCGCTGCCGGCGCGGCGGCCGAACAGGCCGCAGTGCCGCGGGCCGGTGCGGTGGGTGTCGATCGCGTGGCAGGCGGCGCAGCGGGTGTAGACCTGCTCGCCGCGCGCCAGCGAGGCGGCGGCCGGCGCCGCCTGCAGCGCCAGTGCCGCGGCCAGCTGCAGCGCGAGCGCGCTCACGACACGAAGGCTGCCGGCACCGGCGCTTCGCCCAGCGCCTGCCGCAGCACGGCCCAGTGCATGGCCTCGTCGCCCAGGATGCTGGCCGCCACCTGCGCGAGCGCGCGGTCGCCGAACAGCGGCACCGCGCCCAGGTAGGCCGACACCGCGCCCTTCTCCAGCCCGGCGGCGAAGCGCAGCACGTCGGCCTGGTTCTTCAGCTGGTCGACCGGAAAGCCGTACTTCGCCTTCGGCGTCACGGCCTGGCCGCCGAGCTTGCGCACGGTGGCGGCCAGCGCGTCGGCATGTTCCTTGTGGTGGCCCTGGAAGGTCATCGCGAGCGGGCGCACGTCCTTCGTCAGCAGGCCGCTGTCGGCGCCCAGCTGGTAGGCGGCGATGGCCTCCAGCTCGGCGCCGAGCGCGCTGTTCAGGATGCGCAGGTCCGACTCGTTGGCAGCGCTGCCGGCCGCCAGCGCGTCGCGTCCGCCCAGCAGCGCCAGCGCCGCGGCCGACAGCACGAGGCCGCCGCCGGCCAGCGCGCGCCGGCGCGCCTGCCGCAGGTCGGTGTTCAGGGAATCGAAGGGCAACAGCAGGTCCTGACCGTTCATGGCCATCTCCTTGGGGTGGGGGGAAGAACCGAAGTGGAAGGGGCGGCGCGGCCTCAGGCAGGCCCGTCGCTGCGCAGGCGGCCGAGCCGCTGCAAGGTGCCCAGCACCTGCGCCACCACGCGGTCGCAGCGCTCGCCGGCGAAGGCGAAGGCCTGCGGCGCGCCGCGGTCCAGGTGCGCGGCCAGCGCGTCGCGCAGCATCGCGCGGGCGCGCAGCAGGCGCGTCTTCACGACGTCGTGGCTCAGCTGCAGCGCGTAGGCGGTCTCGTCGACGCTCAGCTCCTGCACCGCGCGCAGCATGAAGACGCTGCGGTAGCGCGGCGGCAGCGCGCGCACCGCGTGCTCCAGCAGCAGGCGCAGTTCGCCGCGTTCGGCGGCCGTGTCCGGCGTGTCGGGGGATTCGGCGTGCAGAGCCATCGTGCGCGTCTCCATCGCTTCGGCGTCTTCGGCGGGGGCGGCGTTCCAGTCGACGACGCGGCCGCGCCGGCGCTGCGCGTCGAGGGCGGCGTTGACGGCGATGCGCGCCAGCCAGGTGCCCAGCGCCGCTTCGCCGCGGTAGGCGCCTAGGCGCTCGAAGGCACGCAGCCAGGCGTCCTGCACGGCGTCTTCGGCCTCGGCGTCGTCGCCGGCGATGCCGCGCGCGGCGCGGAACAGCAGCCGGTTGTGACGCCGCATCAGCGCCTCGAAGGCACGGGCGTCGCCGGCGGCGGCGCGTGCCGCGATCTCGCGGTCGGCTTCGTGGAGGCGGGTGTCGGCGGTCATGATCCGGGGCTCGGGCTTCGGTCATTAGACGTCGCCCGCCGCCGAAAGGTGACAAGCCGCGCCGCTACGATGCCCAGGGCCAGGGCCGGCGTCGATCCTGGCGCCCCTCGTTCGTCGTGCCGGAGCGGGGCCACGCCGCGGCGCCGCCGCCCGCCCGCCTGCACGACGAACGTTCGAAGGAGAACGCCATGACCCCCCGGAACACGATCTGCCTCTGGTACGACGGCACGGCGCTCGACGCCGCGCGCTTCTACGCCGAGACCTTCCCCGACAGCGCGGTGGGCGCCGTCCACCGCGCGCCCGCCGACTACCCGATGGGCAAGGCGGGCGACGTGCTGACCGTGCAGTTCACCGTGCTCGGCATCCCCTGCCTGGGGCTGAACGGCGGCCCGGCGTTCCGGCACACAGAGGCCTTCTCGTTCCAGGTCGCCACCGACGACCAGGCCGAGACCGACCGCCTGTGGAACGCGATCGTCGGCCACGGCGGCCAGGCCAGCGCCTGCGGCTGGTGCAAGGACCGCTGGGGCCTGTCGTGGCAGATCACGCCGCGCGCGCTGACCGACGCCATCGCCGACCCCGACCCGGCGGCCGCGCGGCGCGCCTTCACGGCGATGATGGAGATGACGAAGATCGACATCGCCGCGATCGAGGCGGCACGGCGCGGCTGAGGCGGGCGGCCTCGGCCGCCGTGAGATGTCCTAGCCTTGCAGGCCGCGCAGCGGGCTTGCAGGCCCGCTGCCCTTCGCCAGCCGTGCAACGCCTCCCGGCGTCGCACGCGCGGGCTCAGCGAACGACGCCGAGTTCCTCGCGCTGGCCGGCCTTGTACGTGTAGAGCGTCAGCGCGCCGTTGCGGATGTCGCCCCGCTCGTCGAACGCGATCGTGCCGGTGACGCCGGGGTAGCTGATCTTCTGCAGCACCGGCAGCACCTTCGCAGGTTCGGCCGAGCCGGCCTTCACCATCGCCTCGACCAGCACCTTCGTCGCGTCGTAGGTGTAGGGCGAGTAGATCTGCACCTCGGTGCCGAACTTCTTCTTGAAGTCGGCCTTGAACTTGTCGAAGGCCGGGCGCTGCGCGGCATCGACGCCGCCGGCGATGGCGCAGACGACCTGGCCGTCCGGCACCTGGCCGGACGCCAACTTCGGCAGTTCGGCCGTGCAGACGCCGTCGCCGCCCATGAACTTCGAGGCCACGCCCAGCTGCTTCATCTGGCGCAGCATCGGGCCGGCCACCGCGTCCATGCCGCCGTAGAAGATGACGTCGGGCTTCGCCGACTTGATGCCGGTGAGGATGCCGGTGAAGTCGGTCGCCTTGTCGTTCGTGAACTCGCGCTTGGCAATGGTCGCGCCGGCGGCCTTCGCGGCCTTCTCGAACTCGGCGGCCACGCCCTGGCCGTAGGCGGTGCGGTCGTCGATCACGGCCACCGTCTTCGCCTTCAGCGTCTGCACCGCGTAGCGGCCCAGCGTGCCGCCGAGCTGCGCGTCGTCGGCGACCATGCGGAAGGTGGTCTTGAAACCCTGGCGCGTGTAGCGCGGGTTCGTCACCGAGGGCGCGATCTGCGGGATGCCGGCGTCGGCGTAGATGCGCGCGGCCGGGATCGCGGTGCCCGAGTTCAGGTGGCCGACGACGCCGTGGACCTGGCGGTCGACGAGCTTCTGCGCCGCGGCGGTGCCCTGCTTGGGGTCGCCGGCGTCGTCTTCGGCGACGAGCTCGAAGCGGGCCGTGCGGCCGCCGATCTGCACGCCCTTGGCGTTCAGTTCCTCGATCGCCATGCGGACGCCGTTCTCGTTGTCGCGGCCCAGGTGCGCCGCCGGGCCGCTGAGCGCGGCGACGTGGCCGATGCGCACGACCAGGGGTTCCGCGGCATGCGCGGACAGGGTGAAGCAGGCCGCGGCGACGCAGCCGAGGCGGAAGGTGCGGGAAGTCATGGAGTCTCTCGGTACGACGTCGGCGGGATTCGATGACGCCACCGGACCTCCGGTGGTCGTCGCCCCCTCTGTCGCTGTCACCTGAGAGATTCGCGCCGCTCCATGGGGCGGCGCTTGCTCCTTCGGCGCACCGGCGGACGTCAGGCAGCCGGTGACTCTGCAGAGTTCATCCACGGCATCGGTCCGTTTGCCTGAGAGTTTCCGGGGCGGTTGCTCCTTCGGCGCCGCGCGTCGAACGCGGTCTCTCCCGATGCCCATCGGGCTTTTGGCCCGCAAGGCCGAGCCTTGCGAAGAAGCGCCGATTATGCCCGCGATGGAGGGTTAACCCGAACTCGATTGCACCCGCCCGCACGCGGTGCGCGGCGGACGCGGCCGGGCCGGCCCTCGACGCGCGCCGCTACGATGCGACGGAGAGGTCCCGATGCCGCCAGCCGCCCCCACGCCCACCCCCTTCCGCCTGCACGTCGACGACGCCGTGCTGGCCGACCTGCGCGAACGCCTGGCGCGCACGCGCTGGCCCGACCAGACGCCCGGCGAGCCCTGGGCCCACGGCAGCGACCTGGCCTACGTGCAGGGACTGTGCGACCACTGGCGCACCGGCTTCGACTGGCGCGCGCAGGAAGCGGCGCTGAACGCCTTCCACCAGTACACCGTGCCGCTGGCCGGCATCGACCTGCACTTCATCCACGAACCCGGGCGCGGGCCGGCGCCGCTGCCGCTGCTGCTGTCGCACGGCTGGCCGGGTTCGGTGTTCGAGTTCCGCCGGCTCATCCCGATGCTCACCGACCCGGCGCGCTTCGGCGCCGACCCGGCCGATGCGTTCACCGTGGTCGCGCCTTCGCTGCCGGGCTACACGCTGTCGTTCCGGCCCGGGCAGCCGCGCTTCGGCGTCGAGGAGATGGCCGACGCCTTCGCCGCCCTGATGACCGGCGTGCTGGGCTACCCGCGCTTTGCCGCGCAGGGCGGCGACTGGGGTTCGTTCATCACCACGCGGCTGGGCTACGCGCATGCCGAGAAGCTGGTCGGCATCCACCTGAACCTGCTGGCCGTGCAGCGCGACCCGCGCCTGCTCACCGACCCCACGCCCGAAGTGCGCCGTTTCGTCGAAGAGCTGCAGCGGTTCCTGAAGGAGGAGACCGGCTACCAGGCGATCCAGGGCACGAAGCCGCAGACGCTGGCCTTCGCGATGACCGATTCGCCGGCCGGCCTGGCGGCCTGGATCGTCGAGAAGTTCCGCAGCTGGACCGACAACAACGGCGACCCCGCGCAGGCCGTGCCGCGCGACGAGATGCTGGCCAACATCACGCTGTACTGGGCCACCGGCGCCATCGGCTCTTCGTTCTGGCCGTACTTCGCGCGCGCGCACCGGCCCTGGCCGGTGCCGCCGGGGCAGACGGTGAACGTGCCGATGGGCTACGCGCAGTTCCCGCGCGAGATCCTGCGGCCGCCGCGCGCCGTGGCGCAGCACCTGTACACCGACATCCGGCGCTGGACCGAGCACCCGCGTGGCGGCCACTTCGCCGCGCTGGAGCAGCCCGAGGTGCTGGCGCACGAGATCCGCGAGTTCTTCCGCCCGCTGCGCACGGCGCGCTGAGCGAACGGCGGCCGGGGCCGCCCCTATCATCGGCCGCCATGGTGGCTGCTCTGCACCTGGCGCTTCTGGGCGTGCCGCGCGTGTCCAGCGGCGGCCGGCCGCTGGCGATCACGGTGCGCAAGACACTGGCGCTGGCGGTCTACCTGGCGGTGGAAGGCGGTGCCTCGCGCGCGCGGCTGGCCGAGATGTTCTGGGGCCAGCTCGGCGAAGCCACCGCGCGCCGCAACCTGCGCCGCGCCTTGCACCGCCTGCGCGAAGCGGGCTTGGACGACGCACTGTTCGCCGACGACGACCACGTGGCACTGCGCGGTGCCAGCACCGACCTGCAGGCCTTCGAAAGCGCCGTGCAGGACGCGCGCTGGGGCGAGGCCGAAGCGCTGCAGCCCGGCCGCCTGTGCGAAGGCCTGGACCTGGGCGACGCGCCCGCCTTCGACGACTGGCTGGCGCTGCGGCGCGAACGCTTCGACCGCGACTGGCGCCACGCGCTGCAGCGCCTGGCCGCCTTGCGCGAAGGCGCCGGCGACCTGCGCGCCGCCGCCGCGCTGCACGCGCGCCTGCTGGAGAGCGACCCGCTGCAGGAAGCCAGCCACCGCGAGCACATGCGCCTGCTCGACGCGCTGGGCGAGCGCGCCGCCGCGCTGGAAGCCTGCGCGCGCTGCGAACGCGTGCTGCGCGAAGAACTGCAGCTCGAACCGCTGCCCGAAACGCGCCTGCTGGCCGACCGCATCCGCGGCCGCGGCGCGGTGGCGGCCGGCCCGGCGTCGGCGCCGATGCCAGCGCCGGTGGCCGCCGTGTTCGACCGCCAGGCGGTGCCGCTGGTGGCGCGCGAGCGCGAACTGGCCGAGATCGCCGCCAGCACGGCGCCGGTGCTGCTGGTGGAAGGCGAGGCCGGCGTGGGCAAGTCGCGCGTGGCACTCGAAGCCTGGCGCCGCGCGGCCGCGACGGGCGACGACGCGCCCGCGCTGGTGCTGCGCTTTTCCGAGCTGTCGACCGCCACGCCGTTCCACGCCGTGGCCGACGCGCTGCGCGCCCCCGCGCGGGCGCCGCTGCTGGCGCGGCTGGACCCGGCCTGGCAGCGCGACCTGGCGCGCCTGCTGCCCGAACTGCGCCCCACTGCCGCGACCGAGCCCGCGCCGCCCGCCGCCGAGGAAGCGCGCAGCCGCCTGCTCGAAGCGCTGGTGCAGGCGCTGGCGCTGGCCGCCGGGCCGGCGCGCCTGCTGGTGCTGGACGACCTGCAGTGGGCCGACGCCTCCAGCCTGGAACTGCTGGCGCACCTGGTGCGGCGGCGCGCGCACGCGCCGGCCGCGCTGCCGCGGGTCGTCGCCACCGCGCGCCCCGGCGAGCTGGCGGCGAACACGGCGGCGCAGGTGGTGCTGGACGAACTCGCCCGCGAAGGCGTGCTCGCCCGACTGTCGCTGGGCGCCTTCGACGACTGGTCGATGCTGCAGCTGGTGCAGCGGCTGTCGCGCAGCGAAGGCGGTCTGCGCTTCGCCACCCGGCTGGGCGCGGCCACCGGCGGCAACGTCTTCTTCGCGCTCGAAACCATCCGCGCCCTCTTCGAAGCCGGCGAGCTGCGCGCCGACGCGCACGAAGGCTGGAGCACGCGCTACGACGACACCACCACCGACTACGCCGAACTGCCGCTGCCCGCCAGCGTGGTGGACGCGGTGCGCGCCCGCGTGGCGCGCCTGGGCCCGGCGGCGCAGCGCCTGCTGGAAACCGCCGCGCTGGCCGAAGACGGCAGCACGCTGGCCGAGATCCAGGGCGCCACCGCGCTCACCGAGTGGGAAGCGCTGGAGGGCATCGAACGCGCCATCGCGGCGCGCGTGATCGACCGCGCCGGCGCGGGCTACCGCTTCGTGCACGATCTCTTCCGCAGTGCGCTGCGCACGGCGCTGTCGCCGGAACGCCAGCGCCTCACGCACGCCAAGCTGGCGGCCGCGCTGGAACCGCTGCACGCGGCGCCGGCACGCATTGCCGCCCACTGGGAAAGCGCGGGCGACGCCGGCGCCGCCGCGCTGGCGTGGGCGCGCGCGGCCGACGCGGCCATGGCCCTGGGCGCCGTGCGCGAGGCCAGCACGCACTACACGCGCGCCGCCTCGCTGACGGCCGACGCCCCGGCCGCCGTGGCGCTGCACGCGAAGGCCTTCACGGCGATCCGCGCGGCCGGCACCACCGGTGAACGGCAGACGGTGCTGGCCGCGCTGCTGGCCAGCGCCGAGCGTTCGGGGGCGCCGGCCGACCAGTTCAGCGCGCTCACCTTTGCCGCCGTGGCGGCGCTGGACGACCGCGACCCGCCGGGTGCCGAACGGCTGGCGCTGCGCGCGGTGCGCGAGTTCGCGCCGCCCAGCGTGGTGCTGCACGTGCACGCGCTGTCGGTGGTCGCGCAGGCGGCCGGTCTGCTGGACCGGCCGGCCGATGCGCTGGCCGCGCACCTGGAGGCGGCGGCCGTCGCGCAGGTCGGCGGCAACGCACGCGGCGAAGCGATGATGCGCGGCAGCGCCGCCGTCTGGGCGCTGCAGGCGAACCAGCCGGCGCAGGCGCGCGAGCAGCGCGACCTGGCGCTCGTTGCCTGCCAGGCCACGCTGGGCACCATCCACCACGCCCAGGTGCTGAGCAAGGTGACCTTCGTCGACCGCGCCGAAGGGCAGCGCGCCACCGCGCTGGCACGCCAGCAGCAGGCGGTGGACATCGCGCGCCGCGCCGGCCAACCGGTCTACCTGAACATCTACCACGCCAACCTCTGCGAGACGCTGGTCGACGACGGCCAGCTCGAAGCCGCGCGCCAGGCCCTGCAGGACCTGGTGCAGGGATTCGTCGACGCGCGCGAAGCGGTGCCGCGCTTCCTGGCCGCGCTTACCGCGGCGGTGGTGCACGAACTGGCCGGTGACCTGGGCGCCGCGATCCGCAGCGCGCACGACGCGGTGGCCGCGGCCGACCTGCAGCCCGACTCGCTGGCCACACAGCGTGAGTCGCGCCTGCTCGCGGCCCGCTTGCTGGCCGCCGCCGGTGCCGACGAGCGCGCGCTGGCCAGCGTGCACAGCGCCGAGGCGCTGCGCCGCCCCGGCGTCGACGTGCCGCTGCTGCCGGCGGCCGAGCTGCGCGCCGCGCTCGCGCTGCGGCATGACCCGGCCGCCGCGCTGGCCGCGGTGGCCGACCTGCGCGCCGCGCTGGCCCGGCCTTTCGCCGACCGCATGCTGCCGCCGGCGCTGGAATCGGCACGCCTGGCACTCGCCGAAGCGGCGCTCGCCGGCGGCGACGCGGCGACCGCGCGTGCCACCGTGCAGGGCCTGTGCCACAGCCGCGCGCTCGAAGCCGGCGCGCTGGCCGTGCGCCTGCGGGCGGCGGCCCTCGAAGGCGCGCCCGACCCGGCGGCGCGCGAGGCCGCCGCCGCCACGCTGGCCAGCGGCCGCCTGCCGCCTTTGCAGGCCCTGGCGCTGCAGCGCGCGCTCGGCGGCGACCGGTTCGACGCCGCGGCGCGCCAGACCGCGCAGCGCCTGGCCGATTCCCTGCGCGCCGAGCCGGCGCTGCAGTCGGCCTTCATCCGCCGCCACCTCGATCTGCTGACCTGAGCCCCCGGCCCGAGGGCGGGAACGGCGCCGCCGCGGCGCGGGAACGCAGCGGAAACGGCGGCCGCCGACAGTGCACCCATGGAGGTGCCCATGCAACCGTCTGCCCCTGGTGCCGAGCCGCCCGCCGCCGTGCGGCGCTTCGCGCTCGCCGTCTGGCCGCCCACGCCGGCGCATGCCTGGCACGCCGAGGTCACGGCGCCCGGCGCTGCAGCGCCGCTGCAGTTCGAGCGGCCGATCGACCTGCTGCTGTACCTCACCGAGTTCACGGACGCAGCGTCGCCGCGCCCGCCGGGTCTGCGCTGAAGGAGCCACGCCATGTCATTGCCCCGCTTGTCCCAGGGGATCGCGCTCGCCGCGGTCGTGTTCGGCCTTGTCGCCTGCGGCGGCGGAGGCGGTGGTGGTGGCGACACCCCGGCGGCGCCCGGCACGCTGGGGCCGGCGGCCGGCACCGTGCGGTCCAGCGACGGCAAGGTGAGCGTCAGCGTGGGCGACAACGCGCTGCAGGCGCCGGCCACGGTGAGCGTGGTGCCCGCCACCCCCGACGCCGAGACCGCCGCCGACCCCGGCTACGTGGCCGGCACGACCTACACCTACACCGCGCCCGACATCCAAGTGCCCGACCAGGTGGTGATCGAGATCGAATCGCCGGCCGCCGTCAGCGCGGCCACCACCCCCGCAACCGCGCTGCCCGGGCGCCGCAGCGCGCTGGCCTTCGCGCCCGGCTACGTGCCGCCGCCCACCTGCCTGGTGAACGCGCCTTCGGTGCTGGACGGCAGCCAGACGGCGCAGAGCGTGCTCTACCTCGACGGCACCGCATGCCCGCAGGCACCCGCGCCCGGCTGCATCGACGCCTGGAGCCCCACGCCGCAGATCCACCTGTGCACGCCTTCGCAGGATGTGTTCGTGGTGCCCGCCGTCACCACCTGCCCGGCCGGCTACCGTGAAGTCACGGGCGAAGCCGAGTTCGAAACGCTGGCCAACGCCTACGGCTACGGCCGCGTCTGCCAGCGCAACGGCGACCGCACGCCGCCCACGCTGGCCAGCGGCGGGCGCTCCAGCGCCATCAACTGCCAGCCCAAGGGCGGCAAGTTCGTCTGCATCGCGCCCAAGCTGCCCAGCGGCACCTACTCGGTGATGTGGGACAAGAACCCGCCGGCGGACCCCACGTTCACGGTGCGTGGCGCCGGTGGCGGCAGCGTGGCGCAGCGCGACGAACTGGACACCGCCGCGGTGTTCGAAGCCGGCATCGTGGCCACCGACCCGCAGGGCCTGGGCACGGTGGAGATCCTGGAAGTGTTCCCCAGCGGCAGCACGCCGCCGGCGCCCTTCAACAGCGGCGCGCAGGTGGGCCAGCTGGCGGTGAGCCGCGTGTGGCAGGCCCCGGCTTCGGCCTTCAGCGGGACGGGCGGCACGCGCTACGACAGCGGCACCGTGCAGCTGCCCTTCGGCAGCACCACCGGCGGCAAGCGCCGCTTCATGGCGCGTTCCTTCGACCGCGCCGGCAACAGCAGCCTGTCGCAGCCGATGTCGCTGGACTTCGTGGTCGCCCGCATCGAGATCGACCGCTTCACCGTGGCGCCCGCCAGCGTGGCCTTCCCCGGCGGGCCGGTCACGCTGTCGTGGTCGGTCTTCGGGGCCAGCAACGTGAGCATCGACAACGGCGGCGGCTCGCACGCCAGCAGCCCCGCCATCGACGTCTCGACGATCGGTTCGGTGAGCGTGAACGTCAGCGCCACCACCACCTTCACGCTGACCGCCACCCACCCCCGGCGCGCCACCAAGACGGCCACCGTCACCGTCACGCTGGGCACCGACACGACGCCGCCCACGGTGACGCTGGTGGCCAGCCCGGCCACCGTGGTGGCGCCGGGCAGCACCACGCTCAGCGCCAGCGCGAGCGACAACGCCGCCGTCACGAAGGTGGAGTTCTGGCGCGGCACCACGCTGCTGGGCACCGACACGACGGCGCCGTACACGCAGGCGGTGTCGTTCACGCCGGCCGACGCGGGCACCGTGGCCTTCACCGCCAAGGCCTTCGATGCCGCCAACAACAGCACCACCAGCGCGGTGGTCAACGTCAGCGTGGCACCCGACACCACGCCGCCCAGCGTGAGCCTGGCGGCCAACCCGGCCAACGTGCTGGCCCCCGGCGCCACCACGCTGCTGGCCACGGCCAGCGACGACATCGGCGTCACCAAGGTCGAGTTCTTCCGCGGCAGCACTCTGCTGGCCACCACCAGCAGCGCGCCGTTCCAGACCACGGTGAACCTCACCGCGGCCGACCTCGGCACCCTCGCCTTCACCGCGAAGGCCTACGACGCGCAGAACAACGTGGCCACCAGCGCCGCGGCCAGCGTGGTGGTGACCGCGCCTTCCAGCGGCGACACCTACGCCAGCCCCACCGGCACCGATGCCGGCAACACCACCTGCAGCCAGGCCAGCCCCTGCCGTTCCATCGCGCTGGCCGCCGCCACCGCCGCGGCCAACCAGACCGTGTGGCTGATGAACGGCATCTATGACGGCAGCACGCAGCCGGCGCCGATCACGGTGCCGGCCGGGCTGACTCTGCGCGCGCTGACGCCGGGGCAGGCGGCCATCGGCCAGCAGATCGTGCTGCAGGGCAACGCCTCGGTGGTGGGCGTGGTGCTGAGGCGCTTCTTCGCCGGCGACTGGGGGTCGATCGCGGCCTCGGCCGGCAACGTGTCGATCGACGGTCTGAAGGTGGCCGGCGGCGTGGTCAGCAACGGCACCTTCCCGGCGGTGCTGGTGCTGTCGGGCTCGGTGCACGCCACCCTGACACCAGGCGACGTGACCGACTACGTCGCCCAGCTGGCCCCGGCCGGCCAGGCCACCGCCATCTACGCCAGCCTGGCCGGCAATGCCTGGCTCACGGTCAACGGCGGCAGCTTCGGCGGCGCCGCGCTCGGCGGCGCCGACGGCGTGAGCGGCGCCTTCAACCGCGGTGCGTTCAACCTCACGGGGTCGAGCCGGCTGGACCTGAACAACGTGGTGCTGAACGTGGATTCGAGCGGCATCTTCATGTTCGGCGCCGCGACCCAGGTGAACCTGAACGGCACGCTGCTGAACGCCGCCGCCAACAGCGGGCCGGGCTACGGCATCCACGCCGTGAAGGGCACGCCGCAGATCACGCTGGTGAATTCGCAGATCACCGGCTTCAACCAGGGCTACTCCCACAACTCGGCGGGCATCGCCGTCGGCAGCTTCGCACAGCCGGGCGCGGCGCTGACCCTGTCGACGACGAACAGCACGCTGTCGGGAAACAACACCGGCGTCTTCGTCACCGAGACCGGGTCGACCGCCTCTTCGCTCACCTGGACCGGCAGCAACGTCACGGTGAGCGGCAACACGCACGGCGGCGTGGCCTGCCGCGACGCCTGCAGCATCGACCTCGCGGGCAGCCAGTTCAGTCAGAACGCCACCACCGACCCGGCGGCCAACGCCGTCACCTTCCACGGCGGCCTGTGGCTGGGCATGGCGAACAAGACCTACCAGCTGAAGCTGCGCGACACCAGCATCACCGGCCACGTGACCAGCGCCGGCAGCAACGCCGAAGCCGTCAGCAATTCGGGTGTCACGATGGGCGGCAACGCGTCTTCGGTGTTCGACCTCGGCACCGCCGCCTCGCCGGGCAACAACCTGATCCAGGGCAACGGCAGCGGCACCACCACCAGCGGGCTGAACGTGAACGTGGCCGCCGGCGTGACGGTGAACGCGGTGGGCAACACCTTCGCGCCCAACGTGCAGGGCGCCAACGCGCAGGGCCGCTACCTGCTGGGCACCGCGCCCTGCGGCGCGCTGAGCTGCAGCGTGGTCACGGGCGCCGGGCTGAACTACCGCGTCACCGGCGGCAGCCTGCGGCTGGCGCAGTGAGCGCGCGACAGCCGCACCAGCGCGCTCACGACAGCTGCAGGTTGCCCTTGCGGATGACGTTGCCCCACTTCGCCACTTCGGTGGCGGTGCGGGCCACCGCCGCCTCGGTGCTGCCGCCGGTGATGACGATGCCCAGCGAGGTGAGCTTGTCCACCACCTCGGGCAGCTTGAGCACCGCGTTGGTCTCGGCGTTCAGGCGCGCCACGATCTCGGTCGGCGTCTTCGCCGGCGCGAACAGCGTGTAGTTGGTGGCCGTCTCGTAGCCGGCGAGGCCGGCTTCGATCATTGTCGGCACCTCGGGCAGGATCGGGCTGCGCGTGCGGCTGGCCACCGCCAGCGCACGCGTCTTGCCGCTCTTCAGGTGCGGCAGGTGCGCCGGCAGGCTGTCGATGGCCAGCGGGATGCGGCCGGCGATCAGGTCGGGCAGCAGCTGCGCCGTGCCCTTGTACGGCACGTGCACCAGCTCCACGCCGGCCATCTGCTTGAACATCTCGGCGTTCAGGTGCTGCAGGCCGCCGACGCCCGACGACGCGTAGCTCAGCTCGTTCGGCTTGGCCTTCGCCAGCGCGACCAGCTCGGCCACGGTCTTCGCCGGCAGGTCGGCGTGCACGATCAGCGCCACCGTGCCGAAGCCGGCCTCGACGATGGGCACGAAGTCCTTCTGCTGGTCGAACGGCAGGCTCTTGTGCACGTGCGGCGCGATCGCGTAGTCGACGATGCTGCCCAGCATCAGCGTGTGGCCGTCGGCCGCGCTGCGCGCGAGCGCGGTGGCGCCCAGCGTGGCGCCGGCGCCCGGCTTGTTGTCGACGTTGACGGCCTGGCCCAGGCGCGCCGCGAGCTTCTCGGCGATGAGGCGCGCGACGACGTCGACGCCGCCGCCCGGCGGGTACGGCGCGATCAGCGTCAGCGGCTTCGCGGGGTAGGCCTGGGCGCGCACGGCCGGGCTGGCCAGGGCGGCCGCGGCCAGCCCGAGCAGGCGGTGATGGAAGGCGCGGCGGGTGGGGTGGGTCATCGGGGTACGGCAGGGGTGGACGGCGCGGCAGTATCGGCCGGCACCCTGCGCGCGCCGATCCGGTCGAACCCGCGCGGCGCTCAGGCCGCCTGGGCGTCGGCGGTGGCCGGCGGCGCGGCCACCTGCACGCGGTCGCGGCCGGCGCGCGTGGCCGCGTAGAGCGCCTCGTCGGCACGCCGCAGCGGGCGCTCGGCATCGGCGTCGGCCGCGCTGACGACGGCCACGCCGACGCTGGCGGTGATGCGGATCGGCCCGGCCGCCAGCGCCACCGGCTGGCTGGCGATGCTGGTGCGCAGGCGCTCGGCGAGCGCGCACGCGGCCGGCTCGTCCGCACCCGGCACGATGACGACGAACTCCTCGCCGCCGGTGCGCGCCGCGACGTCGGTGACGCGCAGCGTGGTGCGCAGGCGGCTCGCCACCTCGCGCAGCACGTGGTCACCGCCGGCATGGCCGTGGGCGTCGTTCACGCGCTTGAAGTGGTCCAGGTCCAGCGCCAGCAGCGCGAAGGCGCCGCGGCCGCGCAGCGCACGCTGCCATTCGCGCTGCAGCTCGGCGTCGAAGGCGCGCCGGTTCAGCAGGCCGGTGAGCGGGTCCTCCAGGCTCAGGCGGCGCAGCCGGTCGACCAGGCGCGCCACCAGCAGCGCCATGAAGCTGAAGCTGAAGAGCGCGGCGCCGACCAGGTAGGACAGCAGCAGCGAGCGGTTGCCCGCGTTCGTGAGGTGCATCTCCAGCGCGTGCGACGGGTCGGCCAGCTGCTGCACGGTGCGCAGCGCGAGCATCGCGCCGAGCAGCACCGCCGGCACCGCCAGCAGCGCCATCAGGCGCCCGCCGAACTCGGCGCTGCCGCGCGGCACCGTGACCCACAGCATGCGCACGACGACGATGGCGCCGATGCCGTAGGTGAGCGTCACCCGCCACGGCGCGTGCTCGACGCCGGGGCCGAGCGCGAGCATCGCCGCGCCGAACGGCAGCAGCGTGAGCGCATGCTCCAGCGGCCGCCTCGGCAGCGACAGGAAATGCTCGAGCCCGCGCCGCAGCGACACGTAGGCGCCGACGAAGGCGAGGTCGGCGCCGACGAAGGCCCACCAGCCGCGCTGCGCGTCGCGCGTGCTCGCCAGCAGCAGGCCGGCGCCGACGAGCGCCATGAACAGGCTCCAGTACAGCACGGCGCGGCGGTTCTCGCGCAGCAGCAGGCTGCACAGCGCCCAACCGGCGGCGTACAGCAGGAACTGCACCCCCACCGCCCAGACGGCGGAGGACAGATCGGGCAGCAGCGGCGAGGCCATGGGGACGTGAATGCGGAGGCGGCGCGCGCCGGCGGAGCGCGCCATCCTCTGCTATCGGCATTCCGAGCGCGGGCTGAAGACCGCGGCAGCGCCCGAAGGACTTCGCCGTGCCGAACAGCGGGTCGCCGAAGGTGGCGTTGCTGCGATCGCGCGCCGCGGCGCGCAGCGTGTCACGCCAGGCCGGCTTCCTGCTGCGCCCGCAGGCGCGCATGCACGTAGGCGCCCTGCGGCACGTGCAGCAGGTCGGCGATGCGCCACAGCACGTGGCGCTCGTGCTCGCTGAGGCGGCCGTCGGCGTAGGCCACGCGCCACATGTGTTCGAGCATGCGCAGCTTCTGCGGCATCTCGAAGCGTTCGTTGATGCGCGAGGTGAACGCGAAGAGGTCGGTGGCCTGCTTCGCGGCGGCCTCGGCCAGCTCGGCCAGGCGCGCGGCCTCGTCGTCGGCGAGCGCGAACTTGTCGCGCAGCGCGGCCAGCACGGCGGCACGCTCGCCTTCGTGGAAGCTGGTGTCGGCGCGCATCACCTCGACCAGCATCACCGCGGTGGCGAGCTGCAGCGCGTGCTCGCCGGCCGCCGGCGCGGTGCCGGGCGCGGGCGGCACCAGACTGTCGAAGAGGTCCTTCAGCGTCTTCAGCATCGGTCAATGATGACAGCCGGCGCGGCGCCGCGTCAGAGCCGGGGCCAACCGGGCACGGGCGCGGCGCTCACCTGCAGCACCCGCAGCGGCCGCGCGTAGTGCGCCTGCTGGGCCTGCAGCGCGGCCAGCAGCGCCGGCGCCGCCGCGGCCGAGGCCTCGCGCACCAGCAGCAGCGTGGGCCGGCGCGGGCGGAAGGCGGTGGCGGCGGCGAGCGCGCCGTCGCGCCACCAGCCGCAGTCCCAGGGGTCGGCGGGGCGCGGCCGGTGGCCGGGCGCACGTTCGCGCAGCAGCAGCTGCAGCCGCCATGCGAGGCCGCGCCAGCGCCCCAGGCGGGCGAGCGCGTGGCTGCCGTCGAGTTCGCCGGCGGCCCCCTCCAGGCCACCGTGCGGCGCGATGCTGGCGGCGGCCAGCGGCAGCGTGAGCGCCGGCCACGCGCCGGCTTCGCACCACGCGCGCAGCGAGCGCAGCAGCGCGGCGTCGGGCGCGGCGCGCGGCGCCGGCGGCTCCATCAGGGCGTCATCGAAACGGCGTGGCAGGGGCATGCGGGCGGACGGTCGGGCCGTGGGTGTCGTCGAGGCCCGGGCCTCGGGCCCGCATTGGAGCACGCGGGGCCTTCCAACCCTGCGTGTAAGGAACGGGCGCGCCAGCGCGTCTAATCGCGGCCGGAGGCGCATGCGCCGGGGCCAACACGGAAAAGGAACTGAATGCTTCGGGACAAGCGGTGGTGGGTGCTGTTGGCGCTGGCGGGCCTGCTGGCGCTTTTCTTTGGGCTCGACCTCGGCCGCCACCTCAGCCTGGCGGCCATCCAGGCGCGCCAGGCCGACCTGCAGGCCTGGCGCGACGCGCAGCCGCTGGCGGCCGGCCTGCTGTTCTTCGCCGGCTACGTGGCGGTGACCGCGCTGTCGCTGCCGGGCGCGGCGGTGATGACGCTCGCCGCCGGCGCGCTGTTCGGCCTGGGCTGGGGCACGCTGATCGTGTCGTTCGCGTCGTCCATCGGCGCCACCCTCGCCTTCTTGGCCGCGCGCTGGCTGCTCGGGGGCTGGGTGCAGGCGCGCTTCGGCGACCGGCTGGCGGCGGTCAACGCCGGCATCGCGAAGGAAGGCGGCTTCTACCTCTTCACGCTGCGCCTGGTGCCGGTGCTGCCCTTCTTCGCCATCAACCTGGCGATGGGCGTGACGGGCCTGCGCACCTGGACCTTCTACTGGGTCAGCCAGCTCGGCATGCTGGCCGGCACGCTGGTCTACGTGAACGCCGGTACGCAGCTGGCGCGCATCGAGTCGCTGTCGGGCATCGTCTCGCCCGGCGTGCTGGGCTCGCTGGTGCTGCTGGGGGTGTTTCCGCTCGCCGCGAAGAAGGCGCTCGACCTGTTCCAGGCGCGCCGGGTCTACGCGAAGTTCCGCCGGCCGGCGCGCTTCGACCGCAACCTCGTCGTCATCGGCGGCGGCTCGGCCGGGCTGGTCACGGCGTACATCGCGGCGGCGCTGAAGGCCGAGGTCACGCTGGTGGAACAGCACGCGCTGGGCGGCGACTGCCTGAACACCGGCTGCGTGCCGTCGAAGGCGCTGATCCGCTCGGCCCGCTTCGTGTCGCAGGTGCAGCGCGCGCGCGAGTTCGGCATGCGCGGCGCGACGGCCGAGTTCGACTTCGGCGAGGTGATGGAACGCGTGCAGCGCGTCATCCGGGCCATCGAGCCGCACGACTCCGTGGCGCGCTACACCGGCCTGGGCGTCGACGTGGCGCAGGGCACGGCGCGCATCGTGTCGCCGTGGGAGGTCGAGATCCGCCACCACGACGGGCGCGTGCAGACGCTCAGCACGCGCGCGATCGTCATCGCGGCCGGCGCGCGGCCCTTCGTGCCGCCGATCCCGGGGCTGGACGGGCTCGGCGCGCACGAGCTGCTGACCTCGGACAACGTCTGGCAGCTGCGCCGGCGGCCCGAACGCCTGGTGGTGCTGGGCGGCGGCCCGATCGGCAGCGAGCTCGCGCAGGCCTTCGCGCGGCTGGGCTCGCGGGTGACGCAGGTGGAGATGCTGCCGCGCCTGCTCGCGCGCGAAGACCCGGACGTCTCCGAACTCGTCGCCGCCCGCTTCCGCGCCGAGGGCATCACCGTGCTGACGGGCCACCAGGCGCTGCGCGTGCAGGGCAGCGGCGCGGACAGGCGGCTGGTCTGCGAAGCCGAAGGCCGGGAACGGGAGATCCCGTTCGATGCCATCCTCGTCGCCGTCGGCCGCAGCGCCAACCTGAAGGGCTACGGCCTGGAAGAACTGGGCGTGACGACCGGCCGAACGGTCGAAGTGAACGGCTACCTGCAGACCAACTTCCCGAACATCTATGCCGCCGGCGACGTGGCAGGGCCCTACCAGTTCACCCACGTCGCCGCCCACCAGGCGTGGTACGCGGCCGTCAACGCGCTCTTCGATCCGTTCAGGAAGTTCAGCGCCGACTACCGCGTGATTCCGTGGGCGACCTTCGTCGAGCCCGAGGTCGCGCGCGTCGGCCTGAACGAGCTCGAGGCGAAGGAGCGGCAGGTTCCCCACGAGGTCACGGTCTACGGCCTCGACGACCTCGACCGCGCCATCGCCGACAGCGAGGCGCATGGCTTCGTGAAGGTGCTGACGGTGCCGGGCAAGGACCGCATCCTGGGCGTCACGATCGTCGGGGCGCACGCCGGCGACCTGCTCGCCGAGTACGTGCTGGCGATGAAGCACGGCATCGGCCTGAACCGCATCCTCGGCACCATCCACACCTACCCGACGATGGCCGAGGCCAGCAAGTACGCCGCCGGCGCGTGGAAGCGCGCGCATGCGCCGCAGGCGCTGCTGGCTTGGGTCGGGCGCTTCCATGCGTGGCGGCGTGGCTAGGCCGCAGCACCCGATGACGGGCGACGGCATGCGCCGCCGCGCGCTGCTGGCGTCGTTGCCGCTGGCGCTGGCAGGCCACGCTGCCGCGCAGGCCCCGGCCGTCGCCTTCGACCACCGCCACGGCGCCTGGGACGCGCTGCTTCGCCAGCACGTGGTGCTGGCCGCGGGCGGCAACGCGTCGGCATTGCGTTATGCCGCCGTGCAGGCGCAGCGCCCGGCCCTGGACGCCTACCTCGAGACGCTGTCGGCGGTGCCGGCGGCGGCCTACGGCGCCTGGCCGCGGCCGCAGCAGCTGGCCTTCCTGGTCAACGCGTACAACGCGTTCACGGTCGCGCTCGTGCTCACGCGCTACCCGGACCTGGCCTCCATCAAGGACCTCGGCAGCTTCCTGCAGAGCCCGTGGAAGCGGAAGTTCTTCCGGCTGCTCGGCCGCGAGCGTTCGCTCGACGAGATCGAGCACGGCATGATCCGCGCCCCCGGCGTCTTCGACGACCCGCGCATCCACGCGGCGGTGGTGTGCGCGTCCATCGGCTGCCCGATGCTGCGCCCCGAAGCCTACGTCGCCGACCGGCTCGACGCCCAGTTCGACGACGCGCTGCGCCGCTTCCTGTCCGACCGCAGCCGCAACCGCTTCGACGCCGGCAGCGGCGTGCTGGCGGTGTCGAAGATCTTCGACTGGTACCGCCAGGACTTCGAGCGCGGGCACCAGGGCTACGGCTCGCTGCAGGCGCTGTTCGCGCGCCATGCCGACGTGCTGGCCACCACGCCGCAGGCGCAGGCCGACCTGCGCGCCGGCCGCTACAGACTGGTCCACCTGGACTACGACTGGGCGCTCAACGATGCGCGCTGAGCCGCGCGGCGGCGCCATCAAGCGGCTGCTGCTGCTGGGCGGCGGGCACGCGCATGTGCGCGTGCTGGCCGACCTGGCGGCCCGGCCGCTCACCGGCTGGCAGGTGCACCTGGTGTCGCCGCACCGGCGCCAGGTCTATTCCGGCATGCTGCCCGGCTGGGTGGCCGGCCACTACCCGATCGAGGCTTGCGCGATCCGCCTCGACGCGCTGGCCGCGGCGGCCGGAGCCACCTTCCATGAAACCGCGGGCGTCGCGCTGGACCTGGCGCGCGGCGCCGTGCTCGGTGCCGACGGCACGACGCTGCCCTTCGACGCGCTGTCCATCGACACCGGCCCGATGCCCGCGCTGCAGGCCCTGCCCGGCGCCGCCACGCATGCGCTGCCGGTGCGGCCCATCGAGCAGTTCATCGCCGCCTGGCCTGCGCTGGTGGACCGGCTGCTCGGCCAGTGCCGGCGCTTCGACCTCGTCATCGTCGGCGCCGGCGCGGCCGGCGTCGAGCTGGCGTTCGCGGTCCGGCACCGCGCGGCGCTGGAAGGCTGGTCGCACCTCTTCGTCAGCGTGCTGGGCGCCGACGCGCTGCCGCTGGCCGGCATGCCGGAGGCGACGCGCCGGCACGCCGCGCGGCTGCTGGCGCAGCGCGGCATCGCGTGGCGCGGTGGCGTGCGGGCCACCGGCCTGGACGCCGGCCAGGTGCGGATCGACGCCGGCCCGCCGGTGCCCTTCGATGCCTGCCTCGTGTCGACCGGCGCCGCCGCGCCAGCCTGGCCGGCCGCCAGCGGCCTGGCGACCGACGCTGGCGGTTTCGTCCGCGTCGACCGCACGCTGCGGAGCGTGTCGCACCCGCAGGTCTTCGCCGCCGGCGACGTCGCCGCGCTGGCAGACGCGCGCCCGAAGTCCGGTGTCTTCGCGGTGCGCGCCGGGCCGGTGCTGTCGCACAACCTGCGCGCCTTCTGCGAAGGGCGGGCGCTGCAGCCGTGGACGCCGCAGCGGCAGGCGCTGTACCTCGTCGCCACCGGCGACCGCCACGCGCTGGCCACCTGGGGCCGCTGGTCGTGGAGCGGGCGCTGGGTGTGGCGCTGGAAGGACCGCATCGACCGCCGGTTCATGCGGCGCTTCGGCACGCCGGCATAGGCGCCCGCACGGCACCGGCCATTGCGCCAGCACAATGATGTTCTTATACCCATTTGGGTATAGTGCCCTGCAGAAAGGTGGCCCTCATGACCGAACCGACGAACAAGTACCGCGAGCTCACGCAGTCCATCTCCGCCGGGCTGGCGCCGCTGCGCAGCTCGACGCCCGACGTGATGAAGAGCTTCAGCGAGCTCGGCCGCGCCGCGACGGCCGACGGCGCGCTCGACGCCAAGACCAAGGAACTGATCGCGCTGGCGCTGAGCGTCGCCGCGCGCTGCGACCCCTGCATCGGCTTTCACGCCAAGGCGCTGGCGCGGCTGGGCGCGACGCGGCAGGAAGTCGACGAGACCCTGGGCGTCACCACCTACATGGGCGGCGGCCCGTCGCTGATGTATGCCGCCAACGCCGGCGCGGCCTTCGACGAGTTCGCGCGCGCCGCGGCGGCGAAGTCGGCCTAGGCAGCGTGCTCGTCGAGACCGGCGCGGCGCTCGCCGGCGCCTGGGGCCTGCAGCGCCTGGCCCACCGCGCGATCCTGCGCGGCCTGCGCGCGCCGCGCATCGCGCACGACCTGGCGCACCGGCACCCCGGCGTTGCCGACGACCGCGTGCACGGCGTGGCGGTCGCCGGGCCGGGCGGGCGGCACCTGTCGGGCTGGTGGGTGCTGCCGCCGGTGCCGCAGCAGTTCCCCGTGCCGGCGGTGCTGGTGATGCACGGCTGGGGCGCCAACGCCGCGCTGATGTGGCCGGTGGTGCCGCCGCTGCACGCCGCCGGTTTCGCCGTGCTGCTGGTCGACGCCCGCTGCCACGGGCAGAGCGCCGACGAGCCCTTCACGTCGATGCCGCGCTTCGCCGAGGACATCGCCGCCAGCCTGGCGTGGCTGCAGCGCCAGCCCGAGGTCGCGGCCGGCCGGCTGGCGCTGCTGGGCCATTCGGTGGGCGCCGCCGCCGCGCTGCTGCACGCCTCGCGCCGGCACGACGTGCGGGCGGTGGTGAGCCTGTCGTGCTTCGCGCACCCGCGCGAGGTGATGCGCAGCTTCATGGCCGAGAAGCGCGTGCCCTACCCGGTGCTGGGCTGGTACGTGATGCGGCACGTGCAGCACGTGATCGGCGCCCGCTTCGACGACATCGCGCCGGTGAACACCATCGCCGCCGTACAGTGCCCGGTGCTCGTGGTGCACGGGCGCGCCGACCGCGTGGTGCCAGCCGGCGACGCCGAGCGCCTGGTGGCCCGCAACGCGCGGGCGCGCTGGCTGCCGGTCGACGGCGACCACGACCTGCGGCAGGCGCTCGCGCCGCACGCCGGCGCCGTGGTCGGGTTCCTGCGCGACGCCTGCGCCGCCTGAGCCCGTGCTGTCGCTCACCCTCGGCCCGATCGCCCTGCCGGTGGCGCCGCTGCTGCTGTTGGCCGCGGTGTGGGCCGCCGCCGGGGTGGCGGCGCGGCTGGCCGCCGCGCACGCGCACGGCGGCGACGCCGCGGGCCATGCCGTCTTCGTCGCTGCCGGGCTCGGCCTGCTGGCGGCCCGGCTGGTGCACCTGGCGTCGAACGCGGCGCCGTACCTCGCGGCCCCGCTGTCGATGCTGGACCTGCGCGACGGCGGCTGGCACGCGCCCGCCGGCGCCGCCGCCGGCGCGGCCTGGCTGGCGTGGCGCGGCGGGCGCCTGCCGCCGCTGCGGCGGCCGCTGGCGGTGGCGGCGGCGGCCGGGCTGGCGATCTGGGGTGCCGGCACGTGGCTCGCCGGCAAACACCGTGGCGCGGCGCTGCCCGCGACCGCGCTCGTCGCCCTCGACGGCGAACGGCCACTCGACCTGCGCGCCGCCGCCGCCGGGCGGCCGGTCGTCGTCAATCTGTGGGCCACCTGGTGCGGGCCCTGCCGCCAGGAGATGCCGACGCTGGCGACCGCGCAGCAGCGCGAGACCGGCGTCGGCTTCCTCTTCGTGAACCAGGGCGAGAGCGCCGGCGCCGTGCGCGCCTACCTGGCCACGCTGGCGCCGCCGCCGCGCGAGGTGCTGCTCGACCGTGGGTCCGCGCTCGGCACGGCGGTCGGCTCGCGCGGCCTGCCGACCACGCTGTTCTACGATGCGCAAGGGCGGCTCGTCGACGCCCATGTCGGCGTGCTGAACGCCGCCGCGCTCGAGGGCCGCCTGAAGGCGATCCGGCTCCCCCGCTGAACGATGCTGAACTACGAAACCGTCCCCGTCACGAACTTCGCCCAGAACTGCTCCGTCGTCTGGTGCCCGCGCACGCTCGAAGGCGCCGTGATCGACCCCGGCGGCGACCTGCCGCGCGTGCGCGCGGCGGCCGCACGCCACGGCGTGCGGCTGACGCAGATCCTGCTCACGCACGCCCACATCGACCACGCCGGCGGCACGGGCACGCTGGCGCGCGAAATGGGCCTGCCGATCGTCGGGCCACACCGCGGCGACCAGTTCTGGATCGACGGCCTCGCACAGCAGGCGCGCATGTTCGGCTTCGCGCCGGCCGAGCCGTTCACGCCGACGCGCTGGCTGGAAGACGGCGACACGGTGCAGGTCGGCGACAGCGTGCTCGCCGTGCGCCACTGCCCGGGGCACACGCCGGGCCACGTGGTGTTCCACAGCGCCGAGGCGCAGCGTGCCTTCGTCGGCGACGTGCTGTTCGCCGGCAGCATCGGCCGCACCGACTTCCCCGGCGGCGACCACGACACACTCATTTCGAGCATCACGCAGCGCCTGTGGCCGATGGGCGACGACACCGTGTTCATTCCCGGCCATGGCCCGGAGAGCACCTTCGGCCGCGAGCGCCGCAGCAACCCCTACGTGCGCGGCACCTGAGGCATTGGGCCGGCGTGGGCCCAGCGCAATCCCGGTGGTGGCGCGGCAGCGCGCGGCGTAGCCTCGTGCGCCGCCCCTCGCAGGAGCATGCCGATGCCGCCGCGCCTGACCGCACAGGACTTCGACCAGGAACTGCTGATCCTCTTCGACGCCTACGTGCACGGCGACGTCGACCGCCGCGGCTTCCTCGACAAGGCGCAGCGCTTCGCGAAGGCCGGTGCCACCGCCGCCGGCCTGCTCGCCGCGCTGAGCCCCGACTTCGCGATGGGCCAGCAGGTGAGCCCCGACGACGCGCGCCTGAAGACCGAGTGGGCGACCGTGCCCACCGAAGGCGGTGAGGTTGCCATCAAGGGCTACCTGGCGCGCCCCGCCGCGGCCGGCCGCAACCGCCTGCCCGCGGTGCTGGTGATCCACGAGAACCGCGGCCTCAACCCGCACATCGAGGACATCACGCGCCGCCTCGCGCTCGACGGCTTCATGGCCTTCGCGCCCGACGCGCTGACGCCGCTGGGCGGCTACCCGGGCGACGAGGACAAGGCGCGCGCCGCCTTCGCCACGTTGGACCAGTCGAAGACGCGCGCCGCCTTCCTGCTGTCGGTGAAGTGGCTGCGCGCCCGCCCCGACGGCAGTGGCAAGCTGGGCGCGGTGGGCTTCTGCTACGGCGGCGGCATCGTGCACTGGCTGGCGACCGAACTGCCCGACCTGAACGCCGCCGTGCCCTTCTACGGCAACAGCCCGGCGCCCGAACTGGCGGCACGCGTGAAGGCGCCGCTGATGGTGCAGCTGGCCGGCGTCGACGAACGCATCAACGCCGCCTGGCCGGCCTATGAAGCGGCGCTGAAGGCGGCCGGCGTGCGCCACGAGATGCACCAGTACGCCGGCACCCAGCACGGCTTCAACAACGACACCACGCCGCGCCACGACGCGGCGGCGGCACGGCTGGCCTGGGAGCGCACGATCGCGTTCTTCCGGCGCCACCTGGCCTGAGCGGCAGAACAACCGGAGGAGACCCCATGTTCGACTACAACGGAATCATCAGGCCCGTCGCCGGCACCTGTGCGGCCTGCGCCCCGGCGAGCGCCGGCCGGCGCCGACTGCTCGGCGGCGCGGCCGCGCTCGGTGCGCTGGCGGCGGCCGGCTGCACCACGCCAACACCAGCCGGCCCGCACCGCATCGACGTGCACCACCACATCTCGCCGCCGCCGTGGGTGACGGCGCTGAAGGCCGCCAAGCTCGACTCGCCGCCGGTCAACAACTGGACGCCGCAGAAGTCCATCGACGACCTCGACGCCGGCGGCGTCGCCACCGCGATCACCTCGCCCACGCTGCCGGCGGTCGGATTCCTGAACGCCGCCGATGCCGCCGCGGTGGCGCGCGCCTCGAACGAGTACGCGCGCAAGCTGTCCGACGATTCGAAGGGCCGCCTGCGCATGTTCGCGCTGCTGCCGATGCCGCACGTGGACGCCACGCTGAAGGAGATCGCCTACGCGCTGGACGTGCTGAAGGCCGACGGCGTGGCCTTCATGACGAGCTACGGCAACCAGTACCTCGGCGACCCCGCGTTCGCGCCGGTGATGGACGAGCTGAACCGCCGCAAGGCCACCGCCTACACGCACCCGAACGACCCGTCGTGCTGCCTGAACATCGCCAGCAGCGTGCCGCCGGTCATCATCGAATACGGCACCGACACGACACGCACGATCGCCAGCCTGGTGTTCAGCGGCACCGCGCAGCGCTGCCCGGACATCAACTTCATCTTCTCGCACGCCGGCGGCACGCTGGGCTCGGTGACCGAGCGCTTCCTGGTGCAGATGATGCGGCCGCCCTACGCCAAGCCCGGGTTCACCGCCGAGCGCGTGCTCGGCGAGCTGCGCCGCTTCTACTACGACACCGCGCAGACCTCGAACCCGGTCGCGATGGCCGCGCTGACGAAGTTGGTCCCGACCTCGCAGATCGTCTACGGCACCGACTACCCGTACCGCTCGGCCGCCGAGCACACGAAGGGCCTGGCGGCGATCTTCAGCGGCGCCGACCTGCGCGCCATCGAGCGCGAGAACGCGCTGCGCATCCTGCCGCGCCTGCGCGGCGCCTGAAGCGGCTCAGGTGCGGCCGCGGCGCACGCCGCCCTGCGCACGCCAGTAGCCGAACTCGTCCTCGTGCACCTCGAGGTCGAGTTCGGCGACGCGCGCCTGCAGTTTCTCCTGCACGTCGGCCACCGCCTGGTTGTAGACGCTGGGCGCGATCTCCTGCAGGAAGAAGCCGAGCAGCGCGCCGGCGGCGATGTTGCCCATCTTCTCTTCCAGGTTCTCTTCGGCGTAGCGCTGAATGGACAGGATCGCGCGCTCGCGCGCTTCCTTGGGCAGTTCGATCATGGCGTGCCCTCCGGCTCGGTGACGGTCTCGACTTCGGACGCGAACAGCTCCAGCGCCGCCTGCGCCACGCGCTGGGTTTCGTGGTACGCATAGGCGCCGACGCCCACCGCGCCGGCCACCGGCAGCCAGCGCGCCACGCCCTTGCCGAGCACGCGCTGCGTGAGCCGCAGCGCGATCTCGCGCACCAGGCGCTGCATCAGGCGCGACGACGGCGGCCGCACGACGAAGCGTTCGCCGACCCGCGTGACGACGTCGCGCAGCACGTTCGCCGCGTCGTCGCGGAACAGGCAGTACAGCATCTGCTCCTTCGTCAGCTCGCTCTTGCGGCCATGCAGCGCGGCGATGTCGGCCACCAGCTGGGCCTGGATCTTCCACACCGAGCGCATCTCAGGCAACAGCGTCAGCCAGCCCAGCGGGCCGCTGGGCAGCGCCAGCACGCCGGCGGTGGCGGCCGCCTTCAGCGCGGCCTGGCGCGCGAGGCGGCGCGCGGCGTCGGCGGGTTCGCGGCTGCGCCGCACGCGCGCGGCGGGAATGCGCGCCACCGCTTCGAGCACGGCGGGCGCGAAGGCGTCGGCGGCCGGACCGGTGCCCATCGCCGTTCAGCCGAACAGGCCGGGCGCCTGCTCGGGCGCGACGGCGTCGTCGTTGTAGAAGCAGCTCGGGCAGACGGCGCGGTAGCGCTCGATGCCGCCGATCACGACCAGCTCGCCGTCGCGCACGCGCCGGCCCTGGCCGTCCAGCCGCAGGTTGAAGCCGGCCTTGCGGCCGCAGGCGCAGACCGACTTCATCTCCTCCAGGTCGTCGGCCAGCGTCAGCAGCGCGGCAGCGCCGGGAAAGGCGTCGCCGCGAAAGTCGCTGCGCAGGCCCCAGCAGATGACCGGCAGGTCGCCCACGTGCGCCAGGCGGTGCAGCTGGCGCACCTGCGCGGGCGTCAGGAACTGCGCCTCGTCGATCAGCAGGCAGGCGAGCGCGGCGTCGAAGTGCGCGCGCTCGAACGCGGTGTCGGGGCCGAAGGTGTCGGCCTCGCGCGCCAGGCCGAGGCGCGAGGCGATGACGCCGTGGCCGGAGCGGTCGTCGAAGGCGGCGGTGAACAGGCGCACCTGCATGCCGCGCTCTTCGTAGTTGTGCGCCACCTGCAGCAGCGCGGTCGACTTGCCGGCGTTCATCGCGGCGTAGCGGAAGAACAGCTTCGCCATCGGGGTCAGGTGGCGAAGACCTCGTCGAGCTGCTTGGTCCACGCGGCCTTCTGCTCGGGTGCCGCAAAACTGGCGTCGAAGCTGTTCTTCGCCAGCGTGTAGGCATCGGCACGCGTCAGCGCCGGCAGCGCGGCGAACGTCTGCACGAAGTTCTCGTTCAGGTAGCCGCCGAAGTAGGCCGGGTCGTCGCTGTTGACGGTGGCGACGAGCCCGGCATCGAGCAGCGCCTTCAGGTTGTGCTGCGCCAGCGTGTCGAAGACGCGCAGCTTCACGTTCGACAGCGGGCACACGGTGAGCGGCATGCGCAGCGCCGCCAGCCGCTGCACCAACGCCGGGCTCTCGACGCAGCGCACGCCGTGGTCGATGCGCTCGACCTTCAGCACGTCGAGCGCGCTCTCGATGTAGGCCGGCGGCCCTTCCTCGCCCGCATGGGCGACGACGTGCAGCCCGAGTTCGCGGCACTTCGCGAACACGCGCGCGAACTTCTCCGGCGGGTGGCCGCGTTCGCTGCTGTCCAGGCCGACGCCGATGAAGTGGTGGCGGTACGGCAGCGCCGCTTCGAGCGTGGCGAAGGCTTCGTCCTCGCTCAGGTGGCGCAGGAAGCACAGGATCAGCTTCGCGCTGAGGCCGAACTCGACATGCGCGCGCTGGCAGGCGTGGTGCAGGCCGACGATGACGGTCTGCATCGGCACGCCGCGCGCGGTGTGCGTCTGCGGGTCGAAGAAGAGCTCGGCGTGGACGACGTTGTCGGCGGCGGCGCGCTCGAAGTAGGCCCAGGCCATGTCGAAGAAATCGGCTTCCTTCAGCAGCACGCTGGCGCCGGCGTAGTAGATGTCCAGGAAGCTCTGCAGGTCCTGGAACGCGTAGGCGGCGCGCAGCGCGTCCACGCTGGCATACGGCAGCGCGACGCCGTTGCGCTGCGCGAGGCGGAAGATCAGCTCGGGTTCGAGCGACCCTTCGATGTGGATGTGCAGCTCGGCCTTGGGCATGGCACGCAGCAGGCGGGGCAGGTTCATGGCGGCTCGTCGGCGGTCGGGGCGGTGCCGCCACTGTAGCGGGGCCGCCGGAAGGTCAGTCCTTCACCCAGGGCATGGCGGCGGCCTTGCGGTCGGCCGTGCGGCGCGAGCGCTGCACGGCCTCGAAGGCTTCGCGGCCGCCGGTGTGGAGCGCCGTCAGCAGCGACACCATGTCCTCGCGCTTGTAGGCGCGCGCGTCGGGCCGGCATTGCAGCAGCGCGGCGGCCAGGATCTCGCGCGGCAGGCCCTGGTGCGTGGCCAGCGCGGCCAGGCAGGCGCCGTGCAGGTCGGGCACCGCGGCGCAGATGGCCCGCAGCCGCGCCATCGTCTGCGCCGGCGTGCCATGGTGGCCGGGGGCGATCCAGCCGAGGTCGGGAGGGGTCTCGTCAGCTGCCGTCATGGACGAAGCCTAGCGCGGGGCCTGCCCGCTCGCGCAACGGTTTGCGCGTTTACTGTCGATTCGACGATTTCGCAATCCCTTTCGGTGCCTGATGTGGCCAACATCGGACACAGAACTGCGGGAATTGAGTCAGTTCTGCCGCTGCGCAAGAATCGCGGCGTGGCACGCCACATCTTCACGCCGGGGAACACCGGCGTTGAAGCCGCGACCCGTGCGGCTGGAGAATCCGACCGACATGCTGCCGAGAACCCTGGCGCTGATCGACGACGACAGCGAGTTCACCGAATACCTGGCCCAGCACCTGCGCTCCCAGGGCGTCGAAGTGCGCGTCTTCAACGACAGCAACGCGCTGCTCGCCGACGACGGTGCGTACGGCTTCGACTTCTACGTCGTCGACCTCACGCTGCCGGGTGTGAACGGCGTGCAGCTGATCAAGATCCTGCGCTTGCGCAACGACTGCGGCATCCTCGTCATCAGCGGCCAGGTGGCGCCGCAGGCCTTCAGCGAGGTGCTCGGCGCCGGCGCCGACATGTACCTCGCGAAGCCGGTGCAGTTCGAGCAGGTGGCGCTGGCCATCACGGCGGTCTACCGGCGCGCACGCAACGACGGCAAGAGCACGCACGCCGCGTGGCGGCTCGACCGCCGCCAGCGCGAGTTGATCGCGCCCGACGGCGCCCGCGTGCCGCTGTCCGACAGCGACCTGGCGGTGATGGACTGCTTCATCGCCGCGCAGGGCGAGACCGTCACGCGCGAGGCGCTGCGCCAGCGCCTGGGCCACGGCGAGGCCGGCGAGGCCGACGACAACCTCAACGCCACCATCTACCGCCTGCGCCGCCGCATCGAGCGCGCGACACCGCTGATGGTGCCGCTGCAGTCGAAGTCGCGCATCGGCTACACCTTCCGCGCGCCGCTCGCACTGGCCTGAGCCGCGCACGCCGGCCGCGCGGCCTCAGCCGCTCTGCGCCAGCGCCAGCCGCATCGTCGTGCCTTCGGGCCCGGTGGCCAGCACGGTGGCGTGCCCGCCCTGCAGTTCCATCGCGCGGCGGGCGATGAACAGGCCCAGCCCGTGGCCGCCACGCAGGCCGGCGCGCACGCCGCGCTCGAACACGCGCGGCAGCACCTCCGGCGCGATGCCGGGGCCGTGGTCGACGACGTCGACCAGCAGCGCCAGCGGTTCGTCGCTGTCGCTCAGCCGCACCGTCACCGGCGCGTCCGGCGGCGACCACGCCAGCGCGTTGGCCAGCAGGTTGCGCAGCGCCAGCCGCACGAGGCCGAGGTCGAGCACCGCGGTGCGGGTGGGCGTGTGGCGCTCGATGCGGATGCGCGGCCGCACCGCCGGCGGCAGGTCGCCGATGACGACGGCCAGCAGCGTGTCGATGTCGGCGTCGGCCAGCGCCGGCGGGCCGGCGCGCGCCAGCAGCGTGGCCGCGGCCAGCGTGTTGTCGACGCCGGCCAGCACCTCGCCGAGCACGGCCTGCGCGCGCGCCAGCCGCGCCGAGGTGTCGGCGTCGCCCTTG
This sequence comes from Pseudomonadota bacterium, assembly GCA_963204815.1. Classification (GTDB taxonomy): domain Bacteria; phylum Pseudomonadota; class Gammaproteobacteria; order Burkholderiales; family Burkholderiaceae_C; genus Rubrivivax. The sequence goes on along the minus strand of CAUJHQ010000115.1, from coordinate 14,723 downwards.
TGCGCCAGCAGCACGGCCGCGCTCTGCAGCGCCGCCGAGGCGTTGTTCAGCGGCTGCCGCACCTCGTGCGCGAGCACGTCGATCATGACGCCGCGCTCGGTCAGCAGCTCGTCGAGCTCGCGCGCGTGGCGCTCGACCTGCAGGCGCAGCTCGTGTTCGCGCCAGAGCTCGGCGGCACGCGCGAGTTCGCCGGTCACGTCGTCCAGCGTGGCCAGCGCGCGCACCGGCTGGCCGGCCCCGCCCTGCTCGACGATGGCCGACAGCAGCACGTTGCGCTCGAGGCCGTCGGGCCGCCGCAGCACGAAGGCCCAGCGGTCGAGGCGGCCGTCGCGGAACAGCACCGGCAGGCCCAGCGTGGCCAGGCGCCGGCGCGACTCTTCGGTGAGGAAGTCGACGAGCGCGCGCCCCACGACGTCGGCGCGCTCGCTGCCCAGCGCGGCCAGGCAGCGGTCGGTCACGGCCAGCACGCGGCCGGCGGCGTCGATCGACAGCAGCAGCGCCGGCGTCTGTTCGTACAGCAGGCGCAGGCGCTCGCCCTGTGCGCGCAGGCCGCGCTGCGCCTCGTGCGCCTCGGTGATGTCGGTGACGAGCGCGACGATGGCGACGACGCGGCCCGCGGCGTCGCGGTAGGGGGCCAGCCGGGTCTCGACACGGCGGCGTCCGGCCGGCGTGGTGATGCTGCCTTCGTAGCGGCCGGCGTCGCCGGCGAGCACCGCCTCGTACAGCGGCCGGCGCACGCGCGCGGCCTCGGCACCGATGACGTCGTCGACCAAGCGGCCGCGCATCGCCGCCGGCGAGAGGCCGAACCAGCTCTCGTGCAGGCTGCTCGCGTAGACGTTGCGCATGGCGCGGTCCCAGACGCTGGTGGCCGCGGGCAGCAGGTCCAGCACCGCGGACAGCGAGGACACGTCGAGCACGAAGTCGTCGTCGGGCGCAGCCATGGGCCGATTCTGGCGCAGCGCCGCGCATACGCCATCTGTCGTATTGGCCGTGGCGGGGCCGGCCCCTAGCCTGCGAAGCGTCGTCACCCACACGCTCCCAGGAGGAGAAACGCCCATGAGCACCACCCGCCGTTCGTTCACGCTGCAAGCCGTGGCAGCCGCCACGCTGGCCTTCGGCCTCCCCGCCGCGCACGCGCAGGAGACCATCAAGGTCGGCGTGCTGCACTCGCTGTCGGGCACGATGGCCATCTCGGAGACGGTCCTGAAGGACACGATCCTGATGGAGATCGACGCCATCAACGCCAAGGGCGGCCTGCTCGGCAAGAAGCTCGAGCCGGTGGTCGTGGACCCGGCGTCGAACTGGCCGCTGTTCGCCGAGAAGACGCGCCAGCTGATCAGCAAGGACAAGGTTGCCGTGATCTTCGGCTGCTGGACCAGCGTGTCGCGCAAGAGCGTGCTGCCGGTCGTCGAGGAACTGAACGGCCTGCTGTTCTACCCCGTGCAGTACGAGGGCGAAGAGCTCAGCAAGAACGTCTTCTACACCGGCGCCGCGCCGAACCAGCAGGCCATTCCCGCCGTGGAATACCTGATGAGCAAGGACGGCGGCAGCGCCAAGCGCTGGGTGCTGCTGGGCACCGACTACGTGTACCCGCGCACGACGAACAAGATCCTGCGCTCGTTCCTGAAGAGCAAGGGCGTCGCCGAGGCCGACATCATGGAGGAGTACACCCCGTTCGGGCACTCCGACTACCAGAGCATCATCGCCAAGATCAAGAAGTTCTCGAGCGAAGGCAAGAAGACCGCCGTCGTCTCGACGATCAACGGCGACAGCAACGTGCCCTTCTACAAGGAACTGGGCAACCAGGGCCTGAAGGCGACCGACGTGCCGGTGGTGGCCTTCTCGGTCGGTGAAGAGGAACTGCGCGGCGTCGACACCAAGCCGCTGGTGGGCCACCTGGCGGCGTGGAACTACTTCCAGAGCATCAAGAACCCGACGAACGACGAGTTCATCAAGCAGTGGAGCGCCTACGCCAAGGCCAAGGGCATCGCCGGCCACAAGGACAAGCCGCTGACGAACGACCCGATGGAAGCCAGCGTGATCGGCTTCCGCATGTGGACGCAGGCCGTGACCAAGGCCAAGAGCACCGACACCGACAAGGTCATCGCCGCGATGGCCGGCCAGACCGTGAAGGCGCCGAGCGGCATCGTCAGCAAGATGGACGAGAAGAACCACCACCTGCACAAGAGCGTGTTCATCGGCGAGATCAAGGCCGACGGCCAGTTCAACGTGGTGTGGAAGACGCCGGGCCCGGTGAAGGCCCAGCCGTGGAGCCCGTTCATCCCCGAGAACAAGGGCAAGAAGGACGAGCCCGAGAAGAAGTAAATGCTGCTCGCGAAGGCCTTGCGCGGACTGTGTGCCGCAGCGTTCCTCTCGATCCTCGGCAGCGCGGCCTTCGCGCTCACGCCTGAACAGGCGGGGCGCATCGCGGCGGGCGACAGCGATGCCCGCATCGCCGCCCTGAACGAAGCGGTGGCGGCCGGCGACCCGGCCGTCGCCGCCTTCCTGCAGGCCCTGCTCGCGGACGAAGTGAAGGTGGCCGGCGGCAAGGCCTTCATCGTGCGCGACGGCAAGGCCGTCGAAGCCGGCAGCGGGGCCGCGGCCCCGCTGCCCGACGGCGCCGAAGACGTCGTCAACAACAACCGCATGCGGCGCGAGATGGAAGCTGCGCTCGCCGCACTGCAGCTCTTCGCCCCTGATCGCTCCGTGCGCGCAAAGGCCATCGCGGAACTGAAGGATCAGGCCGACGAAGGCAAGCTGGCCGTCATCGAGCGCGCCGAAGCCGCCGAGACCTACGCCGCGCTGAAGGGCCAGCTCGCGATGCTGAAGGCCGCGGTGCTGATCTCCTCGGCCGACAAGGCGAAGCGTCTGGCCGCCGCCAAGCTGCTGGCCGGCAGCGACCAGCCGGCCACCAAGTCGCTCATCCTCGAACGCCTGGCCGCCGAGCCCGATGCCGAGGTCAAGGCCGCGCTCAATGCCACGCTGGACACCGTGCAGTCGCGCCTGGCCTGGGGCGAACGCCTGGGCCTGCTGTTCACCGGCGTCAGCCTCGGCTCGATCCTGCTGCTGGTGGCGCTGGGCCTGGCCATCACCTACGGACTGATGGGCGTCATCAACATGGCGCACGGCGAGCTGATGATGATCGGCGCCTACGCCACCTACCTGGTGCAGAACGTGTTCCGCAGCGCGTTGCCGGGCGCGTTCGACTGGTACATCGTCGCCGCCGTCCCGGTGAGCTTTCTCGCCGCCGCGCTGGTGGGCGCCGCGCTCGAACGCAGCGTCATCCGCTGGCTCTACGGCCGGCCGCTGGAGACGCTGCTGGCCACCTGGGGCATCAGCCTGATCCTGATGCAGGCGGTGCGCTCGATCTTCGGCGCGCAGAACGTCGGCGTCGAGAACCCCTCGTGGCTCTCGGGCGGCGTGCAGGTGCTGCCGAACCTGGTGCTGCCGTACAACCGGCTGGCCATCCTCGCCTTCGCCGCCGCGGTGCTGGTAGGCATGGCGCTGCTGATCTCGAAGACGCGGCTCGGCCTGTTCGTGCGCGGCGTGACGCAGAACCGGCGCATGGCCTCCTGCATGGGCGTGAACACGGCGCGCGTGGACACCTACGCCTTCGCGCTCGGCGCCGGCATCGCCGGGCTGGCAGGCTGCGCGTTGAGCCAGGTCGGCAACGTCGGCCCCGACCTCGGCCAGGGCTACATCGTCGACAGCTTCATGGTGGTGGTGCTGGGCGGCGTCGGGCAGCTCGCGGGCACCGTCTACGCCGGCCTGGGCCTGGGCATCCTGAACAAGCTGCTCGAAGGCTGGCAGGGCGCGGTGCTGGCCAAGATCATGGTGCTGGTCTTCATCGTCATCTTCATCCAGAAGCGGCCGCAGGGCATCTTCGCGATGAAGGGCCGGAGTGCCGAAGCATGAAGACGATGCTCGGAGTCAAAGGCTGGGCCGCCGTCGCAGCGGCCACCGTCACCATCGCCGTGCTGGTGCCGGTGCTGAGCCTGGCGGTGCCGGAAGGCAGCGTGTTCCACCTGTCCGACTACAGCGTCAGCCTGCTCGGCAAGATCCTCTGCTACGCGATCTGTGCGCTGGCGATGGACCTGATCTGGGGCTACACCGGCATCCTGAGCCTGGGGCACGGCCTGTTCTTCGCGCTCGGCGGCTACGGCATGGGCATGTACCTGATGCGCCAGATCGGCAGCGACGGCCAGTACCGTTTGCCGATGCCCGACTTCATGGTGTTCCTGAACTGGAAGGAATTCCCGTGGCACTGGGCAGTCTCCGACAGCTTCGTCGCGCAGTTGCTGCTGGTGATCCTGGTGCCGGGGCTGCTGGCCTTCGTGTTCGGCTACTTCGCGTTCCGCTCGCGCATCAAGGGCGTGTACTTCTCGATCATCACGCAGGCGCTCACGTTCGCGGCGATGCTGCTCTTCTTCCGCAACGAGACCGGCTTCGGCGGCAACAACGGCTTCACCGACTTCAAACGCATCCTCGGCGTTCCGGTGGCCACGCCGGGCATGCGCGTGTTCCTGTGCGTGCTCTCCGGGCTGGTGCTGATCGGCTTCTTCCTGATGGCGCGCGTCATCGTGCACAGCAAGTACGGCCGCGTGCTGCAGGCGATCCGCGATGCCGAGAGCCGCGTCATGTTCACCGGCTACGACCCCATCGCCTACAAGCTCAGCATCTGGACGCTGAGCGCCGTGATGTGCAGCGTGGCCGGTGCGCTCTACGTGCCGCAGGTGGGCATCATCAACCCGGGCGAGATGAGCCCGGCGGCCAGCATCGAGATCGCGATCTGGGCCGCGGTGGGCGGGCGCGCCACGCTCATCGGCCCGATCATCGGCGCCTTCTTTGTCAACGGCGCGAAGAGCTGGTTCACGGTGGCCTTCCCGGAGTTCTGGCTGTTCTTCCTGGGCGCGCTGTTCATCGCGGTGACGCTGTTCCTGCCGAACGGTGTCGTCGGCCTCTTCAAGCGCAGGAAGGAAGAACGTTCATGACGCCCGACCTGATGGAAGCCGGCGCCGAGAAGCTGGCGCGCTGGAAGGCCCGCGAGACGATGGACGGCGGCGCCAGCGGCGGCCTGGAACCTTCGTTCCGCCAGGGCGTGGCGCTCTACGTGGAAGACATCACCGTCAGCTTCGACGGCTTCAAGGCGCTGAACGCGCTGACGCTCACCATCAACGTCGGCGAACTGCGCTGCATCATCGGCCCCAACGGCGCCGGCAAGACGACGATGATGGACTGCATCACCGGCAAGACGAAGCCCGATGCCGGCCGCGTGTTCTTCGGCACCAACGTCGACCTGCTTCGCCTGACGGAGCCGCAGATCGCGCAGGTGGGCGTGGGCCGCAAGTTCCAGAAGCCCACCGTGTACGAACAGCTCAGCGTGTTCGAGAACCTCGAACTCGCGCTGAAGGCCGACCGCCGCGTGCGCGCGTCGCTGTTCAGCCGCCTCACCGGCACGCAGCTCGACCGCATCGGCGAGATCCTCGCGCTGATCCACCTGAAGGGCGACGCGCAGCGCACGGCCGGGCTGCTGAGCCACGGCCAGAAGCAGTGGCTGGAGATCGGCATGCTGCTGATGCAGGACCCGAAGCTGCTGCTGCTGGACGAGCCCGTGGCCGGCATGACCGACGAAGAGACCGAGCGCACCGCCGAGCTGTTCCTGAGCCTGGAAGGCCAGCACAGCCTGGTCGTCGTCGAGCACGACATGAAGTTCGTCGACCAGCTCACGCAGGGCCGCAAGAAGGTGACCGTGCTGCACGAAGGCAGCGTGCTCGCCGAAGGGCTGCTGAGTGAAGTGCAGGCCAACGAGAAGGTCGTGGAGGTCTACCTTGGCCGCTGAAGCCTTGCTCAAGGTCGACGGGCTGAACCAGTACTACGGCGGCAGCCACATCCTGCGCAACCTCGGCTTCGAGGCGCGCATCGGCGAGGTGACGGTCGTGCTGGGCCGCAACGGCGTCGGCAAGACGACGCTGCTGAAGAGCCTGATGGGCGTGGTGCCGGCGAAGACCGGCAGCGTGAAGCTCGACGGCGCCGACATCACGAAGGCCACCCCGTACGAACGTGTGCGCCGCGGCATCGGCTACGTGCCGCAGGGGCGCGAGATCTTCGGCCGCCTGACGGTGGAAGAGAACCTGCGCATGGGCCTGGCCGTGAAGCCCGGCGGCACGCCGATCCCGGCCGAGCTGTTCGACCTGTTCCCGATCCTCAAGCAGTTCATCGGCCGCCGCGGCGGTGACCTCTCCGGCGGCCAGCAGCAGCAGCTGGCGATCGCGCGCGCGCTGGCGGCGGGGCCGAAGCTCCTGATGCTGGACGAGCCGACCGAAGGCATCCAGCCGAGCATCATCAAGGACATCGGCCGCGTCATCCGCATGCTGGCCGACCGCAAGACGATGGCCATCGTGCTCGTCGAGCAGTACTACGACTTCGCCGCCGAACTGGCCGACCAGTACCTCGTGATGGAACGCGGCGAGATCGTCGCCCGCGGCCGCGGCGCCGACATGGAAGCCGACGGGGTGCGGCGGAAGATGTCGATCTAGGGTCGCGGCTCGTCGCGCGCCGGGCGCCGGGCGCCCGATGGACGGGACCGGCGTGCGACCATTCCCGCGTGAACGGCCCGCCCACCCACCGCCGCGCGGTCTGCGTGCGCTGCCTGCGCCCGCAGGCCACCTGCCTGTGTGCGCTGGCGCGGCCGACCGCCCATCGCACCGAGGTGCTGGTGCTGCAGCACCCGCAGGAACAGCGGCAGGCGAAGAACAGCGTGGCGATGCTGCGCCTGTCTCTGGCGCACTGCGAGGTCGTCGTCGGCGAGCGCTTCGCGCCCGCGGCGCTGGACGCCCTGCTGCACCGCCCGCCGCGGCACACGTGGCTGCTCTACCCGGACGTGCCGGCCGCGCCCGCGCCGCCCGCTCAGGGCACGACGGCCGGCGCTCCGCTGCGCCTGGTGGTGCTCGACGCGACGTGGCGCAAGAGCCTGCGCATGCTGCTCGAACACCCGGCGCTGGCCGCGCTGCCGCGGCTGTCGCTGGACGCCCCGGCGCCGACACGCTACCGCGCGATCCGCGCGGCGCGGCGAGCCGATCAGGTCTCGACGCTGGAAGCCACCGTGCAGGCGCTGGCGATGCTGGAAGGCCCGACCTTCGACGCCGCGCCGCTGCTCGACGCCTTCGAACGCTTCGTCGCCGGCGTGGCGGCCCGGCGCCGGCCCCAGGCGACCTCGGGCGCAGCGTAGCCGGTCGCCGGGTCGTCGATGTGTCGGACATCCGTTCGGACGCCACGGCCTGTGCGGCGGCGGATGTCGATCTGACCCGGCGATGTCACGCGCCGGCCTTCGCGGCGGCCTCGCGGAACATCGCGTTGCGGGCGTCGAGCGCGGCCTGCGTGGCCGGCACCATGATCGGCGCGCCTTCGTGCGCGAAGGCCTGGCACTGGTCGACGTACGGGCGCAGGCGCTCGTGGTACGCCGGCGACGCGGCGGCCGCGTCGCCGCCATGCGCCGTCCAGGTGGTGGCCAGGGTCTCCGCCGACACCATCGCCAGCGTGGTGCCCATGCCCGACAGCAGCGCCCCGCAGTGGCCGGCGTCGCCGATCACGGCCACGCGGCCGCGGATCCAGCTCGGCATGTGCGTCTGGCTCACGGAATCGAAATAGAAGCCCTTCGCGGCGGGGTCGGCGAACGCCGCCCGCAGCGCCGGCACCTGCCAGGCGTCGACGCGCGCGAGCAGGCCGTCGATCATGCGGCGCTGGACCTGCAGGTCGCGGTGGTCGTAGTCGATCTCGGGGCTGGCCGCGAGCATCATGGCCTGCGGGCCGTCGCCGGCGTCGCGCACGACGATCGTCAGGCCGGGCACGTTCAGCATCGCGCGCTGCCAGTCGCGGCCACCCGGCAGCTCGGGCAGGTCGACCAGCGCCACGTAGTAGCCGAAGTGGCGCACGAAGTCCTTCTCCGGCCCGAAGGCGAGCCGGCGCACGCTGGAGTGCAGCCCGTCGGCACCGACGACGAGGTCGTGGCGCGCCTGCCGGCCGTCGGACAGGCCCGCGACCACGCCGTCGGGCCCGTCGGCGATGGAGGTCACGCTGGTGCCGAAGCGAAACTCGACCGTGTCGGGCACCGCTTCGCGCAGGATGCGGTTCAGGCGGTCGCGCGTGATCTCGACGTCGCGGTCGGTCTCGTTGGCGAACCAGCGCAGGTCCAGGCTGGCCACCGGCGTGCCGGTACCGTCCAGCACCGGCATCGGCTCGACGATGGAGACCTTCTCGGCCTCGATGCGGTCGAGGATGCCCATGCGCTCGGCGGTGCCGAGTGCCTGGCCGCGTACGTCGATCGGCGCGCCGCCGGGGCGCAGCCCCTCGGCCCGCTCGACCACCGTGACGCGGTGGCCGAGGCGCGCGAACCAGTGGGCGGCCGTGAGGCCGGCCATGCTGGCGCCGGCGATGAGAACGTCCATCGGATCACTCCTTGTCGGGTTCGCCGTCCCGCAGGAAGGCGTCGATGTGCTGCGCCAGCAGCGCCGGGGCCTGCAGCGCGGTGGCGTGGCCCACGCCCGGCAGCACGGCCGCGCGGGCATGGGGGATGCGGTCGGCCATCGCCAGCGTCACCGCCGGCGGCACGACGCGGTCGAGTTCGCCGGCCAGCAGCAGCGTCGGCGCAGCGATCGCGGCGGCGTCGCCGGCCAGCGTCGTCTGCACGGTGGCCGTGCGGCGCACGGCGCGCGCCGATGCGGCCCGCGCGCCGGCGAACACGCGGCGCAGTTCCGGCCGTTGCGCGAGGAAGGGCTCGGGGAAGAACCAGCCGGCCAGTTCCTCGGCCGTGTCCGGCAGGCGCGCGCGCAGGTCCGCGAGGCGGCCGGCATCGGGACACAGCGCGTCGTAGGCCGCGGGCACGGGCCAGGTGCTGCCCAGCACGAGCCGGTCGACGAGCGCCGGATGCCGCAGCGCCAGCGCCTGCGCCACCCGGCCGCCGAATGACGAGCCGAACACGTGCACGCGGCCCAGGCCGAGCGCACGGACCAGCGCGGCCGCGTCGTCGGCGAGGTCGGCCAGCGTCGACGGCCGCTCCGGCCCTTCGCTGTCGCCGCAATCGCGCTGGTCGTACGCGATCACGCTGAAGTGCCGGGCGAGGTGGGGCGTCAGCGCCGCGAACATCGACCGCGACGCCTCGGCACCGTGCATCAGCAGCAGCGGCGGGCCGTCGCCCTCGCGCTCGAAGGCGATGCGCAGGTCGCCGGCCTGCACGAAGCGCGTCATGCGGCGGACCCGGCTTCCTGGTCCAGGAAGAAGGTCATCTCGATCTTCAGGCCGCGCGGGTCGTGCACGAAGACCTGGTGCAGCGGCCAGCCCGGCACCGGCGCTTCGGCGAACGGCACGCCCTGCGCGGCCAGGTGCGCGCGCATCTCGACGAGGCCGCGCGAGCGGAACGAGATGTGGTCGACCGGGCCGGTGACGGGCTCGACCGGCCGGTCGGGCTGCTGGAGGAACGCGTACAGGTGCACGATCGGCTGGCCGTCGGCGTACAGCCAGGCGCCGGGCGCCGGGATGTCCGGCCGCGCGCCGACCTCGAGGCGCATGACCCGCGTGTAGAAGTCCACCAGCGGCGGCAGTTCGTCCGGCGTGCAGCGGATCGTGAAGTGGTGCAAGGCGGTCACGGGCATGTCGAGGTCCCCAACGGGTTCGGAGGTGCGGCGCCCGGCCGGCGCTAGCGCATCGCGGCCGGCAGCCACAGCGCCAGCGCGGGCCAGGCGATCAGCGCGAAGGTCAGCAGGACCGTCAGGCCCAGGAACGGGTAGCAGCCGCGGAAGATCACGTTCGTCGGCACGTCCGGCGCCACGCTGCGCATCACGGCCACCGTGATGCCGACCGGCGGGCTCACCGCGGCCAGTTCCATCATCACGCACAGGAAGATGCCGAACCAGACCTTGTCGACGCCGGCGGTGGCCATCAGCGGCATCACGAAGGGCAGGCTGAGGATCAGCATGCCCAGGCCGTCGAGCGCGGTGCCGAGCACGAAGTACAGCAGCAGCATCGCCAGCAGCAGGCCGGTGCGGCCGAGATCCCAGCCGGCGATCATCGCCACGAAGTCGGCCGTGACGTTGGTGTGCACCATGAAGCGCGTGAACATGATGCCGGTGACCACGATCACGAACACCATGCCCGAGGTCGCGATGGTCTGGCGCAGCGACTCGGCCAGCGCCGCCCAGCGGAAGCGCCGCATCGCGAGGGCGATGGCCAGCACGCCGAGCACGCCCACGGCGGCCGACTCCGAAGGCGTCATCACGCCGCCGTAGATGCCGCCGAGCACGATGGTGATGAGCACCAGCGCCGGCAGCAGCTTGCGCAGCGAGGCCAGGCGCACCGGCCAGGGGTGGCGCGGGCCGCGCGGCCCGACTTCCGGCTTCAGCGTGCACCACAGCGCCAGCACGGCGCAGTACACCACCGTCAGCAGCAGGCAGGGCACGATGCCGGCCATGAAGAGCTCGGCGATCGAGGTCTCGGTCCAGACGCCGTAGATCACCAGCAGCGTGCTCGGCGGCACCAGCACCGCCAGCGTGCCGGCCGAGGCCAGCGTGCCGGTGGCCAGGCTGAGGTCGTAGCGGTACTTGCGGAACTCCGGCATCACCATCGGCCCGAGCGTGGCGACGGACGCGATGCTGCTGCCGGTGACGGCCCCGTAGGCCGCGTTGGACAGCACCGCCGACACAGCGATGCCGCCGGGCATGTGGCCGAACCACTTGCTGATGCAGTCGTACAGGTCGTCGGTGATGCCGGTGCGGTAGGCCAGCTGGCCCATCAGCAGGAACAGCGGCAACGCGATGAAGACGAACAGCGTGCCGTTCTCCCACAGCGTCAGGCTCAGCTTCGATGCAGCGACCGTGAAGCCGGTGACGTGGAGTTCGCCCAGCACGCCGACGATCGCCATCGCCCAGCCGATCGGGATGCCCAGCAGGATCAGCGCCAGCATCGCGACGATGGCGATGTAGCCGACCGCGATCAGGCTCAAGGCCGCGCCTCCGGCGCCAGCGCGTCACGCGCGCGCTGCACGGCGCGCAGCAGCAGCTGCACCAGCCCGAACAGCATGCACAGCGCGACGAAGAGACTGATCGGCCAGTACGGCAGGTCGATGAACTCGGCCCCTTCGTCGCGCGCGACCATGCCCGGCAGTTCGCGGAACTGCCAGTACGCCACCACGCCCATGAACACCGCGCCGCACAGCGCGCCCACCGCGTCGGTCGCCGCGCGCACGCGCGGCGGGTACTTCTCGTACAGCGACTCGGTGCGCACGTGGCCGTTCGAAGCGGTGGTGAACGGAATGGCGGCCACGAACAGCATCAGCAGCGCCAGCGTGGCGATCTCCTGCGACCACTGGAAGGGGTGGCTGAAGAAGTAGCGGCCGACGACGTCGACCGCGATCACGCCGACGATCAGCGGCAGCAGCACGAAGGCCGCGATGTCGCGCAGCAGCTTCGGCAGGCCGGCGTTGAGCCAGCGGCCGCCCAGCGCGTCGGGCTCCAGCGCCGGCGGCGCCAGGCCCTGGTCGCGCGCGTCCTGCGAGTCGAGCACCGGGTCGTCGTTCACGGGCCGGCCCTCCGCCCGGCGGGCGGCGCGGCAAGCGCGCGGGAGCGGCCCGGCGCGTTCACTGCTGCACCACCACCGGGTTCTCGATCGACAGCTTCATCAGGTCGTTCGGCGACAGCGCCTGGTACTTGGCCGACAGCGCCTGGATGTCCTTCAGCAGCGCCTTGGCCGGGACCTTGTCCTTTTCGAGGTCGTTCGCCCAGGCGTCGACCACCGGCTGCAGGCGGTCCTTGAAGCGCTGCAGCTCGGCCGGGGCCAGCGTGATCATCTCGACGCCGGCGGCCTTGTAGGCGTCGCGCGCCTTGACCGAGAAGTCGACGCCGGAGATCTTGGTGTTGACCATCGCGAACGGTTCCAGGCCGCGCAGGTACAGCTGCTGCAGGTCCGGCGGCAGCTTGGCGACGGCCTCGGGGTTGTAGCAGGTCCAGGCGCCGCCGCCGGTCAGGCCCAGCGAGGTGTGGAACTTGGCCACCTCGTGCAGCTTGAACGGCACGAAGCCCGCGTCGACCCAGAACACGGCGTCGATCACGCCCTGCTGCAGCGCGGTGTAGAGCTCGGGGTACGGCAGGTTGACCAGCGCCACGCCGAGCGCCTTCGCGACGTCGGGCGACATGCCCTGCGCGCCGACCTTCAGGCCCTGCAGGTCTTCCAGCTTGCGGATCGGCTTCTTGCTCAGGATGTCGGCGGGCTGGAACGCGACGTGGTTGCCCCAGGCGACGCCCTGCTTCTTGAACTCGGGCACGAAGTACTTCGCCGCCAGCTCCTGCGCGATGCGCGTGGCCACCATCGGGTTGGACGGGGTCACGAAGGGCTGCTCCCACACGCGCGACAGCGACATGCCGCGGCCTTCGTACGTGGGGTAGCAGACGCCCCACTCGCCGACGCCGGTGCGCACGCCCTTGAAGCCGTCGCGCGCGCCGAACAGGCTGCCCGAGCCGTACTCCTTGAAGACGAGCTTGCCGTTGCTGGCCGCGGCGATGCGCTTCAGGTTCGCCTGCGTCGGCGGAACGAGGATCGACGCCGGCGGCGACGGGTGGCTGTACTTGAACTCGATCGGCGCCCCCGCGTAGGTGATGGCCGGGTTGCCGGTGGCGACCTTGCCGGCCAGCCAGTCCTCGCCGAGGTCGGCGCGGGCCGGGCCGGCGGCCAGCAGCACGGCGCTGGCGATGAGGGAATACAACGGGGTGCGCAACATGCTCGGTCCTTCCTGGAGGGTGGCGGTCAGGCCCGGCCGCGGTGCAGGGCCGGCGGCGGGGGGTTCATCGGGGGGTCAGCGAATAGGCGAGGTCGGGCGCGGGCGACACCCAGCGGGCCGCGGCCAGCGCCAGCAGCCGCAGCGCCAGTACCTCCGAAGGCTGCCACGCGCCGCGCGTGCCGAAGACGTTGAAGGTGGCGTAGCACAGGCGGCCCGCCATCATCGGCACGTTGACGACGGCGTTCAGGCCCAGCGGGCGCATCTGCGCGTAGTCGTCGAAGGTGCGTTCGAGGGCGTCGCTGCCTTCGGCCACGAACACCTCGCCGCGCCCGAACAGCGTCTCGGTCCACGGCGTCAGCGTCTTGCGCTTGCGGCCCTGCACCGGGAACTCGCCGCCCGCCGACGAGTACAGCCGCTGCAGCCGGATCTCGTTGCCGGGGTCGTCGCGCGTCGTCACGTTGAGCTGGATGCTGAAGATGCCGGGCCCGGCCAGCAGGCGGCGATAGGCGTCCACCTTCGCGAGCGCGGCGTCGGCGCCGGGCGCCTCGGCGATGGCGTCGAGCAGGTTCGCGCAGAGGCCCACGCTGAGCGTGGCGCCGAGGGGCGTCGTGGCCGGGCAGGCGGTGGACATGCAGCCGAGTCTAGGATCGGGCAATTACCTTGGCAGACAATATTCTGATGGTCGTATAACCTGCGTGGCATGCCCGAACTGGAACGTTCCTCGCGCCTGCGCCACAGCGTGGGCTCGCGCCTGAAGCTGCGCCACCTGGCGCTGCTGCAGAGCCTGGAGCGCCACCGCACGCTGAGCCGCGTGGCCGCGGAAATGAACCTCAGCCAGCCCGCCATCACGAAGGCGCTGCGCGAGATCGAGGACATCTTCATGACGCGGCTGTTCGAGCGCACGAGCCGCGGCCTGACGACCACCGCCGCCGGCCGCGCGGTGCTGCGGCTGGCGCAGGTGACGCTGGCCGACGTCGACGCCACGGCCCACGTGCTGACGGCCATCGACACCGGGCTCATCGACCGCGTGCGCCTGGGCATCACGCCGCAGGTGCCGGAGGGCCTGCTGAACGCCGCCGTCACGCACCTGCTGGGGCAGACGCCGCGCGTGGCGGTGCTGTCGCGCGAGGGCACGACCGACGAGCTGGTGGCGGCGCTCTCGGCGCGCGAGATCGACTGCGCCATCGGCCGCTCGTTCGACCACCAGTTCGGCATCGAGGTCGAGCAGGAACCCATCTACGAGCAGGAGCCCTGCCTGCTGGTGCCGGCACGCAGCCAGTCGCGCCTGTCGCGCGGTCCGCTGGACTGGGCGCGCCTGGCCGGGCTGGACTGGATCTTCCCGCCGCCGAACACACCGATGCGGCGCACCTTCACGGCGATGTTCCTGAGCGCGGGCGTGCAGCCGCCGCCGCCGGTGGTCGAGACGATGTCGCTGCGCACGATCGAGACCGTGATGCGCCACCTGCCCAACGGCGTGACGCTGCTGGCCAAGGACATCGCCGCCGACCTGGTGCAGCGCGGCGAGTGCGCCGCCCTGCCCTACAAGCTGACCTGGAACCTGCCGCCGGTGAGCTTCTTCGTCACCCGGCACCTGGCGGCGAACCCGACCATCCGCTCGCTGGCCTTGGCCATCCGCAAGGCGGCCCATGCGCCGGCGACGCGGGGGCGCTGAGGGCGGGCGGGGCGGGCGGGGCGGGCGAGCGGTTTCCAGTCCTGGGGTGGTGCATGCGCCGGATCGGCGGCGCGTTTCGATCAGGCTGACGTGGGGTTGGGATTTGCGGGTCGAGGACGTTCATGCGGATGGGTGCATTGGCGCCTCTCGACCGAGGCTGTGTGGAAACTCTTGGCCCTGGTCGATGTCATAGCTCCCATCAGACCGAGTGGAGCGGACGATGGGACGGTACGTCGAAGGCCAGGATCGCACCCAGAGCGTTCTGTTCCCCGAGCGCCTCGATGACTG
>CAUJHQ010000114.1 GCA_963204815.1 Pseudomonadota bacterium | reverse complement strand
GGGCCACGGCCTGCTTCATCACGCGCGCGCTCTTGACCACCTGCGGCAGGAACATCTTGCCGGCGCCGAACAGGTCGCCGACCACGTTCATGCCGTCCATCAGCGGGCCCTCGATGACGTGCAGCGGGCGCCCGCCATCCTTCAGGATCTGCTGGTAGGCCTCTTCCGTGTCCTGCACGATGAAGTCGGTGATACCGTGCACCAGCGCGTGGCTCAGGCGCGCGTTCACGCCGGCGTGGCGCCACTCCAGCTTCTTCGAGTCGTCCTTGGCCGCGCCCTTGGCGGCTTCGGCGATCTCCAGCAGGCGCTCGGCGGCGTCGGGGCGGCGGTTGAGCACCACGTCTTCCACGCGCTCGCGCAGCTCGGGTTCCAGGTCGTCGTACACGCCCACCATGCCGGCGTTGACGATGCCCATGTCCAGGCCGGCGCGGATCGCGTGGTAGAGGAAGACGGTGTGGATCGCCTCGCGCACCGGGTCGTTGCCGCGGAAGCTAAAGGAGACGTTGCTGATGCCGCCGCTGACCTTGGCGCCGGGCAGGTTCTGCTTGATCCACCGCGTTGCCGCGAGAAAGTCCAGCGCATACCGCTGGTGCTCTTCGATGCCGGTCGCCACCGTCAGCACGTTGGGGTCGAAGATGATCTCCTCGGGGGGGAACCCTGCCTGCTCGGTGAGCAGCCGGTAGGCCCGCGCGCAGATCTCGGTCTTGCGCGCGAAGGTGTCGGCCTGGCCCTGCTCGTCGAAGGCCATCACGACCGCGGCGGCGCCGTAGCGGCGCACCAGCGTCGCCTGGCGCTTGAACTCGGCCTCGCCTTCCTTCAGGCTGATGCTGTTGACGATGCCCTTGCCCTGGATGCACTTCAGGCCGGTCTCGATGACCGACCACTTCGACGAGTCGATCATGACCGGCACGCGCGCGATCTCGGGCTCGCCGGCCACCAGTTTCAGGAAGCGCTCCATCGCGGCGGCGCTGTCGAGCATGGCCTCGTCCATGTTGACGTCGATGACCTGGGCGCCGTTCTCGACCTGCTGGCGCGCGACCGACAGCGCGTCCTCGAAGCGGCCTTCGAGGATCATCTTCGCGAAGGCGCGGCTGCCGGTGACGTTGGTGCGCTCGCCGATGTTGACGAAGAGCGCGCCGTCGCCCAGGGTCACCGGCTCCAGGCCGGACAGGCGCATCGGGGGGGGAGGGGTCTTCATCGCGCTCGCGCTCCGTGTGTCGGGTGACAGGTGAGCGAGCGCCGTTGCCGACCGTGGCCGGGCGGCCGCGGCGCCCCGAGCCTGGTGGCCGGACACGCGGTCCTGGCCATCGCAACGCTCCTCGGGGCAGGCGCGAATTCTAGCGGCTGTGCGAGGTCAGGCGGGCCAGCGGCCCGGCCGCGCTGATGCCCATTCCGGCACGCTGCGCGCCTGCCGGCACGGCCACCGGCGGCGCGTGGCCGGGGGCGGCGGCGCCGCGCCGCATGGCCACGCCGACGGCGAGGATGTCGATCACCAGCAGGTGCAGGATGCGGCTGATCATCGGCACATGGGTGGCCACGTCCTCCAGGTGGTCGACCGTGAGCGTGACGTCGGCCCGGCGCGCCAGCGGCGACTGGCTGGCCGTGACGGCCACCACCGCGGCGCCGCGCTCGTGCGCCTTGTCGGCCACCGCGAGCAGGTCTTCGGCGGTGCCGCTGCTGCTGATGATGACGGCGACGTCGCCGCCGCGCAGCACGTTGGCGGCCAGCAGCTGCAGGCGCGGCTCGGTGATCGAGGTCGACGGCACGCCGAAGCGCAGGAACTTGAACTGCGCGTCGTTCGCGACCACGCCGTAGTGGCCGATGGCGTAGAACTCGATGCGCTCGGCCGAGGTGAGCAGGTCGATCGCGCGGTCGATCGTGTCGCGGTTGAGGTGGTCGCGCACCTGCAGGATCGCCGACGCCGTGTTGCCCAGCACCTTGACCGCCAGCTCGAGCATCGTGTCCTCGCCGGTCACCTGCGTGTGCGTGATCGGGATCGTGCCGGTCAGGCCGGACGCCAGCCGCAGCTTGAAGTCGGACAGCCCCTCGCAGCCGAGCGAGCGGCAGAAGCGGATCACGGTCGGCTGGCTCACCGCCGACGCACGCGCGATCTCGGCGATCGGCTCGGACAGCGCGGAGCGCGGGTGCGCCAGCACGTGCTCGGCGACACGGCGCTCGGCCGGCGACAGCTTGGCGCGCGCACGCTCGATCTGGCCGAGGATGGCCGAGCCTCGGTCGGTGTCGAGCCGCTTCAGC
Source organism: Pseudomonadota bacterium (assembly GCA_963204815.1). Taxonomy (GTDB): domain Bacteria; phylum Pseudomonadota; class Gammaproteobacteria; order Burkholderiales; family Burkholderiaceae_C; genus Rubrivivax. Next base: position 13,700 of record CAUJHQ010000114.1, on the reverse strand, counting down.
TGCTCGGCCAGGATCGCCGACGCGCCGACGAAGGTGGCCTGGGTGGCCGTGACGACGAAGGTCGGGATGCCCTTCACGTAGTCGCTGAAGCGGCCCTTGTCCTCGAAGCGCGCGCGGAAGCCCGAACGGTCGAAGTACTCGCCCAGCCGCGGCACGATGCCGCCGCCGATGTAGATGCCGCCGAAGGCGCCCAGCGTCACCGCCAGGTTCGCCGCCGCTGTGCCCAGGATGGCGCAGAACGCGTCCAGCGCCGAGGTGCACAGCGCGTCGCCCTCGGCGAGCGCGCGGCGCGTGATCTCGGGCGCGGCCAGTGGCGCGGCGCCGCTCGCCGCACCGAGCGCGCGGTGGATCAACTCGAGCCCGGGGCCCGAGAGCAGGCGCTCGAACGAGACGTGGTCGAACTCGTTCCAGGCGTGGCGCAGGATCGCCAGTTCGCGCTCGTCGCGCGGCGCGAAGCTGGTGTGGCCGCCCTCGGTGCCCAGCGCGACGTAGCCGTCGCCGGCCGGGATCAGGCCCGACACGCCCAGGCCCGAGCCGGCGCCGATGACGCCGATGACGCTGCGCTCGCGCACCGTGCCGCCGCCGACCTGGCGCCGCTGCGCCGCCGGCAGGCGCGGCAGCGCCATCGCGAGCGCGGTGAAGTCGTTCACCACCACCAGCGTCTGGAAGCCCAGCCGCTGGCGCATCTGCTCGATCGAGAAGCGCCAGTGGTAGTTCGTCATGCGCACCTGGTCGCCTTCGACCGGGTTGGCGATGGCGATCGCGGCATGCTCGATGCGGCCGGCCATGCCGTCCGGCAGGCCGGCCAGGTAGGCCGACAGCGCAGCGTGGAAGTCGGCGTGGTCGGCGCAGCGCAGCGAGGCGTCGTGCGTGAAGTGGCCGGGCGCGGTCTCGAGCGTGAAGCGCGCGTAGGTGCCGCCGATGTCGGCCAGCAGGCGGGGGCTCTCGTGGGGGGCTTGGAACACGGCGGTGGGCGGCGCGGGTGGGTCAGGCGGGCAGGGTGTCGAGCGCACGGGCGGCGCCCAGCAGCGCCGGCGTCTCGGCGGTGATCAGCCAGGCGGGCACCGGCTGCAGGTAGGCGGCGAAGCGGCCCTTGTCCTCGAAGCGGCGGCGGAACAGCGCGGCGTCGAAGGCGCCCGCCAGGCGCGGCACGACGCCGCCGCCCACGTAGACACCGCCGCGCGCGCCCAGCGTCAGCACCAGGTTGCCGGCGACGTTGCCGAGGAAGGCCGAGAACAGGCGCACCGCGCGCACGCAGGTGGCGTCGGTGCCGGCGATGGCGGCCTGCGTCACGTCGGCCGGCGCCAGCGCGGCGGCGGGGTGGCCGTCCAGCTCGCGCAGCGCGTCGACCAGGTTCACGAGGCCGGCGCCGGAGAGCGCGCGCTCGGCCGAGACGTGGCCGAAGCGCCGGCGCAGCACGCCGAGCACGGCCGCTTCCTCGCCGTCCATCGCCGCCAGCGTGACGTGGCCGCCTTCGCCGCTGAGCGCCGACCAGCGCTGCGCGCCGTCGGGCAGCAGGCCCGAGACACCGAGCCCGGTGCCCGGCCCCAGCAGCGCCAGCGGCGCACCGGTGACCGCCGTGGCGCCGCCGAGCGCGCGCAGGTCGCCGGCCGCCAGCGCCGGCAGGCTGAGCGCGAGCGCGGTGAAGTCGTTGATGACGAGGCAGCGCTCGACGCCCAGCTCGCGCCGCAGGCCGGCGATCGAGAAGGCCCAGGGGCTGTTCGTCATGCGCACCTCGTCGCCGGTGATGGCGGTGGCGATGCCGACGCAGGCCCAGCGCGGGCGTGGGTGTGCGTGTTCGGCGAGGTAGGCCTCGGCCGACTCGGCGAGCGACCCGCTGGCCGCACAGGGCCGGACCTCGACGTCCTGCAGCGCGGCGCCGGGCGCCGCCAGCCAGGCCCAGCGGGCGTTCGTGCCGCCGATGTCGCCGAGCAGCCTTGGATATCCCTGCGTCATGTGTTTCGCCTCACCCCGCCTCGACCGGGCGACCGGCCGCTGCGGTGGACGCCTCAAGTAGTCAAACAACAAACCCACTCTAGCGCACCCAAGCGCCCCTGCCCATCCGATAACGACCTGACCTAGCGCAAGAACTCGTATCGAGGAGTGTTGTGTGCCGGCAAAGCCAGGGTATTCCCGAAAATTGAAAATGTAGTTTCGCTACTAGAGTGCGCCCTCTCGACGCCAGACGGGCGTCATGGCGCAGGGCGGCGGAATCAGCAAGGGGCGTGCCACGGTGCTGGAGTTGTTCACGAGGACGAGACGGACGCTGCGGCGCGGCGCGGCCGTGCTGCTGTGCCTGGCGGCGGCTGCCGGCCTGCCGGCGGCCGCCCAGGCGCCGGCGCGCGGCTGGGCCGACGAGGTGCTGTACTTCGTGCTCGTCGACCGCTTCGCCGATGGCGACGCCGCCAACAACCGCGGCGTGCAGCCGCGCAACCCCGGCGGCTGGCACGGCGGCGACCTGAAGGGCCTGATGCAGCAGCTCGGCGAACTGCAGGACCTGGGCATCACCGCGATCTGGATCAACCCGGTGCAGCTGCAGCAGGCGCGCGGCATGCCGGCGAGTTCGGCGGTCGGCGACTTCACGCACGAGGGCTTCCACGGCTACTGGATGGCCGACTTCGAGAAGCTCGACCCCCACTTCGGCAGCGAGGGCGACCTGAAGGCGCTGGTCGACGCCGCCCACGCGCGCGGCATCAAGGTGCTGCTGGACGTCGTCTACAACCACACCGGCTACACCTCGGTCTACGCCGACCGCCGCACCGCCGCCGGCGAGAAGTGGCTGCGCCTGGGCGAAGGCAACTGCGAGGTCGACCCCGTGACCTGCGCCGTCGGCGGCCTGCCCGACCTGCGCACCGAACTGCCCGAGGTGCGCGAGCACGTGCTCGCCGCCAACATCGGCCTGGCCAAGCGCACCGGCGTCGACGGCTTCCGGCTCGACACCTACAAGCACCTGTCCAGCGAGTTCTGGGCCGAGCACCGCAAGCGCACGCGCGCGGACATCGGCAAGGACTTCTTCCTGCTCGCCGAATACTGGGGCGGCACCGCGCAGGGGCTGGACGGCTTCTTCGAGCGCGACGAGGTCGACTCCGGCTTCGACTTCAGCTTCAAGGGCAGCTGCGAGGGCTGGGTCACCGGCCGCGGCCGTTCGGTCGCCTACGGCGCCTACCTGCGTTCGCGCCACCAGGTGCGCAAGGGCTACGTGCTCGCGCACTACCTGTCCAGCCACGACGAGCCGATGGCGCTGGGCAACCTGAAGGGCGACAAGGCCGCGTTCAGGGTCTGCGCCGGTCTGCAGATGGCCAGCCTGGGCATGCCGGTCATCTACTACGGCGAGGAAGTGGCGCGCGGCGGCCACGAGTGGCCGCTGAACCGCAACGACATGCCCTGGGGCGCGCGCGACGTGAAGCCCGGCGCCGGCGTCGCGCGCGACGAGGCGATGCGCGCCTTCTACAAGCAGCTGATCGCGCTGCGCAAGGCCCACCCGGCGCTGCGCCGCGGTGACTACCAGCTGCTGATGCAGCCGGCGGACGCCGTGCTCGCCTTCGGCCGCCAGGACGCCGCCAGCGGCGACCGCGTGATCGTGCTGGCCAACCGCGACGAGCAGGCGCGCGACGCCGACATCGCCGCCCCCGCCGGCTGGCCGGCCGCCGCGCGCGACCTGCTGACGGGCGAGACCGTCGCCACCGCGGACGGCCGGCTGAAGGCCACGCTGTCGCCGAAGACGGTGCGCCTGCTCGTGCCGCAACCCTGAGCGCCGAAGCGAGAACCTGAACATGGCCTCGATCACGCTGGACCACATCGGCAAGAACTACACACCGGAAGTCACCGTCATCCGCGACCTCACGTTCGACATCCGCGACGGCGAGTTCATGGTCTTCGTCGGCCCTTCGGGCTGCGGCAAGTCGACCGTGCTGCGCATGATCGCGGGGCTGGAGAGCATCACCAGCGGCACCATGAAGATCGGCGAGCGCGTCGTCAACGACGTGCACCCGAAGGACCGCGACATCGCGATGGTGTTCCAGAGCTACGCGCTGTACCCGCACATGACGGTGTACGACAACATCGCCTTCGGCCTGCAGATCCGCAAGATCCCCGAGGACGAGATCAAGCGCCGCGTGCAGGAGGCCGCCGACACGCTGGGCCTGAACGCCTTCCTCGACCGCAAACCGAAGGCGCTGTCCGGCGGCCAGCGCCAGCGCGTCGCGCTCGGCCGCGCGATCGTGCGCAACCCCAGCGTGTTCCTGTTCGACGAGCCGCTGTCCAACCTGGACGCCGAGCTGCGCGTGCACATGCGCGCCGAGCTCTCCAAGCTGCAGCGCAAGCTGAAGACGACCACCGTCTACGTTACGCACGACCAGGTCGAGGCGATGACGATGGGCCACCGCATCGCCGTGCTGCGCCCCTGCGGCAGCGACCCGAAGGTGAGCAACCTGACGCAGGTCGGCACGCCGATGGAGATCTACGACACGCCGGCCAACCTGTTCACCGCCGGCTTCATGGGCACGCCGAAGATGAACCTGCTGAAGGCGCGCCTCAGCGACGACGGCCACGACGTGCTGTTCTACGGCGTGCGCATGCCGGTGTCGGCGCCGTTCAAGGCGGCGGCGCAGAAGTACCGCGGCAAGGACGTCATCCTCGGCATCCGCCCCGAGCACGTGGGCGCCGCGCACGAGGTCGACTGGAAGGGCGACTGCGCCGTCAGTGGCCCGGTCGAGATCCTCGAGCCGCTCGGCCACGAAGTGCTCGTCTACTTCGACGTCCAGGGCACCACGCTCGCCGGCCGCCTGCGCAGCCACCAGGCCCTGCCGGGCCCGGGCGAGACGATCTCGATGGTCGTGCAGACCGAGGCCATGCACCTCTTCGATCCGGCGACCGAGCAGCGGCTCGCCTGACCCCGTTCCATTGCAGAAGGACCCCTCCACCATGAAGACGCTGATCAAGACCGCCCTCGCCGCCGCCGCGCTGGCCGCGGCCGGCTCCAGCCTCGCGCAGGCCGCCAACGAACTGGTGGTCTGGCACGCCTACCGCGGCGCCGAGAAGGCCGCCTTCGAGAAGGTGGTGGGCCTGTTCGAGAAGAGCCCGGGCGCGAAGGGCCTGAAGGTCAGCACGCTGGCCATTCCCTACGACGCCTACGCCGACAAGATCAGCGCCGCCGTGCCACGCGGCAAGGGCCCGGACCTGTTCATCTACGCGCAGGACCGCCTGGGTGGCTGGATCGAGGCCGGCAAGACCGTCGAGCCGATCGACTTCTTCGTCGACAAGCCGGTGAAGGACCGCCTGCTGCCCGGCATGATCGACGCGATGACCTACAAGGGCGGCCTCTACGGCCTGCCCATCAACTACAAGATGCCCACGCTGATCTACAACAAGGATCTCGTGAAGGCGCCGCCGAAGACCACCAGCGAGATGGTCAAGCTCGCGAAGACGCTGACCAACGCGCAGAGCGGCCGCTACGGGCTGGCCTACTGGTACACGAACTTCTACTTCCACAGCGCGCTGATGAACGCCTTCGGCGGCGCCGTGTTCGACAAGGACGGCAAGCTCGTCGTCAACAGCCCGGCCACGGTGGCCTCGCTGAACCAGATGATGACCTGGTACAAGACCGACGCGATCCTGCCGCCGGAGCCTTCGGAAGCGCTGATCGCCTCGCTCTTCAACGAGGGCAAGGCGGCGATGGTCATCAACGGCCCGTGGTTCGTCGGCGACATCGACAAGAAGATCAACTTCGGCCTCGCGCCGCTGCCGGTCGTCGACGCGGCGAAGAAGCCGCTGCGCCCCTGGATGACGATCGAGGGCGCCTACGTCGCCGCCAGCTCCAGCAAGAAGGAAGCGGCCTACGAGCTGGCCAAGTTCCTCACCACCGAGGAAGCCGGCCTCGTGCTCGCCATCGAAGGCCGCCAGCTGCACACCAACAAGGCGATCTACGCCAACCCGAAGGTCAGCGGCGACCCGGTGCTGAAGGCCTTCCGCGACCAGCTCGACACGGCCGAGCCGATGCCCAATCGGCCGGAGATGACGATGGTCTGGTCGCCGGCGACGACGGCGATGAACAAGATCGTCAAGGGCAACGCCAGCGTCGAGGCGGCGCTGAAGGAAGCCGCCGGCACGATGCAGGACGGCATCGCCGCGCTGCGCAAGGGCAAGTAGAGCGATCGACCGGACCCGCGCGCGATGGCCTTCGGTGAGCGTCTGAAGCGGTCGGCCGCGCTCGGCATGGGCGTGGCGATGGCGCTCGTGCTCGCGCTCAGCGCCTGGTTGCAGGGCGCCGCCGATGCCGACATCGCCACCCAGGACCGCCAGCGCGAAGCGGTGCTGCTGGCCAACGCACTCAGCGCGTCGCTCGCCGGCACGCCCGAAGGTGGCCTGAACGACCGCCTGAAGGCCTGGCAGGCCGGCAACCCGGCGATCCAGTCGGTGCTGGTGGTGGCCGGCCGCGAACTGCTGGGCTCCACGCGCGCGGAAGACGAGGCGCCGCGCGGCCTGAAACGCGACGAGAAGCCGCTGTTCGACCTCGTCGGCACGCTGCGCGCCGCCGGCGAGACGAACGTCGGCGAAGGCGTCGTGCGCAAGAAGACGATCCAGGTCGAGGACAAGGCCGGCGTCGTCACCGTCAGCGTGCCCTACCGGGTCGACGGCCAGTTCGCCGGCCTCGTGCAGGCGCGCGTGCAGCCGGCCGCGCGGCACGGCGGCGGTGGCGGTGCCGGCTGGGCGCTGCCGCTGGCGCTGCTGGCGGCGGCGGTCGCGATCGGCGCCTTCCTCGCCGTCGACCCGGCGCGGCGCGTCGACGTCGGGCGCGCGCTCGCCGTCGTCGCGCTGCTCGTGCTGGCCATCGGCTACCAGCAGCAGCGCCTGGGCGCGATGCGCGCGACGCTGGACGCGAGCGACGCCGCCATCGGCCAGGTGCAGGCGGCTGCGGCGGCGCTGAACGCGCGCGTCGGCGGCGCGCCGCCGAAGGAGGGCGCGAGCCCCTGGGACACCGACCACTACGGCCGCGCGCTCGGCCACGTGTCGGCGGCCGGCCAGCCGCTGGCGCATGCCGGCGCGGCACCGAAGGAGACGCGCACCGTCTTCCTGCAGCGCAGCCTGTGGGCCGTGGTGCTGCTCGGGCTGGCGACGCTGCTCTACTACACGCAGGGCTACGCGGGCCGCACCTGGAAGGCGCTGCGCGAGCATGCCGACGCCTACGCCTACGTGGCGCCGGCGATGATCGGCATGCTGGTGCTGGTGTTCTTCCCGTTCTTCTACGGCATCGGCCTCGCGTTCACCGACACCACGCTGTTCAACGAGAGCGCGCCGTTCCGCGAGCGCTGGATCGGGCTGGACAACTTCATTGCGATCCTCGGCGACTTCAACATCGTCACGAAGAGCGCCGAAGGCACCGTCGTCAACTACCAGAACTTCTACTGGACGCTGATGATGACGGTGATCTGGACCGTCACCAACGTCACCGTCGGCGTGAGCGTCGGCTTCATCCTCGCGCTGGCGCTCAATACCGATGGCCTGAAGGGCAAGGCGATCTACCGCGTGCTGCTGATCCTGCCGTGGGCGATCCCGAACTACATCACCGCGCTGGTCTGGCGCGGCATGTTCCACCCGCAGTTCGGCGTCATCAACCAGATGCTGCAGATGTTCGGCCTCGAGCCGGTGGCCTGGTTCGACAGCGTCGTCAGCGCCTTCATGACCGGCCTGGTGACGAACGGCTGGCTGAGCTTCCCGTTCATGATGGTCGTGATCCTGGGCGCATTGCAGTCGATCCCGCGCGACATGTACGAGGCCGCGGAAGTGGAGGGCGCCACGCGCTGGCAGCAGCTGAAGAGCATCACGCTGCCGCTGCTGCGGCCCACGCTGGTGCCGGCGGTGGTGCTGTCGGTGGTGTGGACCTTCAACATGTTCAACATCATCTTTCTCGTCAGCGGCGGCGAGCCCGCGGGCGCCAACGAGATCCTGATCACGAAGGCGTACAAGATTGCGTTCGAGCAATACCAGTACGCCTACGCCGCGGCCTACTCGACGGTGATCTTCGTGATCCTGCTCGTCTACGGCTACTTCCAGACGCGGATCACGCGAGCGACGGAGTCGTACTGATGCTGGCCGCACCGATCGTGTACGTGCCGGCACCGCGCGCGCCGAGGCCGCGGGGTGCCCGGCTCCGCTCATGTCCCCCGGACACGACCTGCGGTCGCGTCCTCCTCCTCTTACTTCGCTGCGCCGGGCACCCCACGTCCTCGGCTGGCACCGCCGTCGGTGATCGATCGTGGAACACCGCGGGCGGTGGTGGATCGGGCCGGTGGGGCGTTCTGCGGAGCGAAGTAAGAGGAGGAGGCGGCGAGCGCAGCTCGACGCCGGGGGACATGAGCGGAGCAGAGCGCCCCACCGGCCCGATCTCGCGCTGCGTTGCGCACGCGCGGCGGTGCAACTGAGACTAGGCCCATGGTCCGCAAACCCAACCACCTCTGGATCCATGCCGGCCTGATCAGCTTCACGCTGGTCACGATCTACCCCGTGCTGTGGGTGCTGGCGCTCGCGTTCTCGGGCCAGCAGAGCGTCGGCATCGTCGACCTGCCGAAGGACCCGAGCTTCCTCGAGCGCGCGCGCGGCGTGCTGCCGTGGCCGGCGCACTTCTCGCTGAAGAACTTCGTCGACGTGATGACCGAGCAGCCCTTCGGCCGCTGGCTTCTCAACAGCGTCATGGTGTCGGTGATGACCACCGTGCTCGGCGTCTTCCTCGCCTGCACCGCGGCCTATGCGTTCAGCCGCTTCCGCTTCCCCGGCCGCGACGGCGGCATGCTTGCCTTCCTGGTGTCGCAGATGTTCCCGGGCACGCTGATGCTGATCCCGCTGTTCATCATCATCGTCAAGTGGCTCGGGCTCGGGAACACCTTCTGGGGCCTCGTCATCGTCTACGCCACCACCGCGATCCCGTTCTGCGTGTGGATGCTCAAGGGCTACTTCGACACCATCCCGATCGACATCGAGGAGTCCGCGGTGATCGACGGCGCGTCGCGCCAGACGATCTTCCTGCGCATCATCCTGCCGCTGGCCAAGCCGGCGATCGCCATCACCGCGCTGTTCTCGTTCATGACGGCGTGGAACGAATTCATCCTCGCCTCCGTGTTCCTGGAGGCCGAGTCCATGTACACGGCCCCGGTCGGCCTGCGGTTCTTCGTGGGGGGCTTCTCCTCCCAGTGGGGCTTCTTCGCCGCCGGTTCGGTGATCGTGTCGCTGCCCGTCGTGATCCTGTTCCTGTACCTGCAGAAGTACCTCGTCTCCGGCCTCACCGCCGGCAGCGTGAAGTAGCCCTCTGCACCCATTCCCCCGAGGAGACCTCAGCATGAAGAACCGCCCCATCCTGCACGCCCTGGGCCTGGCCGCCGCGCTGGCCTTCGCCGGCGCCGCGCACGCCGTCGAGTTCACCGACCCGCGCGGCGACGACAAGGGCCCCGGCAACTACACCTACCCGACCGACGGCGTCTACAAGGCCGGCTCGTTCGACATCACCAAGTTCAGCGCCGTCAAGAGCGGCGGCAACGTCGACTTCACGGTCGACGTCGCGGCCCAGCTCGAAGACCCGTGGGGCATGGGCGGCGGCTTCGCGGTGCAGATGATCTTCATCTTCATCAAGACCGGCGCGCCCGGCGGCTACACCGACGCGCCCCCGGGGCTGAACGTCGCTTTCGCGCCCGGCAGCGAGTGGAACAAGGTCGTCGTGCTGTCGCCGCAGAAGAAGGCGCGCGTCACCGGCGAGGCCGAGGCCAAGGCCGCCAAGTTCGCGAAGGACGTGGTCGTGCCCAACATCACGCGCGGCCGCGGCCGCAGCATCGGCGGCAGCGTGCCGCTGGCCGAGCTGGGCGGCGACGGCAACGTCGACGGCTGGTCGTACCAGGTCGTGATGCAGTCCAACGAAGGCTTCCCCGCCGCCACCGACTTCCTGACCCGCAAGGTCAACGAGTACGAAGGCCAGCACCGCTTCGGCGGCGGCCACGACGGCGACTGCGACCCGCACGCGATGGACGTGCTCGACAGCGGCGACGCCAAGCAGGCCGACATGCTGGCCTTCACCTGCGGCCCGAACGGCGAGCCGACGAAGAAGGCCACGCTCAAGCTGATCAAGAAGTGACCCCCATCCCCCAAGGAGACACCACGATGAAGAAGCTCACCCTCACCCCGCTGGCGGCCGCCCTCGGTCTGCTGCTGGCGGCCCCGTCGTTCGCGGCCGGCCTGGACTTCAGCGGCTCGAACATCTACATGAAGTTCCTCGACGGCGACCAGCGCCGCATCAGCCTGGCCAGCGGCGACACCGCCAGCGGCGCCGACAGCGGCCAGTGGACCGAGTTCGAACTGCGCATCAAGGCGACGATCAGCAAGCAGGTGGAAGCCGGCGTGCGCATCCAGAGCCGCAGCCCGGCCGGCTACTGGACCGACTTCGGCTTCGCCGACGAGACCTCCGGCGTGCGCGCCAAGTGGATGAAGCTGCGCGGCGCCTACGTGCTGCTGACGCCGGGCTATGCCTGGCTCGACCAGGCGCTGATCGGCTCGTCCGACTGGGGCATGTTCGACCCGTTCACGGTCGGCCAGGTGCGCTACATCGACCGCGACAACTACAACGGCCTGTACTTCAAGGGCGGCCTCGGCTTCAAGGGCGGCAGCTGGGAGTTCGGCCGCCTGTCGCTGCCGAACTACCTGCAGAGCAACTACGGCCAGGGCCCGAGCTGCTGCACCACCGACGACACGCAGTTCCAGGAAGCGGTCTACATCGCGCAGGCCAAGGCCGCCTTCGGCCCGGCCAAGGTGACCGGCAGCTACCAGTGGTTCAACGACCACCAGCTTGCCGCCGACACGACGCCGAACGACGGCCGCGAGCGCGAGACGTTCGCCAAGAGCAAGGTGCTGATGCTGAAGGGCGAGGGCAACGTGCTCGACGTCGTCGACCTGAAGGGTGCGGTCTACCGCTCGAGCTACAAGGCGCCGCTGTTCGACCAGCCCTGGATCAACAGCCCGAAGTCGGACATCAACGGCACCGCGTGGAAGATCGACGTCGGCCTGAACAACCTGGCGCCCGGCCTCGGGCTGAACTTCCAGCTGTTCAACATCGGCGCCGGCTTCTACAGCAACACCGCCTCGCGCCGCGAGACCGACGTGCTGCTGACCGAGGGCTCCGAATCGGCCTGGTACGGCTGGGGCCAGTCGATCTGGCTCGGCGGCGCCGCGAAGGACTACCAGCAGGCGCCGTCGTCGGCGAAGTGCGCGGTCGGTGGCGGCGGCGTCTGCCGCAGCGACAGCGGCCTCGCCGCCGGCGCCAATGGCCTGGTGGACAACGCCTTCATGGACTTCGACGAGGCGCCGGCCGAATCGGTGCAGGGCTGGAAGGGCCTCACGCTGCAGGCCAACTACGAGATCGCCAAGGTGGCGCTGGCCGGCGAGTACACGCGCCTGGACTACAACTACAACGGCCAGGACCTCTCGGCCACCGGCCCGCTGTCGAACTACTTCGCGCTCAACAACGACCGCAAGACCAGCATCGCCGTCTTCAAGGCGGGCTACGTGGTGCCGGTGATGGGCGGCATCGAGCTCGGCGCCAAGTACAAGCTGGTCGACGACAAGAACAAGGGCCAGCAGAGCAACGCCACCGACGACCGCGACACGAAGGACACCGGCATCACGCTGAGCGCCGGCAACCAGCTCTTCAACGACCTGTACGGCAGCATCTCGTACGGCTCGTACAAGCGCGACATCACGAAGTCCGGCGCCGAGATCAACAACAAGAAGAACATCTGGAGCCTGCGCCTGGCCTACAACCTGGCGGGCTTCGAGACCGGCGTGCTGTCGCAGTGGGTGAAGGGCGACGGCGACCCCGACGAGGCCGGCACACCGGTCGACATCAAGCAGTACCGCATGAAGGCTTTCGTGAAGGCGATCTTCTGATCGACCGCGAACGCGCCTGACCCCGGGGCCCTTCCAGCGCGGAAGGGCCCTTTTCCTTTCCGGCCGCCGCGGGCGTGTACCGTCGCGGCATGCCTGACGAGACCCTGCCGATGAAGACCCGCCCGACCCCGAAGATGCTGCCGCTGGCGGCGCTGCTGCTGCCGCTGGCGGTGATGGCCCAGGCGGCACTGCCGATCACGATCGCCGACCCGGCGGGCGACGACGACGGCGACGGCACGCTCTCGCTGCCGCGCGACAGCGCCTTCGCGCCCGGCGACCTCGACCTGCGCTCGTTGCGCATCGCCGCCGAAGGCGATGGCCTGCGCGTGGAGGCGACCTTCGCGAACCCGGTGCGCCACCCCTCCACCGCACGCGGGCCGGGGCTGGGCAGCGAGGACCTCGGCGTCTTCGCGCGGCGCGGCTTCTACGCCTTCAACCTCGACCTCTATCTCGACCTCGACCGCGTGCCCGGCGCCGGCATGACGGCCACGCTGCCCGGGCGCGGTGCCCGCATCGACGCCGCGCACGCCTGGGACAAGGCCGTCGTGCTGACGCCGCGCCCCGAGCTGATGCGGCGCCAGCTGCGCGAGGCGCTCGCCGCCACCGGCGTGATCGCCGAAGCCGCGCTCGACGCCGAGCTCGACCGCCGCGTCTTCTTCGCCACCGACGTGCGGGTGCGCGGGCGCAGCGTGTCGTTCGCGGTGCCGGGCCGCTTCGTCACGCCGGCGCAGGCGGGCGCGGCATCCGTCGTCGGCCTCGTGACGGCCGCGAAGCTGGCGGTCGAGGCCGAACTCGGCGCCGCGTTCGGGCGCGGCGCGGCCGTGCCGACGCTGGGCGCGCTGCAGCCGGCCCCCGGCCAGCCGCAGGACGGCGTGGGCTACCGCGGCGACAAGGCGCCCGCCACGGCCGTGGTGGACCTGCTGGCGCCGAACGCGGCGCAGCAGAAGGCGCAGCTCGCGGGCGGCGCGGCGCTCACCGGGCTGACGCCCGACAACGGCGCCCGCGTCGGGCTGCCACCGGGCGGCGGCGTGAGCACGCCGAGCGCGCTGCCGTTCGCGCTGGCGCTCGAAGCCGTGCTGCGCGGTGCGCCGGTGGCGGCGGCGCCCGTGCCTGCTCCCGCGCCCGTGCCCGCGGCCGCCCCGGCGCCCGTCGCGAGCCCGCCGCCGGCGCCCGCAGTGGCGGCGCCGGCACCGGTGCCTTCACCGGCCCGGCCGGCCGCCGCGTCGAGCGACATCGAGGAACGCCTGGCCACGCTCAAGCGCCTGCGCGAGCGCAACCTCATCACCGAGGACGAATACCAGCAGAAGCGGCGCGAGCTGCTCGACCGCCTCTAGGCCGGCGGCAGCCGCACCCTGAACACGCGCACCGACTGCGCGTCCATCGGCACGCTGGCGCTGCCGCTCGCATTCACCGTCAGGCCGGCGGCGCCGGCCGGGTGGGCACTCACCAGCACGGCGTTCGCCGGCAGGCCGCCCACGGTGGCCGTCGCCGCGCCCGCGCCGTAGTTGATGACGACGACGGTGCGCTCGTCGCCGAGCGCGCGCTGGAAGCTCATCACCGTGCCGCTCGCCGTGGCGTTCTCGTACGAGCCGGCGGCGATCGACGGAAACCCGTTGCGCAGCGCGAGCATCGCCTGGTAGTGCGCCAGCAGCGAGTTCGGGTCGGCCTGCTGCGCGGCGGCGTTGAAGGCGGTGTAGTTGGTCGACAGCGAACGGTACGGCGTGCCGCTGGTGAAGCCGGCGGTGCCCGTGGTGTTGCTCCAGCTCATCGGCGTGCGC